>NZ_JBIWOK010000004.1:504486-517429 GCF_044767675.1 Streptomyces sp. NPDC101219
CGGAGCGGGTCTCCGCGGTGCGGGTCTCCGTGTGCCCGGGAGCCGGGTGGCTGCCGTCGGCGTGGCGGGCCCCCGTGTGGTCCGAGGGCTGGTGGCTGCCGTCGGCGTGGCGGGCCTCCGTGCGGCCCGGGGACGGGAGGCTGCCGTCGACGGGGCGGGCCTCCGTGTGGCCCGGGGACGGGAGGCTGCCGTCGGCGTGGCGGGGAGCCGGGAGGCCGGGGGCGGTGCGATCCGCGGCGGTGGGCTCCGGGGCGGTGTGACCGACGGCCGTTTGACCGACGGCCGTTTGACCGACGGCCGTTTGACCGACGGCCGTGTGACCGACCGCGGTGGGAGCCGGAGCGCCGTGACCGGTGGCCGTGCGGTCCGGGAGGGGGGGTGCCGCGTCGGGGGCGGCCTCCGCGGCGCCGGGGATGCCGGTGGTGCCGGGCGCGTCGGGGCCCGGGTCCAGCTGCTGCTGGGCCTCGGCGAGGCTGATCCCCCGCTGGAAGGCCGCCATCAGGTCGGGGTCGTGACCGGCGACGTCGCCGGTGTCCTGGCGGGGCGCGGGACCGTCCTTGAGCTGGGGCACGATGTGCTCCTGGGCGCGGCGCCGGGGCAGCCGGGGCTTGTCCATGGTGCCGCGCACCGGGGAGCCGCCGCGCGGGGTGAGCGGCTGGAGGCCGTTCTCCTCCAGGACGAGACGGTCCTCGGCGGTGATGCCCGGCACCGCCTCGGCGGGGGTGGCCCGGCTCTCGCGCGCGTGCCGTGCGGGAAGGGGCGGCGCGACGGCCGGAACACCGGTGTCCGGCACGGCGGTGGGGGCGCTGCCCTGCGGGTGCGGCCGGGCCGCCGCGGCGGACGGCGGGACGGGCGCGAGGGCCGGGCCGGCCGGTGCGGCTCCCGCGGTGACCGCCCCGCCCGGTGCGGCTCCCGCGGTGACCGCCCCGCCCGCGGGGCCGCCGCCGGGGGCGGCCGACGCCGCGGTTCCCGGCTCGCTGCCCAGCAGGGCCTGCGGCACGACCAGCACCGCCTGGACACCGCCGTAGATGTTGGTCTGGAGGCGGACCTGGATGCCGTGCCGCTTGGCGAGCTGGGAGACCACGAACAGCCCGATGCGTCCGTCGGCGAGCAGGCTCGCCACGTTCACCTGGTCGGGGTCGGCGAGCAGGGCGTTCATCCGTTCCTGCTCGCCGACGGGCATGCCGAGGCCGCGGTCCTCCACCTCGACGGCGAGGCCGGAGGTGACGAGGCTGGCCCGCAGCAGGACCTGGGTGTGCGGGGCGGAGAACACGGTGGCGTTCTCGACGAGTTCGGCGAGGAGGTGGATGACGTCCGCGACGGCGTGCCCGCGCAGGGTGCCGTCGATCGGCGGCACCAGTTTGACGCGAGAGTACTGCTCGACCTCGGCGATGGCCGACCGCAGCACCTCCGTCATGGACACGGGGTTGCTCCACTGCCGCCGGGACACGGCGCCCCCGAGGACGGCGAGGTTCTCGGCGTGGCGGCGGATGCGGGTGGCGAGGTGGTCGACGTGGAAGAGGCCCTTGAGCAGGTCGGGGTCCTCGATCTCGTTCTCCAGCTCGTCGAGGATCGAGATCTCGCGGTGCACCAGGGACTGCAGGCGCCGCGCCAGGTTGACGAACACCTCCAGCTTCTGTTCGCTGCCCGCCTGGCTGGACAGGCGGGAGGCCTGCACGACGGCGGTGACGGCGCCGTCGTGGGCGCGGGTGAGGTCGGCGGCGAGCAGGTCGAAGTCGTCGGCGCCCGCGGGCGGTTCGGCGGGGTGGCTGCGGGCCGGCGGGCCGTCGCCGCGGCGCAGGTCGTCGACCAGGGTGCGCAGGTCGGCCTCGCGGCGGGCGGTGCTCCGGCGCAGGGTGGTGAGGCGGTCGTGCACCAGCCGGGCGGCGCGGTCGGCGGCCACCGCCGCGATGACGATGCCGGCGAGCGTCACCGACACCGCCCCGCCGAGCACCGCCCACATCGTGGGCCCGGGCCGTACGCCGGAGGAGCGGACGGTGAACAGGACGGCCGCGCAGCCGCTGAGCGCGACCGCCACCGGCGGCAGCACGGCGAGGCGCAGCAGTTGGGGCCGTATGTGGGTCTCGGCGAGTGCGGCGGCGGTCCGGGCGGAGGGCCGCCCGTGGCGTCCGCCCTCGCGCCGGTCGCCCCGGGAGCCCGGCCCGCGCGGGTCGGACGCCGTCGCGCGTGAGCCGGCCCGGCGGGTGGCGGGGCCGCCCGGCGGGCTCGCGGCGGGCCGGCCGGGCTCGCCGGTGCGGGCCCGGACGCCGCGGGAGCCGTGCCCCCGGACCGCGGGCACCGGTCCGGTGCCGGGGCCGGCCGGGTCGCGAGGGTCCCCCGCCGTGCTCACTGCCGCTCCGGGTGCTGCTCCGGTTCCCGTACGGCCGTCGGCCGACGGTCCGCGCGGGGTGCCGGTGGCACCGTGTGCGCCGTTCCTGCCCGGGGCGCCGCCGGCCGGGCCCGGGCGGCGGGGCGCCTCGCCCCGCCCGCTCCCTCGTCCGCCTTGTGCCTGCACGTACCGGTCCCCGCTCCCTGGTCCGACCTGTGGTTGACGCGATCCCCGCGGCGCGGTGCGCGGGCCGACTGTGTCGTCGTGGTGTCGTCGCGATGTCGTCGTACCGGCCGGGCTCGAGAGACGAACAGATGTCGGCCACGCGTCGCCCGACCGACACTCACCGTAGTCGCCACCGCATCATGTGCGGTGGGCAGTTGACAAACTCCTACGGCGTACGTCCCGCTCTGGTATGAGGCCTCGTACGACAGACCGATAAACCCGCCACGGCACCGTCAAGAAGTGGTCGGAGAACGGTCGGACCTGGTCATTCACGATCACGTGGACATGACGAAGGCCGGGGAGCGCCTCGCCCCCCGGCCTCGTGCCGAGCGCCGTCCGCGCGTCCTCCGTCAGCCCGCCGGGCGGGCCCGAGCACCCTCGGCACCCTCGGGAACCCCACCGGAATTGTCACTCTCCGTATCATCCTGGGCCACGGCTGCCGCGGTACCGGCGACGCCGATCGCGGCGCCGGTGAGTGCCTCCTGCACCGGCCAGCCGCCCGCCGGTGCCTGCGCCACCCCACGCCACCACGGCTGCGAGGGCACCGTGCCGGAGGTGGGTTCGAAGGGCTCCCCGGGCCGGGGCAGGGCGACGCGGGCCCCGGCCGCGCGGGCCGCCGCCACCGTCCCCTCACCCGGGTCGGCCCAGGGGTGGGGCGCCAGGTTGAAGGTGGCCCAGTGGATGGGCAGCATCAGGCCGTGGCCCGCCCGGCCGCCTTGAAGGTCGACGTGGGCCCGCATGCCCTCCTCTGGCGTCATGTGGATGTCCGGCCAGAAGTCCGAGTAGGCCCCGATCTGGATCATCGTCACGTCGAAGGGCCCGTGATCGGCGCCGATGTCCTTGAAGCCGTCGAAGTAACCGGTGTCGCCGCTGTGGTGGACGCGGTGCCGCTCCCCGGCGACGACCCAGGACGCCCAGAGGGTGTGCTGAGTGTTGCGCAGGCCCCGGCCGCAGAAGTGCCGGGCGGGCGTGGCGGTGAGGGTGAGGCCGCCGACCTCGGTCGACTCGTGCCAGTCCAGCTCGCGCAGCCGGGACGGGGCGACCCCCCAGTGCTCCAGGTGGCCTCCGACGCCGAGCGGCACGGCGAACAGGGTGTCCGTGTCCGCCAGCGCCTTGATGGTGGGCATGTCCAGGTGGTCGTAGTGGTCGTGGGAGATCACCACGACGTCGACCGGGCCGAGCGCGGCCAGCGGCAGCGGTGCCGGGTGCAGCCGCTTCGGTCCGACGAAGGGGAACGGGGAGCAGCGCTCGCCCCACACCGGGTCGAAGAGGACCCGGTGCCCGTCGATCTCGGCCAGCACGGCGGAATGGCCCATCCAGGTCAGACGCAGCCCGTCGGCCGGCGGACGGGCGAGGTCGGCGAGCGTGGTGGCGTGCACCGGCACGGTCCCGAGGGGGGCCCGGCGGGCGCGGCGGTCCTTGTCGAAGTAGACCTTCGCCAGGTCCCGCGCCGAAGCGGAGGGCCGGGTCCGCGAGGGGCCGCCGGGATTCTGGAACACCCCGTCCTGGAAGTGCGGTGATCTGCGGATGCGCGCCATGCGCTCACCGCTGGGGTCCACACCGAAGGCCGCGGGGCGCAGCGCGCGGAGCGCGGAGCTTCGGGAAGGGGAACCGGCCACGGCACCTCCAGGAAAGTCGGTCGGACTTTCCATTATGTGGGGCCGGTGCGACAGCGCTTCCGTGCGGACGTCGACAGCGCTTCCGTGCGGACCGGGTCCGCCGCGGCGGCACCGGCCGTCTCTCGGCCCGCCGGGTCACCGCAGCGGGTGAAGCCGCCGCCGTCGAGGGCCTCTTGGGCGGTGCCGGGCGGTCGGATTAGGGTGACGGGCGTGACGAGGGTGCGGTTGAGCGTGGCGGAGCGGCGCGGGGAGCTGCTGCGGGCGGCCATCGAGCAGATCGAGGCACGGGGGGCGGCGGCGGTCCGGATCTCCGACGTGGCCTCGGCGCTCGGGGTGAGCAATGCGCTGGTCCTCTACCACTTCTCCACGAAGGAACGGCTCGTCGCCGCCGCCTTCGCACACGCGGCCGAGGCCGACCTGGCCCATCTGCGCAAGCTGCTGGGCCGGCGCACGACGGCCCTGCGCCGGCTGCGTTCCGCGGTGCGGTGGTACGCGCCCACCGGTCCGGCCAAGGGCTGGCGGCTGTGGATCGAGAGCTGGTCGATGGCGTTGCGCGAGCCGGTGCTGCGGGAGGTCGCCGGGGACCTCGACCGGCAGTGGAAGGCCGCGCTGACCGAGGTCATCGGCGAGGGCGTGGACGCGGGCGAGTTCCGCTGCCCGGACCCGGCCGGTGCGGCGCTGCGGCTGACCGCACTGCTCGACGGGCTCGCGGTCCAGATGACGTCGTACGGCGCGGCGGTGCCGCGGAGCCGGGCGCTCGTGTGGGTGGACGAGGCCCTGGCCCGCGAACTGGGTCTGGAGCGGGAGGCGCTGACGGCTTCGGCACGCTGACCGTCGAGGCCGCACCAGTTGCCCTGTTCGCGTGACCCTTCGTTCCGTTGGAGCCCGCCTCGGACGGCCCCCTGATCCCTCGCGCTGACCGGTGCCGGCCCGCCGGACGCAGCGAGCCCGGCGGGCCGTACCCCCTTGTCCGGGACGGCCCGCCGGGCTCGTGCGACGCGTCACGCCACCGAGGCGATCCGCTCCTTGATGGCGTGCGGGGACAGCGCCCCCTTCGCCGTGACGTGGTCGCCGGAGGACTCCCCGCGCAGGCGTCGGCCGATCCACGGCACGAGGTACTCGCGGGCCCACTGGACGTCGTCCCGCCGGACGTCGAACGTGCCCCGGGCCGGGAGCGGGGGCCAGGGCTGCTCGGGGTCGGCCGGGACCTCCAGGCCGAGGGCCTGGCCCGCCCGGAGCGCCACGCGGGTGTGGCCCTCGGGCGAGAGGTGCAGCCGGTCGGCGTCCCACGCCCTGCGATCCTGGACGCTGCGCAGCGACCACAGGTCGAGCACCGGGCAGCCGTACCGGTCGGCGATGGCCCGCACATGTCCGTTGTACGTGGCGACCTTGCCGCGCAGCCGGCGGAGCACGGGCACGCCCCGGGTGTCGAAGCCGGTGGCGATCAGCACGGTGCCGGACGCGGCGGCGAGTGCCGCGACGGCCCGCTCGAACCGGTCGGCCACCTCGTCCGGGTCGGTGCCCGGCCGGATGATGTCGTTGCCGCCCGCGCAGATGGACACCAGGTCCGGGGCGAGCTCCACCGCCCGCGGGATCTGGTCCGCCACGATCTGGTCGAGCAGCTTTCCGCGCACCGCGAGGTTGGTGTACTGGAAGGCGCCTTCGGGCCGGCGGTCGGCGAGGAGCACGGCGAACCGGTCGGCCCAGCCGACGAACGCGCCGTCGGGGCCGGGATCGCCGACTCCCTCGGTGAAGCTGTCCCCCACCGCCACGTACGACCCGAATTCCACTCTGCTGTCTTTCCTCGAATCGTCTGCCACGGTCACCCATGATGGCGTTTCGGATGTGACCTACGCGACCGTAGGAAAGGGTTGACGGGCGGTGAGATAAACCACTCCGCCTGTCGATTCCCGTTGCGGCGCATCACCGAAGGCCGGACCCGGGATCGGGGTCCGGCCTTCGGCGGCGTGTCAGGCAGGTCGGCGCGGGGGTCAGCCGATGGAGACGCCCTTCGAGCGGAGGTAGGAGACGGGGTCCACGTCCGCGCCGTAGTTCGGCGAGGTGCGGATCTCGAAGTGCAGGTGCGGACCGGTCGAGTTGCCGGTCGAACCGGACAGGCCGACCTGCTGGCCGGCGCTCACGGCCTGGCCGGCCGAGACGGACAGCGAGGACAGGTGGGCGTACTGGGCGTAGTGGCCGTCGTTGAGCTTGATGACGACCTCGTTGCCGTACGCGCCCGCCCAGCCGGCGGAGACCACGGTGCCGGAGCCGACGGCCTTCAGCGAGGTCCCGGTCGGGACACTGAAGTCGACACCGGTGTGGTAGCCGCTGGACCACATGCCGCCGGCCACCTTGTAGCCGGTGCCGACGCCGCCGCCGGGCACCGGGGAGGTGTAACCGGAGGCACTGGCGGCCTGATTGGCGCCCGTGGACTGCGGGGCGGTCTTCTTGACCGGGGCCTCGCTCTTGCCTGCGGAGGGCTTGGCGGGCGCGGTCTTCTTCTTCGGCGCGTCCTGGGCGGACGGGGCCGAGGAGGACTTCTTCGGGGCGCTCGGCGCGGCCTTGCCGTCGATGGACAGCTTCAGGCCGGGGTGGATGAGCGACGGGTCGTCACCGACGGCCTCGCGGTTGTCGGCGTAGAGCTGCTTCCAGCCGCCGTCGACGTTCTCGGTGTCGGCGATCTTGGCCAGGTAGTCCCCGGACTTCACGACGTAGGTGCGGGACTCGCCGTTCTTCGCGGTGTCCTTGCCGTCGGCCTTGGCGCCGGCGGACACGCTCTGGACGGCCTTCTCCGGAGCCGCCTGGGGGGTGGCGGCGTGGGCGCCGGTGGCGCCGAGGAGCGGCAGGGCGAGAGCGGCGCCACCGGTACCGGCGACGGCGATGGAACGGGCGAGACGCAGGGTCCTGGGACGGCGGTGCTTACCCTTGGCGGGCATGACGAATTCCTCTCCGGCGCCTGCGAGGTGAGCTGTCGGGTTCGGGCTGGAGATGCCCGGCCGCGCAGGACGCGGCTTAACCCCGAGCCTGTTTCTCCGGAAGACCGGTAACAGGCAGTCGTACCTGTGGGTCCCCCGCTCCTGCCGTTCACGGGTCAGTGAGTGTGCGGGCTCCGGGCGGCGGCAGGATTAGGCGTCCGTCCGGATCGGTGGCGAACGTAAGCGACCAAGACGCAAAGGGACAAGCGAGGGGTTCCCCCTGAACGCCCTTTTCCGTGATCCACTCGGACAATTGCTGTCACCGTGCGTGGATTCCGTGTCCCGTGAAATGCCGAAAAGGCTTGCGGGACAGGGGAATTACGTGAACATGGCGACAACCCGTTGTCACCACTATGACGATGCTCACGCACCCCATTCCCATCTCCCTTTCTATCGGGGCACGTTATGGCGAATTCCCCGAAACGGACAGAACGCCTTAAACGCTGAATCGGGACTTCTTCCCGGCTCGCGATGTCGTATCGTCGGGGTGCCGTCGACGAGCCGCGTCGACGACGCCGAGTGGGAGGAGCCCCCGTGACGCAGCACATCCCGTCGACCGAACCCGAGCTGGCCGGGGTGCGCAATTTCCGTGACGTGGGCGGGCTGCCGACCCGGGACGGCCGGCGCGTGCGGCACGGCGTGCTGTTCCGCAGCGGCCACCTCGCCCACGCGACCGCCGAGGACGCCGCCTTCCTGTCGTCCCTGGGACTGCACACCGTCTTCGACTTCCGCAACGCGGCCGACCAGAAGCTGGAGGGCCCGGACGTCGCCCTGCCCGGCGTGCGCAACGTGAACCTGCCGCTGAGCGACCCGGCCGACGGGGCGGAGTTCTGGCGGATGGTCCGCGACGGCGACCTGGAGCAGCTGCGCACGATCCTCGCCGACGGCAAGGCCGCGGACCGGATGATCGCCTCCTACCGGGCGACCATCCGGGGCCGCACCGCCGAGCACTCCCGGGTGCTGCACGCGCTCGCCGAGGAGAGCGTGCCCGCGCTGATGCACTGCGCGGCCGGCAAGGACCGCGCGGGCCTGTCGGTGGCGGTGACGCTGCTGGCGGTGGGCGTGGAGCGCGACGCGATCTTCGAGGACTACCTGAAGTCCAACGAGCGGCACCGCCGCTACAAGGTGCACCGCAACGGAAGCTCCGACTCGGCCTACTCCCCCGAGGTCATGGAGCTGCTGAACCCGCTGTTCGACGCCCGCGCCGAGTACCTTCAGGCAGCGCTGGAGACCATCGAGGAGACGTGGGGCGGCGTCGACGCCTACCTGGAGCAGGGCCTCACCCTCGCACCCGGGACCCGGGAACGGCTGCGCACGCGCCTGCTGGACTGACCCCCGGCCGAGCGGGCCGGGGGCACGGCCGCACCCGGCCCGCTACTGCTTCGCGCCGACCGTGAACAGCAGATAGATGAAGCCCGCCACGACGTGACCCGCCACGACGTAGACGAACAGGCGCACCCACAGGGCGCGCGGGAACTTCTCTTCCATGTTTCTCACGAGGCATCTCCGTGGGCGGGGCCGAGGCAGAGCGCGGCCGAGGGGCTCTGCAGCAGGGTATGCACGAACAGGAGCTCGACTCCGTCGGGGTCCTGCGCGGCGATCCGGTGCGGGGTGAGCGAGTCGAAGTGGGCGCTGTCGCCCGGGCCGAGCCGGTGCAGCGTCTCGCCGAGCCGGAGCAGCAGCCGGCCCCGCAGGACGTACAGCCACTCCTCGCCGGGGTGGACGCGCACGATGTCGCCCTGCGAACCGTGCGGGACGTGGACCCGCAGGGCCTGCATGCCGCGCCCGGGCGCGCCCGCCTGCCAGTAGGTCCAGCCGCCGGCCGTCGTGGGTTCCATCCCGGCGGCGCGCACCACCGCATCCCGCTCGGGGGCCGCCTCGCCGAGGAGTTCGGCGACCGTCGTACCGTAGACGCGGGCGAGGGACAGCAGCATGGGCAGCGAGGGCTGCCGCTGCCCGGTCTCCAGACGCGAGAGGTGGGCGGGCGACAGGCCCGCGTCGCGGGCCGCGGCCTCCAGGGTGAGGGAGGCCCTGCGCCGCAGTGCCCGCAGCTGCGGCGCGACCAGACCCAGTGCGTCGGGCCGGGCGCCCGACGGCTCTGTCTCGGGGGAGCTCATGCCCCTATCTAGCCCCCTGATTTGTCCGGCGGGCAAATTTTTTGCCTCACAGGCAAAAGGAGGCGTCCTGCTGCCGGCGGCAGGACACGGGCCGGCCGGTCAGCGGTTGGCGATCGCCTGCTTCACCAGCGTCCTGCCGAAGTCCCACACCAGGCCGCCGCCCTGGTGGGCGTCGTCCATCACCGCGGTGAAGGCGTCCACGAAACGGTCCACCTCCGGCTCGCCGATGATCAGCGGCGGGATCAATTTGATCACCTCCATGTGATCACCGGACACCTGGGTGAGGATCCGGTGCCGCTGGAGCAGCGGCACGACCACCATCTGCGCGAACAGACCCTTGCGGGCGGCCTGCAGCATGGCCCAGTGGCCGCGCAGCTTCAGCGAACGGGGCCGGCCGAACTCGATGCCGATCATCAGCCCCCGGCCGCGGACCTCGGCGAGCATCTCGTACTTCTCGGTCAGGGCCGCCAGCCGCGACCGCAGCAGCTCGCCCGTCCTGCGCACGTTGGCGACGATCTGCTCGTTCTCCATGACCGACAGCACCGCCAGGCCGGCCGCCATGGCCTGGGCGTTGGAGCCGAAACTGGCCGAGTGGACCAGCACCCGGTCCATGGACGAGTAGACCTTCTTGAAGATCCAGTCCTTGCCGAGGGTGGCGCCCACCGGTACGTAGCCGCCGGAGAGCGCCTTGGCCACGCACACCAGGTCCGGCTCCACGCCCTCCTCGTGCTGGTAGGCGTAGAAGTCCCCGGTGCGGCCGAGCCCGGTCTGCACCTCGTCGGCGATCAGCAGCGCCTTGTGCCGGTGCAGCAGCTCCTGCGCGGCCCGCAGGTAGCCGGAGGGCGCCTCGTGGACGCCCTTGCCCTGGATGGGCTCGACGATCAGGGCGGCGACGTCGCCCTTGCGCAGCTCCCGCTCCAGGGCGTCCAGGTCGCCGAGCGGCACGGCGGTGTCGGGCAGCAGCGGGGCGAAGCCGTCCCGGAAGCCGTCCTCGCCGTTGACCGACAGGGAGCCCGTGGTCAGGCCGTGGAAGGCGTGTTCGCAGTACAGGACGCGCGGTCTGCCGGTGACGAACCGGGCGAACTTCAACGCACCCTCCACCGCCTCGGTGCCGCTGTTGCCGAAGAAGACCCGGTCCAGGTGCGGGCTGTGCGCGAGCAGCTTCTCGGCCAGCAGCCCGGGCAGCGGCGGGCAGTCGAAACGGGTGAGGTCGGCCAGCGAGGCGTCCAGGACGTCGTGCAGCGCCTTGCGGATCACGGGGTGGTGGCGCCCCAGGCCCATCACCCCGAACCCGGCGAGCATGTCCAGGTGGTCGTTGCCGTCGGCGTCCCAGAAGTGGGCGCCCTCGGCGCGCTCGTAGACCTTGTCGAAGCCGATGGTGTGCAGCATGCGCGGGAGCTGGTGGTTGAGGTACCGGGTGTGCAGCTCGTAGCGCTCGGCCCCGCGCTCGGCGAGCAGCGCGCCGAGGTCGAACTGCCCGGTCTGCGACGACTCCGACGCGGACTCCGCGGTGGTCATGCCTGGTGCTCCTGTGGCTGTGGTGGCTGGGACGGTGTGGTCGGCCGGGCCTCGGCCTGCTCCGCCCGCCGCTCGGCGGGGCCCGCGGCCCGTATCTCCTGCTGCGCTGCGGGCTCCGCGGCCCGCCTCTCCTGCTGCACGGCGAGGCTCGCGCCGATCCGGCCGGCCACGTCGACCGGGGTCAGACCGATGTCGGCGAGCACCTCCGCGCGTTTGGCATGGGCGAGGAACTGCTCCGGGATGCCGAACCGCCGGACCGGCACGTCGACCTCGGCGTCGCCCAGCGCCAGCGCCACGGCCGAACCCACCCCGGCCGCACGGCTGTTGTCCTCGACGACCGCCACCAGACGGTGCCGGGCCGCCAGAGCGGGCAGTTCCGGGTCCACGGGCTTGACCCAGCGGGGGTCCACCACCGTGCAGGCGATGCCGCGGGCCTGAAGCAGTTCGGCGGCCCGCAGACACACGGGCGCCATCACGCCGACGGCCACCAGCAGCACCTCAGGCGCCTCGCCGCGGTGCAGCACGTCCATGCCGCCGATCCGGTCGACGGCGGGGACACAGGGGCCGACCGACTCCTTGGGGAAGCGCAGCAGGGTCGGGGCGTCGTCGACGGCGACCGCCTCGCGCAGCTGGGCGCGCAGCTGGTCGGCGTCCCGGGGCGCCGCGATGCGCAGGCCGGGCACGACCTGGAGCACGGACAGGTCCCACATGCCGTTGTGCGAGGGGCCGTCGACCCCGGTGACACCGGCCCGGTCCAGCACGAACGTGACCCCGCAGCGGTGCAAGGCGACATCCATCAGCAGCTGGTCGAAGGCGCGGTTGAGGAAGGTGGCGTAGACGGCGACGACCGGGTGCAGGCCGCCGGTGGCCAGGCCCGCCGCGGACACGGTGGCGTGCTGCTCGGCGATGCCGACGTCCCACACCCGGTCCGGGAACCGCGCGGCGAAGGCGCCGAGGCCGACCGGGTGGAGCATGGCGGCGGTGATCGCCACCACGTCCTCGCGTTCCTCGCCGATCCGCACGATCTCCTCGCCGAACACCGAGGTCCAGGACGGGCCGCCGGACGGCGACAGCGGGGCGCAGGTGAGCGGGTCCATCACGCCGACGGTGTGGAAGTGGTCCTCCTCGTGGGCGAGGGCGGGCTCGTAGCCGCGGCCCTTCTCGGTGAGGCAGTGGACGAGGACGGGACCGTGGAAGCGTTTGGCCCGGCGCAGCGCGGACTCCACGGCCCCGATGTCGTGGCCGTCGATCGGGCCGACGTACTTCAGGCCGAGGTCCTCGAAGAGTCCCTGGGGGGCGAAGGCGTCCTTGAAGCCCTTCTTCGCGCCGTGCAGGGCCTCGTAGACGGTGCCGCCGACCACCGGGGTGCGCTGGAGCACGTCCTTGCCCCAGGCCAGCACCCGTTCGTAGCCGTCGGTGGTGCGCAGGGTGGCGAGGTGGTTGGCGAGGCCGCCGATGGTGGGCGCGTAGGAGCGTTCGTTGTCGTTGACGACGATGATCAGCGGGCGGTCCTTGGCGGCGGCGATGTTGTTGAGGGCCTCCCAGGCCATGCCGCCGGTGAGGGCGCCGTCGCCGATCACGGCGACCACGTGTCCCGTGCCGCCCTGCACCCGGTGGGCCTTGGCGAGGCCGTCGGCCCAGCCGAGGGCGGTGGAGGCGTGGCTGTTCTCGATGACGTCGTGCACGGACTCCTCGCGGGAGGGGTAGCCGGACAGGCCCCCTTTGCCGCGCAGCTTGGAGAAGTCCTGACGGCCGGTCAGCAGCTTGTGCACGTAGGACTGGTGGCCGGTGTCCCAGAGGATGCGGTCGGCCGGTGACTCGAAGACCCGGTGCAGGGCGACGGTGAGTTCCACCACGCCCAGGTTGGGTCCGAGGTGGCCGCCGGTCCTGGCGACGGCCTGCACCAGGAACTCCCTGATGTCGGCGGACAGTTCGGTGAGTTGTGCCGCGGACAGCGCCTTCAGGTCGCGTGGTTGTCGGATGCTCTCCAGGATCGACACGGTCGGGCCCCCTTCGCATTCCGTGCTGTTCAGCTCACGGTGACGGCCGGCTCCCCCGCCGCGATGCCGTCCTTCTCCATCTGTTCGGCGATCTTCATCGCCTCTTCGATCAACGTCTCGACGATCTTCGACTCCGGCACCGTCTTGATGACCTCGCCCT
>NZ_JBIWOK010000005.1:0-506963 GCF_044767675.1 Streptomyces sp. NPDC101219
GCTCGCCGAGTGCGACCGCGTGGGCGACGGCAGGGCCGACTACTCGCACAAGCACCGTCGCCATGGCGTGAACGTGCAGGTCGTGACCGACCCGAACGGGCACGTGCTGTGGATGTCGCCGGCCTTGCCGGGCCGGTGCCACGACCTGACCGCGGCCCGCACCCACCGGATCATCCGGATCTGCGAACGCCAGGGCGTCCCCGTCCTGGCCGACCGCGCCTACCAGGGCGCCGGCCCCTGGGTCACCACCGGACGCAGACGGCCGCCCGGCGGGCAGCTGTCTGCGACACAGCGGACGGTCAACCGAGCACTGGCCATGTCCCGGGCACCCGTCGAACGGGGCATGGCACTGCTGAAGTCCTGGCGGATCTTCCGAAGGTCCCGGATCAGCCCCAACCGCATGACGTCAGTCACCAAAGCCGTCCTCACCCTGGAGAGGCAGCGCTGAAAACGCTCAATGACTGGGGCAAGCGCCTGCGTGGCTCGGGCTCTCTGAGGTGGGGTCTGCCTGCAGCCGCCTTGATCGCCCGAGCAGAACACTCACTGTAATCAGCGAGTTTCTCCCACCGCTTGGCCGGGCCGCTGCATTGGAATTCCGAAGCGGCCGACGACGGTGAAGTAGATATCCCACTCATAACCCGCTTGGGTACTGCCATCGTGGATGAGGTTGTCCGTAGGTGCTATGTACGCCTCGCCGGGTGAAATACGCAGCCGCACAACGGGATAGGCCGGCATACGCTCCACAAAGCGAACAAGCAGGTCTCCGGTTAGCCGCGCAACGGATAGATCCGTGGCGTCATTACCAAGCTGCCATATTCTAGAGAGGGGAAGATTAATGTAGGTGAAATACCGATCCCCATTTCCAAGGTTCATCGCGATACGATTTGGGGAACCATCGCGAGCTTTCATCTGTGCCCCAAACCAGTTGTCGCAATGAAGCCCAACGAGACGGCCAGTCTTGTTGTCCACTGTGACGTTGGGCAGCCCCGGAGGATTAACGCGGATACCCATTTGCCATATCTGCGATGAACCGGATTCAGCATGTTCAGTGGCGCACTCAATCGCTCGCTGCAGCGGCTGACCGCTTACATATCTATTCACCTCATCCCAGTCGGACAGCATCTCAGCCCTACTTCGGGCAGCTTCGAACTCATCGTAGAGATCAGACGAAAGAGATAGAACCGCAACGCAGCAGCCGGGCGCCGCGGAAACTCCGTTCACGATGGTGTCAAGCTCGGAGGCCGACGGAAGAACCCATGGCTCTCTGGCAACCACAGCGTTGTCCTCGTACAGCAAAGCATGCCGTGGGTGGCATGACAGGGTTGAAGCATATGGCGGCGCGGCAAGTCCAGAACTTATCCAGACCCGAGGCTTTTCTGAACGGGGGCTTGTTGTTGCATCGACGAAACTGATTCCACGTTCGAGTACCACGCGTCATCACCACCCCACACTCGGATCTGAGAGTCCCAAGCGATGGGCATATATGTCGAGCGAAGGGGCTGGACCCTCAGCGTCCGGATGGTGCTGAGCGATCTTCCTCCACCCCCACCTCTCATAGATGGAGATGGAAGCGCCAGCCTGCGGCTGCACTGCCAAGGTTGCCCACTTCTCGGACCGATCACTGAGAATTGAATCATGCAGGCTTCTGCCTACTCCAAGGAACCGAAAGTCCTGTCGGACTGCGAAATCAGTAACATGGAAAGTTGGCCCTGCGAAACGACGGACGACCCTATCCGGAAGGAATCCCCGCTGCTGCTGGGAGGGAACAGGAGCTCCGTACACGAAACCGATCAAAGTCGACCCTGTCACAGCCAAAGCCAGCGTGAAACCCTCGGTCAACATGAGCCTCGACAGGCGATTCCGTTGGTGGCATCCCTCGTCATCGCACCACACGAACGGAGGCGCCGAAAACACCTCGACGTACAAGTCCGTGATCTCGTCACGCCATCGAGAAGCGAGGTTAGCCGAGCCAAGTCGGACGATCACTGCCGACCGGACCATCACAGAAACCCGCTAGTCAGCTGGAAAGACAAGGCGGAAGCCTCCTCCCAGATACATGCCCGAATACCCGAATCCACGACATGCCGCCCGGGAGTTGTAGGGTGCGCAGTACCATGCTCCCCCTCTCATCACTCGGTCGCAGATCCTATACAGGTTTTCCCTACCATCTGATGCATCATAAGGGTAGGGCAGCGGCATAGAGCTGCACCATTCCCAAACGTTGCCAACCATGTCATGCGCGCCATAGGGACTCACCCCAGCGGGGTAGAGGCCGATTTCAGCAGCTTTTCCCAGCCCGCCGTCCGGCGTATTCACCAGTTGAGGATCCCAGGTATCACCCCATGGATAGATCCGGCCGTCTGTACCCCGGGCAGCTTTCTCCCATTCAGCTTCTGTCGGTAGGCGGCAAGGACGCTCCAGCCGTTCACTCAACCAAACAGAATAAGTGACGGCATGGAACCAAGAGACAGACGTAACCGGGAGAGCAGGTTTAGCCAACTGATCGTCCCACGTCACCCCACGGAATGTGTATGGCCTGGGAACGGCGCCATCGGATACGGCGACCGCATACTCCGCCACCGTGACGGGAAACACACCAAACTCAATGTCTACTGTATTTGCAATATGAGCTGGACACTCATCAGTGTAAGCGGCTCGGTCTCTTTGCGGATCACTGCCCATGCTAAATGATCCGTGAGGAACATGCACGGCCGGCGGGGTTACGGCCCCGCAAGATGCTTGGACACTAAAGCCGAGCTCTTGCAGGTAGACCGGCAATCCATGTAGGGAAAAGAGGCCGAATTGACCACTCGCCTGACGCTCGCTGGCGGAGGTGCGTGGATTGATCTTCGACATGTGAGCCTCGCTCCCTTGATTGGCGCCGCCGGGAGGCCCCGAATCTCGGAGCTCACCGGTGCCTGCGTGGCTCAGGTTGCGGCGACTCAGACCCCATCTACCATAACTACTAGTGAGCGACCTTCGTCAAATTCTACGGAGGCAGTGATGGACTCTGAGCGGCATGCCTTCCACCAGGAGATTGGCCCCCACCTGGACCAACTGGGTGATGCGGTTCTAGACCTCGCCGACGAGACTGCCGAGGACAACCTGCCCGAAAGCCCAGAACTTCAGTGGGGGCAGTGGGCAAACTGGGCCTCATGGACCAAGATCGCATGATGCGTTACTTCCGGGCATCTAACGCCGTATGCCTCGTGGGATAAATCGCCAAACGCGAAATGGCGCCAATCATGACAGCTGGGCATCCATCTGTGCAGACGCAGCTTGCGGTCGTACAGGCGACACCATTCTGCAATATTCGCTGCCGATACTGCTATCTGCCTGACCGTGGATCAACCGAAGTTATTTCCATGGCTACGCTCGAGCGCATTGCCGACCAATTGTCTAAATCTCGTCATGTGCGGGATACTTTGACAGTTGTCTGGCATGCGGGAGAGCCCTTGCGACTCCCAATCCAGTTCTACCGCGAGGCTTTCGACCTGTTCCGGAACCGGGACTGGGGCGGTGTCGACTTGTCCTTCTCGATACAGACCAACGCCATGATGATCAATCAACAGTGGTGCGACCTATTTAGCGAATATAAGGTAAACGTAGGTGTGAGTCTGGATGGGCCGGCGGAGTTGCACGACCAAAATCGAGTCGACCGAGCGGGACGCGGCACGTTCGATAGGGTGATGCGGGGAGTCCGCCTACTGCAGGATTCCGGCCTGAATCCATCGGTTATCGCGGTCGTCACCAAAGGCTCACTTACACACGGCCGGGAGTTCTGGCAGTTCTTCGCTGATGCCGGCATTAGCGTTGTGGGTCTGAATCCGGAAGAAGCCGAGGGATCACATGAGTGCTCCAGTATCCACGACGACGACTCAGAGCACGGATTTCGGGCCTTCGTCGATGAGATCCTGACTCTGGGCATCGGTCAGCGCGGGTATCCCCGCTTGCGAGAGTACGACAACTTTCGTCAGCTCGCGAGTTCGTTCCGCACGAATGAAGTGCGCTGCCACGACAACGTTCCTATGGCGATCTTGAGCTTCGACCATCGGGGCAATATCTCTACATTCTCACCTGAACTCTTGACGGCAAGGCATGAGCCATTCGGAGATTTTCTCTTCGGTAACGTTCACGACGACGAAATAGATACCATAGTCGAGAGCCCAAAGTTCACGGCGGTCAATAAGGCCGTCCAAAGCGGTGTGGCCAAGTGTCAATCGGAGTGCGGTTACTTTGACTTTTGTGGTGGTGGTTCTCCGTCGAACAAGATTGCGGAGGCCGGCACGTTCGACGTGGCGGAAACTCGATCATGCAGGCTCAGAATAAAAGTTATGGCAAGCGCATTCGTCGATTCCGCTCGCCCACGGAAAGAGTCTCGAGGAGGTCGGAGTCATGACAACTAGCGCAGATGGTGGACGATGTCCGGCAGATGTATTCATCGTTGGCGCCGGGGTACAGGTGCCGGCTCATCTCACATCTGCGGCGATCGACGCCCTGGACCAGTGCCAGGAGATCTATTCGATCCTCCCGCGGTCCACGAGCCGCTTGATGCCGAGCAGATGGGCATCAAAAACGAGAGATCTGCAGGAAATATACCAACGGGGTGGGCGTCGGCTGGATGTCTATAGGAAAGAGATCGACCTCATCTGGCAAGCTGGTCGCAGCAATCCCCCCGTGGCTTACCTCACAGTGGGAAATCCGGTGGTTTTCGACAGTGTCACTGCAGGGCTGATCGAGCGGGCTAAATGCGGCGACATGCGCGTCCGCGTGGTTGCTGGCGTATCCTCCGTAGATGCCATCATGGCTGATCTCGGGATCGATTACGCACCCGGGATCCAGATTTTTGATGCGTCTTCCCTTGTGGCTCACAATATTCAGCCACGAAATGACATTGACTGTTTGGTGATGCAGCCCAACGTTTTTGGCACAGCATTTGTGACGATGGGGCGGAAGCCGCGTGCGGCAGCGTTGTGGCCCCTGCGCGATCATCTTCTTAAGTGTTACCCAAGTGATCATACGGTGACCTGTATCACGTGTTCTGTGAGATCAGGTAATCCGGCTCATGTCGAGTCCTTTCCGCTGAGTTGTCTAGGCGGGACCGAAATGTCACCCCAGACCCTAGGCGCGTCTCTTTTCATCCCTGCAGCAGTTCCGCTCAAGCCAGATGAAGACTTCTCGGACCGCTTTCGAGATCAAAGCGAGTTTGAGAGGAATTATCGGTAATACTTAGAGGTGTATATGAGGTCAGGACAGGGCCATACGATCAACGATGGGCGGTTCGGCGTTGCTGTATTCCTCTCAGGGGGTGTCGACTCCACCGTTCTCCTGGGAAAGATGTGCGCCGAGGAGTCGAGCGAACTGATCGCCGTTCACTTCGCGGGTTTCTCCTCACCGGAAGAGGCAGCAGCCGCTCGAGCCATCGCGCATCAGGCGCGAGTCGCATATTGGAGCATCGATATGTCATCGTTGCTGCTGTCCTGGAGATCCGCACGAGTCACCCAGGAAGGGAGCGGTGAGCGGGCTGTTTTCGGCGCAGCCACAATGTACTCGGCTGCTTTGGCTTTCGCAATGGCACACAAAATCAACTCGGTGGCGTTCGGGCTCCACCGAGAGGATGCGCAAGAATATATTGAGCAAAGTCCATCATTCCTCAACCATATACGGCAAGGAATCAAGCTCGTCGGAAGTGAGGTGCGAATTCTGGTTCCATTCCAGGATATGAGTAAATGCGACATCGTCCGGATAGGAAACGCTCTGAGTGTGGATATGTCTCGGTCCTGGAGTTGTCTGCGTCCATCAGTAAGTGTGCAATGCGGTACTTGCGAGGCATGTCTCTCAAGGAGAAATGCATTCAGGCAGGCCGCAGTGGTCGATGCCACGCAGTACGAGAGGCAATAACCCGTTGAAATAGGAACTGAGGTTCGCGTCGCTTTGGTCTAGGGAGGTTGCTGTGGCAGCTGAGATGTGGGTCGGCCTGGCGGACGCGGTGCGCGGGGTAAGGGCAGAACTCGATGCGGCGCAGAAGGAAGGTGCTGGGAGGGAAGTCGGGTTTGAGGTGGGACAAATTGAGCTCGAGTTCGCTGTTGATGTCCGCAAGGAAGCTGCTGGCGAGGCCGGCGCACGAGTGTATGTGTTGTCGCTGGGGGCGCGGGGGTCAGTCGCAGCGACAGCCACAAACAGGATGAAGCTCGTGCTCACTCCCAAGGACCAGCAGGACAGGAGCCTGCGTGTAGTGGGCCCAGTAGAACAACAAATCCCCCCTGAATGACGCGCTTTCGGTAGGTTCCAATGGGGTTGGACACAGGTGCGGTGGCAGAGGTCTGGGTTCGAGGTTCGGAGCCCGGATGGGCCGTAGGCTCTGGTTGCCTAGTAGGGGAGAGACTCCTTCTAACGGCGGCACACGTGGTCACGCCTAGCAGCACGGTACAAGTGCGCTTGCTGGACGAGGGCGTCCTACGTGACGCACGTGTGGTCTGGCTTGGCGAGTTGGACGCGGCGCTGGTGGAAATCACCGACCCATCCTTCGACCCCGGTTGGCGGGCTCCCGCCCGCTTCGGACGGCTGGTTAGTTCTGTCCCGTCTGTGCCGTGCGAGGCAGTCGGGTTCCCCGAGGCTATGCGATTCCTCGAAGATCCTGAGCTGCTGCGGCGAGACAGTGAACATCTGGCTGGTCACATAAATACAGTTGCACGCTCAAAGCAGAACCTACTGGAGATACTTGTGGACAGCGGGCCCGATGACCAGATAGGGCAGATATCCCCGTGGGCAGGGATGTCGGGTGCCGCCGTGTGGAGCGGGGACTTGCTGGTGGGTTCGGTTGGCTGGGCGCCCCGGGGTTTCAGGCAGAGCCGGCTCACTGCCGTACCGATCGAGGCGCTCGCCGTCGAAGAAGGCTTCAGGTGGGCGGTGACGTCGGCTACCGGCCGGAAAGTCCTTTGCGAGCCAGTGGAACTGCAGGACCTTGTCGCCCCATGGTTTCCTGCTCAGGGCCCTCAATCTCCAGCTGCACTGCTGAGAGCTGAGCATGAGGTCGTCCCATTCCGCGGCCGTGAGCGGGCTCTGCAAGCCCTATTGAGCTGGTGTAAAGATCCCGAGACGTGTTCTTCGCTACTCCTGACGGGGCCGGGCGGGCAGGGTAAGACCCGTCTCGCCCGACGTCTGTGCGAGTTACTAGCAGAAGAGGATTGGGTGGTCGGTCAGATAGCGGAACCCACGGACGTGTCGACGCAACATTTGGCGACCCTGACGCGATGCACGGCACCCGTGCTACTGGTGCTCGACTACGTTGAGACCCGACCCGAGCAGGCACAACAGATCGTCGACTATCTCGTCAGTCATCCTCCGCGCTGCCCCGTGCGGTTGCTGCTCCTAGCCCGCGCGTCCGGAGAGTGGTTCACTGCTCTGCGTTCCGCATCAACGGCCATGTCTACCACCGTACGCCCAGAACCACTGCGCGTTGAAGCTTTCACCATTACAGCAACGGAACGCGAGGCCGCCTGGCAAGAAGCCCTCACCGCCCTTGGTAATGGGCTTCAGCTATTGGACGAGGTATACACAACCGTGGACCTCAGTGCTCGATGCACGGGAGCCCGACCACCGGCCTTCGCAGATTCGGGTTCTATCCAAGCTTTGACATTGCATGTCGCGGCGCTCGCGAAGCTCCTAAGTGAACAACCTGAAGCGGATCTTCCACCGCAACGAGTGTTGCTCGCTCATGAACGCCGGTATTGGCAGCGCGTCGCCAACCGCCGTGACCTCGATATGGATCAGATCCGCCCGTTGGCGATGGCTGCCGCCCAGCTGTCCGGACCTGCCCCACGCGCCGACGCACTACATATCCTCGCCCAGGTTCCCGGGTTGCGGGGTGAGATGGCCGAGCAGGATCGACGCGCCCTCGCGGAATGGATCCGCGACCTGTATCCGCCCCCCGCCACCGGGGATGCTTATTGGGGAAGCTTGCAACCTGACCCCCTGGCCGAGCAATATCTCATCGACAGCATTACCAGCGAGCCTGAGCTCGCAGTCCATGTGTTGCCCGCGTGCAACCCAGAGCAGCTCCGGCATGCGCTCACCCTTCTCAGCCGAGCTGCGGCGCGACCCGGTGGAAAGGCTCTCATGGAGGCTCTCAGCCTGTTCGTGCATGCCCCGCACAGCAAACCTGAAGACCTGCAACGGTTGTACGCGGTGATGCCCGACCAGCCTCAGGCTTTTGCAGAGCTCGCCGCAGAGTTGGCCACTCGCCTCGTAACCCTACGCCGTACGGGCAAAGATAGGGCGGATTTGGCTGGGTGGCTCACAAACCAAGCGAGCCGCCTCGGTTCGCTCGGGCGCCCTGTGGATGCTCTCAAGGCCGCCACCGAAGCCGTTGACACTTACCGGCAACTAGCCAAGGACCACCCTGATGTCTATCTCGCTAGTCTTGCCGGGTCCCTACACAACCAGTCGACCTACCTATCCTCACTGGGGCGACTGGAGGAATCCCTCAAGGCCGCCACCGAAGCGGTCGCAATCCGCCGCAGCCTGGCGGAAGAGCACCCCAACGCTTATCGCCCAGACCTTGCCAGCTCACTAACCAGCCAATCCAACCAGCTAGCATCTTTGGGACGCCACCGGCCATCCCTAGAGGCGACCATAGAAGCCGTCGGAATTTATCGGCACCTGGCCGAAGAGTATCCCGATGCCTATCTGCCTGGCCTCGCTGGCTCACTCCATAACCAGTCTCTCAGCCACTACTCACTGGGAGAACTGGAGGAGGCACTAGGGTCGATCACAGAAGCGATCAAGATCCGTCGTTTCCTAACTTCCGCCGGAAAAGAGGAATTTGAGCCCCTGCTAGCGGAGTCCGTGCAGGTACAGGCTCTCCTACTCAATGAGCGTGACAGCCGCCAGGGCGAAGGAAGCCATTGAACCCTCCACCTTGCGGCGGTCGACGAACCGGTCAGACTGGCCTGCGGAATGCACCAGTTGACCGCTTAACTTGACCCCATCTTCTGCACCATCCTGACAGTTACTCAGGTTGAATTCGCGGAGTCCGTCGAGCCGTGACGGTTCTTGATCGCTGCGGCACGACGTCATCATGCGGTACGCGCATGGGGAGGGCTGACGCCCAGGGAGCAGGAGAAGCACGAGCGGGTGCGTCTTGAGGCGGCCGAGCGGTTCGCTCGCGGCGAGAAGAGCGAGGCTGTCGCGAGGGATCTTCGGGTGACGTCGCGGTCTGTGCGGCGCTGGCGGCGGGAATGGCACAGCTCCCCTCGCGAGGAGGGCATCAGGCTAGCCTCGTTCCTGCCGGCTACCGGTGGTAGGGACACGGAGTGCCAGACAGCGCCATCCTCGAAGATCCTTATCGCGTGATCGGCGCGACAGGGGTGAACGTTCGGTTGTCGCGCAGGAGAGCCCATAGGACACTGGCGCGCCGGCGGGCGAGCGCAATGACGGCCTGGACTGCTTGCAGCCCTCGCCGTGCTTCTTGAGGTAGAAGTCCCTGTTGGGGCCCTCGCGGATGATGCTGGTCTGGGCGGACAGGTAGAACACTCTGCGTAGGCGCCGGCTATAGCGCTTGGGGCGGTGCAGGTTGCCGATGCGACGGCCCGAGTCCCTTGGCACGGGCACCAGCCCCGCTGCTGAGGCCAGGTGGCCAGCGTCCGCGTAAGCCGACAGGTCACCGGCGGTCACGACGAACTCGGCACCGAGAATTGGGCCCATACCTGGCAACGATTCGATGATCTCGGCCTGAGGGTGGGTGCGGAATCTTTCCCGGATCTGGCGGTCGACGCCCTTTAGTCGGTCATCCAGGCTAAGGATCTGCGCAGCCAAATCGGCGACGATCTGGGCGGCAACATCCTCACCGGGCAGCAAGATTTGCTGAGCCTGAGAAGCCTCTAGCGCGGTAGCAGCGACCGCATGGGCGGCGCGGACACCGCGCTTGGCAAGCCACGCGCCGTGAGTCTCGCGCCAGGTCGGTTGCCAACTGGGCAGGCACATCGATGGTTGCGAAGTCCTGGCGATGGCGGGCAGTTTCGGCGATGACGTAGGCGTCGCGTGCATCTGTCTTGGCTTCGCCACGGTAGGCGCCAGCCATGCGGTTGACCGTGCCACCAGGTACATAGACAGCCTGCTGACTGTGACTAGCGAGCAGTGCTATGAGTAGAACGGAAGCCGTTCCGGAGATGTCCACCGCCCAGCGGACCTCATCTGCCAGGTCCAGGATCTCGCCGAGGGCCACGAGGATGGCAGTCTCATCGTAGTCGATCTTCTTCGACCATAGGGTCGTACCGGTTTCGTCGACCACTGCTGCCCCAGTGATGGCCCTTGCCTGCGTCGATCCCACACCAGGCTTGGCTGAGTCGGTTGCTCACTCGCCCTCTCCTCACTCCGCACGGCATGTCGTGAGCCCGAGGAACACCCCCGCTGTCCGCACCGTAAACAGGGGCCGCACAAGGCGCGCACATCTCAATCAGCAGTCAGGGCGCCCTAGAGAGTCGGACGGCCACTCCTCGCTAGCCACTACTGGCAGGCCCTACTCAGCCACATAGGACTCTCCTGGGCTGACCAACACCTTACGGAGCCCTACTGGGCCGACCCGGCCACCCAAGCCCTCGACGCCGAAGGGATCACCACCGAGATCACCCCCAGCCTGTCCCGTATGCCGATCCCAGATCGCATCCACCGCGTGCGTACCCCCGGAGGCCGCCAGGCGATCAACCGGTCCGGGCGGGGAAGATCCGTGAAGATGCATGGCTCCTTTCGCACGGGAGGTGCGCGCCTCTCTCCCCTCTCACTGTCGGCCGTTCTGGTTCGGTCCCAGCGCAAATGTCAGTGCCGCGTTTTAGCGTGAACTCCAAGTGGAAAAAGGGCGATTGGAGCCTTCGGGGTGATCTTTGAGGAGCCACGGGCGGTCTACGAGAGCATTACGTCACGTATGAAGGCGCTGGCGGTGGTCCGCCCGCTGCTGGCGCTCGACAGCAGCAAGGCCAAGGCTGAGCGGGGGTGGGAGGGCTACCGCCTGGCTGAGCTGGCGCTGGCTGCGATCGATGTCGTCACGCTGCGCACGGACATGCGCACGGCGGTCCGCCAGGAGACGGTGGTGGACCATGTGGCCGAGTTCGCCGCGCTGCAGCTGCCGGGACGCCCGGCTGAGGAGTACCGGGCCGTCGCGCGCTGGGTGACCGAACGGCTGATCAACACCGAGGAGCGCGACCGGGCGTTCCGTCACGCGATCGGCAGCGTGACGGACGAGGGATTCCAGACCCGTATGACGTCGTTCCAGATCCTCAAGGAGGTGCCTGACCATGTGGGGCAAGCGGCGCTGATTGCCACGGATGCGGCGATCACCGTGCTGGTGCATGCGATCGACGTGGACATCGCTTCCGAACAGATCGCTGCCGAGGCCAAGTTGGAGGCGCTCCTGAAGCGTGCCCGTATCGGCGAGGCGTGGCAGATCGCGCACACGGCCCGTCTGCAGAGCATCCGTTACGCCAAGGACATCCATGGGCGTATCGAGGCGATGAAGCGGAACGTGCGGGCGGTGGACTGGGATACGGAGGTCAAGGAGACCGTCGACGATGCCCTGGAGCACGTCCGGAGCCGTTCCGCGACTGAGCAGCAGCTCAAGGAGCGAGTCGACCAGCTGCTGGAGGTCACTGACGACGCGCACAAGCGTCGGCAGTTGGAGGGGCTGGGGGCGCTGATCGTCGAATGCATGCAACGGCATTCGGTGCTTATCGACATGCTGTTGAAGGTCGGCCCGGAGTACCGGCGCCAACAGGACCGCCAGGTGTTCGTGGCCCCGACGCTGCACGCCCGGGTGCACATGCACGAGCAGCTCCTGCAGCCGGTGATGGAATTTTCCCTGGATGCCTGCCTGGAGCCCTTGGAGGCGTTCACCAGGGCCGTCCTGGGCCCGCAGCAGCCCCGCGTGATGTATCTGCCGGACTATTTCGAGGCCCTGGCCCGCGTCAGCGAATCGGCCGCGGGGGACCTGGTACCGGTTGCACAGGACGACGACCCAGGCGACAGCGAGCACACGGCCCTGTTCAGCGACGCGCAGCACGAGGCGGTGGACGCCCTGCTGAACACGGCCACCGACCAGGGAGTGCGGCTGTCCGCGCTGCTGGGCTCCGCCCGCCTGCCCGGCTCCGGCATGGGTCCTGAATCCGGCACGGACGCACTCCTGGCGATGCGCGTGCAACAGCTCTTCCGGCGGGTGCCGGTGCGTCAACTGGCCGTCGGTGAGCCTGCCGTCGTGGCTCTCGACGACGGCACCGAGCTGGTGGACGAACGCTTCGGCGGCAGCGACTTCCTGCTGATCCGCGCCCAATCGCAGCCCTCGGTCCCACCCGGACCATCCGATGCCCCCACCGACGACAACCGGCTGTCGTCGGTGACGCCCGTCCCCGACCGTGACCAGGAGAGCGCGTGAGCCAGCACGAGGACATTGCGGACGCCGCCCGGATGGTCGCCCTGGCCCTGGCCCGTGGCAAGGCACCGGCCCGCTCCGGGGAGTACGCGCGGCTGGTCCGGCGCTTCGAGACCGAACCGGCCTTCGCCCAGATCGTACGGAAGATCGCCCAGGGCTTCGACCTGACGGTGCTGGAGGTCCACCGCATGCCGGGCCTGGTTCTGGGGACCACCCCGGAGACCGACTTCGCCGTCTCGGTGGCCGACCTGGTCCCTCAGACCGCCGACCGGCCGCTGTATCTGCTGGCCCAGCTCGCCATCGCCGCCCTGGCCTTCCCCCGGCCCGAGGACCTCGACGACGACGAGTACGTCACCCGAGTCTCGGTCAAGCAGGTGGACGAGGAGGTCCGCTCCCTGGCCCGGGCCATCGAGCACCGGCTTGCGCAAACCGACGCCGACACCGATCCCCCGGCGGACCAGCCCGGCCTGGAGGGACTGTGGCGGGCCTATCTGCGGCGCAACGCCACCGGCACCACTCGGGCGGACAAGACTCCCAGGACGGTGACCTACTCCCTGGTGCGCCGGGCCCTGACCCACCTGGCCGAGCACGGCTTCGTGCGCAAGGTGAGCGACGAGGACGCCGGCACCTACGCCACCAGCGTCAAGTACCGGCTACAGATCCGCGACCAGGCCGCCGGCGACATGCTGCGGGAACTGGCGGCCCTGGGCGTGGCCGCCCTGCCCTCCCGCGACCAGGCCACCACCTCCGAGTCGGCGGCAGACAGCGCTCTGAGTGCCGATGACACCCTGCCGGGTTCGCCGCTGCCCACTGACCTGCCGTAAGGACGCCTGCCATGTATGAACTCAATCGGATTCTGCTGCGCAATTTCGGCCCGGTCGACGCACGGTACGAAGACGTCACCCTGGACTTCTCCGGCGCCGGCCCGGAGGTGGAAACCGCTTCGCTGATCCCGGCCGCCGGCCATGTCACCCACCGCCCGGCCCCGGCCAACCTGATCATGCTGCAAAACGGCGGCGGCAAGGGCGTACTGCTGACCGGCATCACCTGCACCACCATCCCGCACCGCCACCAGGATGTGGAGACGTTGCGCAACTTCACGGTGTCCCTGGCACAGCCCTCTCACGTGGTTCTCGAATGGGCCGACGCGAGGACCGGACGCCTGCTGGTCACCGCCCAGATCCTGGCGCCGGACCGCGAGGGGAAACTGCACCGCCGCTTTTACAGCTTCCACCCGGCCGCCGCCCTGGACGCCGACCGTCTGCCCTTCCACCGCGACGGGCACTGGCTGCCGTTCGAGGACTATTGCACCGAGTTGCGGGACGTACAGCGCCGCGTCGACGCCCTGGAACTGCGCATCGAGGACGGCCAGGAACGATGGGAGAAACACCAGCGCACCCTGGGCCTGCAGCCCGATCTGTTCGACGTGCAGCGCCGGATGAACGCCAAGGAGAGCGACGCGGCGGCGGCATTCACCACCACCACATCCGACGCCTTTGTGGACTGGCTGCTGCGCAAGGCCACCGACGACGACCAGTACGCCGAGCTGGGCACCGCCTTCCACTCCTACGCCCATGCCCACGACCAGCGCGCCGCATGGGACAAGGAACGACAGTTCGCCCTGACCATGCAGCGAGCCTGTGGGGAGGTCGCCATCCTTCACCAGACCCGGCAGAAGACCGCCCACGCCGCCGAGAGCGCGCAGCAACGGCTCGTGCACCTGACCGCCACTGTCCAGCTCCGCGAGCAGCAACTGTCCGACGCGCTCACGGTCCACGCCGACGCCATCACGGACACCTACCGAGCGCACGAGGAGGCAAAGCGGGCAGCCGAGCGGGCCGAGCAGCGCGTGCACCACGTACGCCATCACGCCAGCGCCCTCGAACTGGCCACCGTCCGGGCAAAGCAGCGCGGCGCCGAGCAGGACAAGAAGGAGACCGAAGCCGAAAAGTCGGGCTGGGAGACGGTCCCGGTGGCGCTACGCCATGCGCATGCTGTGGACGATCACACCCGCGCTCAGGAAGCCCTCAGCCAGGCAGAGCGCACCGCCGCGCCCTACCTCCGGGCCGTCCACCAGGCAGCAGCCGACCTCCGTACTGGGTACGCCCGCGCCGAGGCCGCCGCCCAGGACAAGGTCCGCCGACTGGCCGAGGCCAACCAGCAGACCGAGACCGACATCGAGCAGTGGCAGCACCGCCGCGAACAGCTCCTTGAAGACACCGGCGCGGCCCAGGCCGATCTCCGCACGCTCCGCGAGCAGATCGACTCCTTCACCACCACGCTGGGTCGGGCGCGCCATGACCGGCTCGTCGAGCCGGACGAACTAGCCGGGGACGCCGCGGCCCGCGCCGAGGCGCACACCCGCCACCTCGACCAGCTCATGGACGAGGCCAAACAAGCACGTCAGACTGCCCGCACCGGGCGGGACCATGCGCACCGGCACCTGGCCGACACGCAGCGGCAGGCGCTGTCCGACCGTGCCGCGGCTGATGCGGCGCTCGCCCAGACCGACCGGCTGCGCAAGCAGGCCACGGCGGTCCAGTCCCTGCCGCTGTGCGCCGACCTCCTCGAAGCCACGCCCGACGAGCTGCGCGCCGTCGACGCGTTGGAATGGCTCCATGAGCATGCCACCGTGCTGGGGGAGGCCGCCGGACGCCGCATCGCGAACCTGGAGACCACGCTCACCGGGACCCGCCTCGGCCTGCGCGAGGACCAGGACCTGCTCGACGTGCTCGATACGAGCGGGGGCCTGCACCCGGCCAGCGCTGCCGTGCGGCGCCTGTGTGAGGACCTTGTCACGCACGGCATCTCGGCCTGGCCCGGCTGGCGGTGGATGCACGACAACGTGCCCGCCGACGCCCATCCCCAGGTCATCCGCGCGCACCCCGACCTGGTCGGCGGGATCATCGTGGGCGGCGCCGATGGCCTGGACGCCGCTCGCCGCCACATGGAACAAACCCGTCCGCTCCCGGCCGCCGCTGTGACCGTGGGCACCGGCGAGCGCCTGCTGCGCCCGGGCTCCTGCGACGACGACCGCTTCGTAATCGAGCCCTCCCCCGCCCTGCACGACGAAGACGCCGCCGAACGCGAACGAGGCGAGGTCACCGCGCGCATCACGGCCGCCACCCGCCAGCTGCAAGACCTCGATGCGCGCCTGGCGGAGGCCCGGGAGCTGGAGCGCCACCTCGCCAACTGGCTAGAAGCCTGCGCGCAGATGCCCGTCCCCGACCGCCTCGCCCAGCTGAACGACTTGCAGACCACCGCCGCCGCGTCCGAGACCGCCGCCCAGGAGGCCCGCGACGCGGCCGAGGGTCACGACGCCGCCCTACACGAGGCGGAGCAGGCGTACGAGGTCCTCGTCGACCGGGCCGGTCAAGCCCAGCGCGCCCTGCACGTCCTCCGGCAACTGGCCGGCGCCGAGACCGAGGCCGGCCAGGCCCGCGACCGCATCTCCGCCCTGACCGCGCAGTGCCAGGAGTGGCGGACCGAAGCCGACGATTTGCGTGCCGCGTGCAAGCGGGCCGAAGCGGAGCTGCTGCGCCGCGCCCAGGCCATCGAAGCCGCCCGGCAGGAGGCCGACAGCCATGCCGAGAGCCGTCGGGCCGTCCCCGCCCCGCCCGGCGGCGACGCGGCTATCGAACCCGACACACCGCACGAGCCTCTCCCCGTGCTCAAGCACCGCTACGAACAGGCCCTGGACGAGCTGCGCGCCGTCCAGGTCGGGGAAGACCAGCAGCAGCGCGCCGCCCGCGCCGAAGAACACCTTCTGACGTGCCAGAGGGAATGGAACCAGGTGCCCGGGCCGATTCAGGCGCTCGCCCAGAAGTTCAGCGCGGACCCGCGGGCCACCGACGAGGTCCAACGCCACGCCATCCTGCGCGACGTGGCCGGACAGCTCACCGACCTCGACGAACGGCTCAACGCACTGCGTGACAAGGAGAGCGAGCTGAAGATCCGCACCGACCACCTTAAGTCCGCCGCCGCGGCAGCACCGCTGACCGGCGAGGAGGCCGCCGCCTGGACGCCGGCCACCCTGGAGGATGCCACCGCCCTGAGTGCCCGCGCGGGACAGGAGCTGGAGGAAGCCCGTACCACGGAGCGCGCCGCGTCCGAACGCTACAACGGCGCCCGCCGCAGCCAGGCCAACAGCAGCCGCGACCTTGCGGCGTTCCGGTCCGTCCTGCCGCGCCTGGAAAGCGCCGCTCACGGTCTCGACCTTCCCGCCGCCGCAGAGCCCTATCCGGGCACCGCCGAGGCTGCCGAGACAGAGGCCCGGCAGGCCGCCGAGGAATACCGCACCTGCCACCAGGCTGCCCGCGACGCCGACCGCGCTCTGGAAACCGGCGTCAGCCGCCTCAAAGAGGAAGCCGCCGACGTCCGCTTCGAAGGACTCGACATCCCGCTGCGCACGCAGATCTCCGCCTTGGGCGGCGCGAAGATCCCCGCCCTGGCCGAGAACTGGACCCAGGCGCTCGGCTCCCGCATCGCCGCACTGACCAGCGACCTGGATGCCATGGCCAAGACCCGCGACGCCCTCGCCTCCCAGCTCGGCGCCCACGTCACCGATCTCCTGCACCGCCTCGACCAGGCCAGCCGCTTCTCCGCCTTCCCAGACGGCGACGCCCCGTGGGCCGGACAGAAATTCCTCACCATCCGCTACAAGAAACCCGACCAGCAGACCCTCGCCGCCTCGATGCGCGAAACCGTCGACGCCCTCGCCCAAAACCCCCGCACCCGCAAACTCAAAGGCATCGACGTCGTCCTGCGCTGCCTCAAGGAGGCCGTACCGCGCGGATTCACCGCCGAGGTCATGAAGCCCAACGCCGCCCAGCGGATCACCCGCGTGCCCGTGGAGAAGATGGGCACCACCTTCTCCGGCGGTCAGGAACTCACCGGCGCCATCCTCCTCTACTGCGCCCTGGCCGCACTGCGCACCTCGCCCGGCCCCCGCAGCCGCACCCGCAACGGCGGGCTCCTGCTCCTGGACAACCCCATCGGCCGCGCCAACGCCACCTACCTCGTCGACCTCCAGTTCGAGATGGCCGCCGCCCTCGGCATCCAGCTCATCTACACCACCGGCCTGAGCGACGAGGAGGTCACCGCCCGCTTCCCGATGTGCATCCCGCTGCGCAACGACGCCGAAGCCCGCGCCGGCCTCTCCCTGATCCGCCTCGACGAGCGCATCCGCCACGCCCTCGTCCCCTCCCCTCGCATCGTCCCCGACGACAGCGCCGCCGTCCCGTCCGGCTACCTCCACTCCGCACGCCTGTACACGAAGGAGACCCCCGCTCAATGACCGCCGGTTCTCCCCCTCCGCTCCCGCCACTGTCACCCGCGGCGGCCAGCCTCAGCGCCGCGCTGCAGGCCCGGGCCGAGAAGGCCACCGTGTCCCGCGCCACCCTCGTCGAAGCATTCACCGCAGCCCTGCCCGGCCTGGCCAGTGGCGAGCACGCGCGCACCGCGCTCGCCACACTCCTGCACGAACTCGCCGACCACCGCCTCCTCAACCTGCCCACCAGCAGAGCCCACTGGGACGCCGGCCGACCACGCCTGCCCGAACAAGTACGCCTGCCCGCCACCACCCAGGCGACGCCGCGTGCACCGCGTGAACCCGTCTCGTGGCGCCCGGAACTCGACTGGGCCTACACCGCCCGTCTCACCGCCGCACAGACCGAGGACCTCCTGGCATGCAACCGCTGGTTCCGGGACAGCAGCAACGCCCCCGAACGGCATACGCCAATCCCGCTGCGCGAGCGGTCCTACGAGATCTTCCGCGACGAGAAACGTCTCGACGCCCTCATCTCCGGCGCGCTGTTCGCCCCCGGGCGCCTCACCCTCGATCAGCTGGCCACCTACCGCCAGCCGCCCCCGCTCGCCCACCACCAAGTCGGCGACGGCGACACCCTTCTAGTGGTGGAGAACAGCGACACCTACGCCACACTCCACGACCTGCTCTCCAAGCAGCCCGGCCGCACCCGGTTCGTCGCCTTCGGAGCCGGACGTTCCTTCGAAGCCTCCGTCAGCCGCCTCACAGAACTCTCCGGCATCCACCGCATTCTCTACTACGGCGACCTCGACGCCGACGGCCTGGCCATCCCTGCTCGCGCGTCCCTCACCGCCCTCCAGCACGGCCTGCCCCCGATCGCACCGGCAACTGACCTCTACCGACTCCTCCTCGGCCACACCCCCACGCCCTCCGCTCTCGTTGCCGACGACCATGCCGAGACGCTCACTGCCTGGCTGCCGCCGCCCCTGTCCACACAGGCCCACGATCTACTCACTGCCGGCCAGCGCCTCGCGCAGGAAGCGACCAACCGCAACCAGCTCTCCGTCGACTCCAGTTGGCGCACTTGACATCCCGTTGACGGCCGCCGCCGACCCCGGCGGCGTACACCACCGGAGGTCCCGTCCCACGGGTGAGGGATAGAAAGTGACGATCGAGGGCAGGGAGGCATCTATTCCGGCAGGGGGACCCAGCCCGAGTGTGTCTTGGTCGAGATCGCGCGGGGGTGCGGGCGGAAGCCCGCACTGACGAGCCCTCGCCAAGACGACCCTTCCGTAATCCGCTGACCACGGTGTCCGCGAGTCCTGAGGACTTGCAGCGGACCGTTGCCAGGTCGGAGATACTGGTGTTTCTGTGACCCCCTGCGGCCTGATGCTATCCCCATGTGCCTGGGTGGTTACGCTCCGGCAGTGACGGCATTGGTGAAGGAGTCTGCCCAGGTGGCGACGGCGACGGAGTACCCGCAGGGATCGGCGAGCAGCACCCCGAATACGGCGGCCGTTCCGCCGGTCCCAGAGCCGGGACAGGTCGTCAAGGTGCGGGGCTCCACCTGGGCCGTGTCCGATATCCAGAAGCAGGGCCTTCCTCGTAGCCCCGCAGACGAGGGCATGCCGGGACTTACACATGTGGTGAGCCTGCAGTCGCTGGACGAGGACCGGCTCGGGCAAGAGCTGACGGTGGTCTGGGAGCTGGAGGTCGGGCACACTCTCGCTCCGAACCAGGGACTGCCGGAGACCGTGCGGGCGGAGGCGTTCGATGATCCGAACACTCTCGCCGCATTCGTGGACGCGGTCCGCTGGGGTGCGGTCACCTCGGCGGACTCCAGCTCCTACCAAGCCCCCTTCCGCAGCGGCGCGAACGTGGAGGCGTACCAGCTGGTGCCACTGAGCCGGGCTCTGCAGTCTTCGCGTACGAATTTGCTGCTCGCGGACGACGTCGGCCTGGGCAAGACCATCGAGGCTGGGCTTGTCGTGCAGGAGCTGCTGCTGAGGCACCGTGCACGATCCGTGGTGATCGTGTGTCCGCCGAGCCTGTCGCTGAAGTGGCAGGACGAGATGCGGGAGAAGTTCGGCCTCGACTTCGTCATCGTCAACAGCGAGCTGATGGCGAAGGTGCGGCGGAGCCACGGGCTGAACGCCAACCCGTTCCGGCTCTATCCGCGCGTGATCGTGAGCATGGCGTGGCTGCCGTCACTGCGGGCACAGCGCCTGCTGCGCGACGTGCTGGCCGATGTGCGCAGCGCGGGCACGGCCAAGCGGTACGCGTTCGACGTGCTGGTGGTCGACGAAGCGCACCATGTGGCGCCGGCCAGCCCGACGACGGCGCCGGGGCAGCGCGGATACGCGGTGGACAGCAAGCGGACGACGGCGACGATGCGGCTCGCCGAGTCGTGCGAGCACAGACTGTTCCTGAGCGCGACGCCGCACAACGGCTATTCGGAGTCCTTCACCGCCCTCCTGGAGATGATCGACGGTCGCCGGTTCACCCGCGGCGCGAGCATCGACGAACAGGCGCTGAAGGAGGTGATGGTGCGGTGGCTGAAGACCGATCTGCCGGACAAGGGATTCAAGACCCGGCAGGTGAAGCCCCTTCCCTTCACGCCGTCGGAGGAGGAGCAGCAGCAGTTCGCGAAGTTGGAGCGGCTGCTGGCGGACAGTGCCCGGGCAAACGGTAAGGGCTCGGGCGGCGACATCGTCGCGATGCTGCTGAAGAAGCGATTCCTGTCCAGCCCGTGGTCGTTCGCCCGCACCCTTGAGCTGTACGAGGGCGCGGACGGCGGCGACCGGCAGCTTCGGATGGACGACGAAGACCAGTACTACACAGAGGTGCTGGGTAGCGGCCAGTCCGACGAGGAGGAGGGCGCGGCCGAACACCCCGAGTTCACCGCGCTGCGCCACTCCAAGGGCTCGGACCCCCTGGTCGCGGCCACCAGCAGCGAAATCGCCTCGCTCATCGAGTGGGGGCGCCGTTATGAGCACAAGCCGGACTCCCGGCTGGAAGAACTCCTGAATTTCCTCGCCGCGGTCTGCCGACCGGACGGCACTCACTGGACCAACGAACGCGTCGTGGTTTTCACGGAGTACGCGGCCACCCTGGAATGGATCGAGCGCGTCCTGCGGCAGCGCGGCTACAACGACGTACTCGAGGTCATCCAGGGCTCGACCCCGACCGAGGAGCGGGAGAAGATCCGCGCCCGGTTCACCGAGAGCCCGGACAAGCACCCGGTCCGCATCCTGCTCGCCACCGACTCCGCCGGCGAGGGCATCGACCTGCAGACCCACTGCCACCGCCTGGTCAACTTCGACATCCCCTTCAACCCGTCCCGCCTGGAGCAGCGCATCGGCCGGATCGACCGGTACGGGCAGACCAAGCGCCCGGAGATCTTTCACTTCGTTCCGGTCTCCAGCTCCACGACGTACGACGCGGACATGAAGTTCATGGGGATCATCGCGACCAAGGTCGGACAGGCCACCAAGGACCTCGGCAAGGTCAACCAGGTCATCGATGCCGAGGTGCAAGAGCACTTCGCCCCCACCCGTACGGTGCGCAAGGCGCGGCTGGCCGCGCCGGACGACGGCAACGAGGTGATCACCCGCGTGCTGGCCGGCGGAATGGAGCTGAACCGCCGGCTCACCAAGCTCTCCGAGACCTACCAGGAGAGCAAGGCCGCCATGCATCTCACGCCCGCAAACGCCCGGCGGGTGGTGGACACGGCGCTCACGCTGACCTCTCAGCCCCCGCTCGTCGAGATCGGCGATGACCGCACCGAAGCACAGGTCTTCGAGATCCCGAATCTCAGCCGCTCCTGGCAGCCGGCCCTGCGCGGCCTGGACACTCGCCTCGAGCCTGGGGTGCCGCGCCCGATCACCTTCGACGACCAGGCCGCGCAACACCGCACCGACCTGGTCCATATCCATCTCGGGCACGCCCTCATGCAGCGCGCCACCCGCACTCTGCGCTCCGCGCTCTTCAGCACGGACTCCCCGGTACATCGGGTCACCGCCGTCATCGCCCCCGGCCTTCCCGAGTCCTGTGTCGCCGCTGTCTCTCGGCTCGTCCTGGTCGGACGCGGCGGGCTACGCCTGCACGAGGAGGTCTTTCTCACCGGCGTCCGGCTGCGTGGTCAGGCCCTTGCCGAGTCCAAGGTCGAGCAGGTCCTCGATGAGACCCTCGACTCTACCGATCTGCTCCTTGCCGATGAGAAGGTGCGTGTTCACCTCGCCGAGCTGTGGAACGACGACAGCTCCCGGTTGCGAACACGCCTGCTGACCGCGATGGAGCGCAAGAGCGCCAGCCGCCAGGAGAAGGTCACCGAGGCACTCACCCAGCGCCGGGACGCCGACATCAAGCGCGCCCACGAAATCTTCGGCGCCTTCCGGCTCAATTTGTCCGAGTCCCGTGACCGCCTGGAGCAGGCCATCCGCGCCGAGGAAGAGCTGCTGTTCACCGACGACCAGCAAAAGCAGCGCCGCCGGGACCTGCACCACATGAACGAGCGCCTGGACAGCCTGGACGACGAGGAGGCGCGCGAGATCGCCTCAATCCAGGAGCGCTACAGCGACATCAAGCCCTATGTATCCGCCGCGGCGGTCGTGTTCGCCCTCACCCCCGAAGACGCGAAGAACGGAATGGTCAAGGCATGAGCCGCCGCTACCCCCAGACCGCCGCCGACCTGCACCGCGCCTGGCTCGAACTCGTCGATGCCGACGGCCCCTTCCTCGCCGTCCCCGCCCTGGAACGCGTCTACCGCGAAGGCATCCCTCAGCCCGACTCCCGGGCGCTAGACGCCATCAAGGACGCCAAGCCCGCCTTTGAGAAGGCATGGGAGAACTGGGACGAGCACCCGGGTGACGAAGCCGCCCTCGCCCTGTACCGCGAGGCCCGCGACACCTGGGTCGACCTCGTCCTGCGCCAGGGCCTGCGCTGGGGCGCCTCCTACACCGTCCCCGCCCCGGCCGCCGCCGAGGTCCGCTCACCCGATTACACCGTCACCGTGCGCGCCGACGGCGCCCTCGTCCACGGCGACACCACCGGCGCCCTCGTCCTGATCACCGACCCTACGGACTCCCTGCGCGACCCGCTCACCGACGGCTGGTCGGCCAGCCCCATCGACCGCATGGAAGAGCTGCTGCGCGCCTCCGGCGTCCCCATCGGCGTCGTTACCGACGGCCGCTGGTGGGCGATCGTCAGCGCCCGCCCCCAGACCATGGTCGCCTCCGGCATCGTCGACGCCCAGACCTGGATCGAAGAGCCCCAGACCCGCAACGCCTTCATCGAACTCCTCCAGCGCCGCCGCCTGGTAGGCGGCAAACAGCAGGACCGCCTGACGGAACTCTTCGGCGAGTCCGTCACCGCCGCCGAGAAGATCACCGAAGCCCTCGGCACTCAGGTCCGCCGCGCCGTCGAACTCATCGTCCAGGCCCTGTCCGAAGGCGCTCTGGACGCACAGCGACGCGGCGAGCCCGACCCGCTGCCGGCGGCACGGGGCGAGGTCTACGAGGCCGCCGTCACCGTCATGATGCGCGTCGTCTTCCTCCTCTTCGCCGAAGAACGGGGACTGCTGCCCCAGAGCCGCCTCTTCGCCATGGGATACGGCATCAGCGACGAACTCGACCTCCTTGACGCCCGCGAGAAGGAGGAGGGCGAACAGGCCCTCGACGCCACGTTCCTGACCTGGCACCGGCTCCTGGCCACCTCCCAGGCCCTTTACCGGGGCGCAAGCTTCGAGGACCTGCGCCTGCCCGAGTACGGCGGCTCCCTCTTCGACCCGGCCCGCTTCCCCTTCCTCACCGCCTGTGACTCACAGGAGACCCTGGCCATCACGGTCAGCGACCGAGTCATGCTCGAAGTCCTACGTGCCGTCCAGTACGCCAAACTCCCAGGAGGGGACCGCAGGATCTCCTTCCGCGACATCGACGTCGAACAGATCGGATACATCTACGAGGGTCTCCTCGGCTACTCCTGCGAACCCGCCGAAGAGGTCATCGTCAGCCTGAACGGCAGCGCGGGATCCGAACCGGAAATCCCCCTCGCCACCCTCGAAGAGCTCAGCCAGGCTACGCACACCGAGACCGCGCTGGCCGACGCGATCCTCACCTGGGTCAAGCAGCACCAGCCGGCCGCGAAGCCGCCCAGCAAAGCCGCCCTCACCAAGGCGCTGAAAGCGGGCAACACCCTCGACGACACCGAGATCGCCCTACGCGACGTCACCGACGACCCCGAACTACGCGACCGGCTCCGCCCGTTCATCGGCATCATCCGCCGCGACCTGCGCAACCGGCCGCTAGTCGTCGAGCCCGGCGGCGTTCTCTTGGTGGAAACTCCCTCGCGAGCCTCGGCGGGCGCGCACTACACGCCCCGCTCTCTAGCCGAGGAGGTCGTTCGGTACGCGCTGGAGCCTCTCGTCTACTCGCCCGGACCACACCAGAGCGCGAACCAGGACGCGTGGCGGCCGATCGACTCCGACCAGATCCTCGACCTGCGTATCGCCGACATCGCCTGCGGCTCGGGTGCCTTCCTCGTGGCCGCGGCACGGTACCTCGCCGACCGGCTCGTCGAGGCATGGCAGCGCGAGGGCGTGGCGTACGGAAGGACGCCGCACGACCTGCACGTCCACGCGATAAGGACCGTCGTCGCGACCTGTCTGTACGGCGCCGACATCAACGGCATGGCTGTGGAGATGTGCAAGCTGTCGCTCTGGCTGGTGTCGTTGGACCCGAAGCTCCCGTTCTCATTCGTCGATGACAAGGTGGTGCACGGCAACGCCCTCCTCGGCCTGACGGACGCCCAGCAGCTGCGCGACCTCCACATCCACGTCGACGCGGTTCGCGATCAGATTAGTCTCTTTGATATCGATATCGACGGTACTCTAGGCCGCGCTGCCCGGCTGCGTCGCCAGCTTGCCACCGAGGTTAACGACAGGGACCCGCAACGTTCCGCGGCTACCAAGCGGCGACAATGGCGCGAATACCAGAGAATCACTGCGCAGCTCACTGACGTGGCCGACGCTGTGATTGCTGCCGGTCTCCGGTGGGGAGGCAAGCCCGGCAAGCAGATGCGAGATGCGTACGAGAACCTGCGCATTGCCGTTGAACTTGCCTACCCGGTCGGAGGCGGTGAACCAAATAGGGTCATGCTTGACGGAATCTTGGAAGCAGGACTCACTCCGACGGTCGCTACGGATTACATGCGATGGAAGCCCCTGCATTGGATCCTTGCGGTGCCGGACGTCATGGAGCGCGGAGGGTTCGACGCCATCGTCGGTAATCCTCCATTTCTTGGCGAGTACAAAATCCCAAAGGCGATGGGCTCTAATGTCCGATCCTGGTTGGTCGAGATCCTCGCTTTCGGAAGGAAGGGCAAGGCCGACCTTGTCGCGTATTTCTTCCTTCGCGCGATGATGCTCGTCAAGAATCAAGGCACTCTCGGGCTCATCGCCACTAGTTCCGTCGGGGAAGGGCAAACGCGCGAAGTCGGCTTGGATCAGATGGCTCGAAATGGTTTCACGATTGGTCGAGCCATCCAAAGTAAGTCCTGGCCTACCACCAATGCCGACCTCGAATACGCCGCAGTATGGGGTGTTCGCGGCAACATTCCGCAGGAGGTGCCGCGGATTGTTGACGGAATCGAAGCGAAGAGAATTTCGACGGTACTTGAGCCTATGGGGAACGTGGACGATTACCGCGTAAGGCTGACAGTCAATCGAGGTATTGCGTTCAAGGGCTGCGAGCCGTACGGCGGAGGGTTTATTATTTCACCGGAGCAGGCTTTGGAATGGATTGCCGTCGACCCGGAGAATGCGCGCGTGCTCAAGCCATTCCTTGGAGGGGATGACCTCAACGCCCGGCCCGACGGCAAGCCCTCCCGGTGGGCAATTGACTTTACGGGACTTTCCGAAGAGGAGGCTCGCGCCTTCGTTCTGCCCTATGCGCACGTACTCAAGCACGTGAAGCCTGACCGCGCCAAGAAGGCCAAGGCAGTGCGAGAGGCGCCCTGGTGGCTGTTTCACCGACCTCGCCCGGCTTTGCGTACAGCGATCTCCTCATTGGAGGAAATGCTCGCTATCACACGGCACAGTAAGACCGCGCTACCTATGCGCATTCCGACTACCTGGTTGCCTAGCGACGCGACTATCGCTTTCGCTACGGATTCCTTCGGGGATCAGGCAGTGCTGTCGTCGAGTCTTCATCAGGTCTGGGCTATCAAATTTGGCTCGGGGATGCGTAACGATCCTCGCTACACCCCGTCGTCCGTGTTCGAGACCTTCCCCTTTCCGCCAAAGAGTGAACGAATGTCTGACGCCGGCAGGAGGCTAGAGCTTGATCGACGGGAAATCATGACTCGCCGCGGACTAGGGCTGACAGATCTCTATAGCCTGGTCAACAGTCACGCCATTACTGATTCCGCTGACCCTGATGTGGCGAGAATCCGTGCGATCCACATGGAACTCGACCTCGCCGTCATGGCCGCCTACGGATGGGATAACATCCCCCTGGATCACGGCTTCCATACCTACCGTCAGATGGAGCGTTGGACGGTGAGCGCCGCCGCCCGGGTGGAGATCCTCGACCGCCTCCTCGAAGAGAATCATCGTCGCGCCGCCTTGCAAGGCGTTGTCAGTCCCACCGGCAACGATGAGGACATCGACGAGGATGAGGAGGAGGACGAGTGACTACCTCCCAGCGCGACGGCGCGTGGCCCGCAGCGACACCCGGCGTCCTCCCGGCCCTGGCCTATCGGCTCGCCCTGGACCCTGACGACCGTTCCTGGACCGCCCGCGAGAACCTGGTCGACATCTTGGAGCGTGAGCTCCTCGGCCCGGCCAACGGCCCGGACGAGATCCTGGACGGTGTTCCCGACTCGGCGTACCTGATCGGCCGGATCGCGCCCGTGCGCCTCACCGCCGGCCAGGACGACCCCAGCGAGGCCGGATCGGACGACGCCGCGACCGACGTGGGCGACGCCGTGGACGCTGCCGAGAGCCGGGGCGTGCCGCTCACCGCCGTAGACGACAGCAGCGCGAGTTCGGATGAGGACGAGGTCGAGGACCAGCCACAAAAGCGTGGGCTGATGATCCCGGCCTCGATGGGGCTACGCTTCCAGATCCCTGACGATCTCGAAGAGTTCACGGTGACCGCCTCTTGGGGCACGTACGAGCCGCTGAAGGAGAAGCGCGGCGAGGGCACCGAAGACGGCGAGGGCGCGGCACCCGCTCCGGCTCTCCGTCGTTTCCAGCGCACCCCGCACGCCATAGCGAAGGCGATCAAGGTTGCTGACCTGAAGCCGTCCCGTACGACCGAGATTGTGCTCAAGGACAAGGTCTTGCTCCGGGTGGATCGTTATGACGACTCCGAGCGTGGCTGTCGGCTGATCGAGGTGGCGTTGTGCAATGACCGAGAGACGCCTCGCAAGATCCCGGTCGAGGCGTGGCTGTATCAGACCAAGCTGTCGGTGTCGGCCGGTGGCGCTGAGGTGTTCCTGCCGGTCAATGACGTACTCCTGGACACGCGCGAGGAACCGGACGACGAGCTGCGGCGGCTGCGGCTTCAGTACCGCAACCGTCTGGAATTCGCCCATGGCCGGACCTGCTCGGTGGACTGGGAGGTAGCCGAAGGAGCGCGCAGGGCCAGTGGGGTCTGGACAACGTGGCTGCCGGTAAGCGAGACGCCGCAGACGGCCGCCGAGGAGATCGGCGCGGCTCTGCTGGACATGCGCAAGCTCCAGGAGGCATCGATCGATGAGCTGCGTACGGGTCTTGAGCCGATCGTCGCGGGTTACACGGCCTGGCTGGACGGTGAGGAGCAGCGGGCCGAGGCGCTTCCGGAGCATCTGCGGTCCGAGGGTTTGGACGCGGTCACCGAGGCGCGTCGAGTGCAACGCCAGCTTGAGGAGGGTCTGAAGCATCTCCTCGGGGACAAGGAGGCGTTGCGCTGTTTCCGGTTCATGAACCGGGTGATGGCTGATCAGCGTGTGCAGTCGCAGGTCGCGGAGCGGCGGGCGAGTCGGCCGGAGGAGAGCATTGATGAGGCTCGCGAGGCGATCCTCGCGGAGAAGGGGGCTCTGGCGCACTCGTGGCGTACCTTCCAGCTCGCCTTCGTGCTTATGCAGTTGCCGTTGCTGTCCGACCCGGCGGCCGAGAAGCGGTCGGGGGAGCTGGCCAAGGCGCAGCTGCTGTTCTTCCCGACTGGTGGTGGCAAGACGGAGGCGTATCTAGGTCTGGCCACCTACACGTTCGCGATCCGGCGCCGCCAAGGCGTCGTGGATGCCTTCGACGGTCCGCTGGACGGGCGGTCCGGGGTCGCCGTCCTCATGCGGTACACGCTGCGCCTGCTCACCGCCCAGCAGTTCCAGCGCGCCACCGCCCTGGTGTGCGCGGCGGAGCTTGCACGGCGCGACGATGTGGCGACGTGGGGGGAGGAGCCGTTCCGGATCGGGCTGTGGGTCGGCACCGATGTGAGCCCGAAACGGTACGACGAGGCCGCCGAGCAGTTGCAGAAAGCCCACGGGGGCCGTGGCTATCGGCTGACGGTGCTGCAGATCCAGCGCTGCCCTTGGTGCGGGACGCGGGTCGAGGCGCGCGATGTTCGCACGGAGCCCACGTTGCGCCGGGTGTACGTGTACTGCGGGGACGAGCTGGCCGACTGTCCGTTCGCCGACGGCGGTGATGTGCCGGACGGGCTGCCGGTGCTCACGGTGGACGAGGAGATTTACCGGCTCGCGCCAGCATTCGTCATCGCCACGGTGGACAAGTTCGCCCGCCTGGCGCGGGAGGGCGAGGCTGCCTCACTGTTCGGGCACGTCTCGCGGCGCTGTGAACGACACGGCTTCGTGCATCCCGACTATCAGCAGTGCGACATCAAGGACGGCAGCAAGCATCCCAAGAAGGACGGCTGGCCGGCGGCCCCCGTTCACCCGGCCACGCGGTTGCGACCCCCGGATCTGGTTATTCAGGACGAGTTGCATCTGATCACCGGGGCACTCGGCACGACGGTGGGCCTGTTCGAGGTGGCCATCGACGTGATGACCGACTGGCGGACGAAGGACGGGCGCCCGGTGCGTCCGCTGCTCGTCGCCTCCACGGCCACTGCCCGCAACGCGTCGGAGCAGGTGCGTGCGCTGTACGGGCGCGACGTCACCATCTTCCCGCCGCAGGTCCTGGACGCCGGGAACACTTACTTCTCCAAGGAAATCCCGGTCTCCGAGAAGCACCCGGGGCGCCGGTACGTCGGGATCAGCACGACGGGGGTGCGCCTGACCACAGCGGAGATCCGGGTCGCCGAGGTTCTCCTGGCCGGCGGGCAACTGCTTCTCGACCGCTCCGGCCGCGTGGCCGATCCGTACATGACCCTGGTCGGCTACTTCAGCGCCACCCGTGAACTCGCCGGCCTGGCCCGATACATGAGCGACGACATTCAAACCGCGCTCGCCAAGGGCCGCCCCTGGTCGAAGCTCCCCCGCCGCACCGGAACCGACTACGGTTCGCTGCACGTCGCCGAGCTGACCTCGCGCGTGGCCAGCGCGGACATCACCGCGACCCTGGACCAGATGGCGACGGCGTTCGACCCGGGCTTCGACTCCACCGCGGGCAAGCGCAACCGGCGCGCGCTCAGGGAGGCGAAGAAGCCGGAGCCCACGCGCGAGGTCAATCCGTACGACGTGGTTCTGGCCACCTCCATGCTCCAGGTGGGTGTGGACGTGACTCGCCTTGGCCTGATGCTCGTGGTCGGGCAGCCGAAGAACACCGCAGAATACATTCAGGCGTCCTCGCGTGTGGGCCGTACGGCGGACCGGCCGGGGCTGGTGGTCGCGCTCGGAAACTGGGCGCGGCCGAGGGACCTCGCCCACTTCGAGCAGTTCCGCCACTACCACGAGACGTTCTACGCCCAGGTGGAGGCGCTGTCGGTGACCCCGTTCTCGGTGACCTCTCTGGAGCGCGGCCTGGACGGCGTGCTAGTGAGCGCCGCCCGGGTCCTGCAGGCCGCGAAGGCTGGCCAGGGGCTGTCCCCGGAGGACGGGGCGGCCCGTATCGAGGCCGAGCAGCACTTCGCGGGCGAACTCGTAGACGCCCTCGTCCGTCGCGTCGCGCGGGCCGGCGACGAAGACGCCGCCACCCGTGCCCGCCTGCGCCTGGAAAACCGCCTCGACCAATGGGGCAAGCGCCGCAAGAGCCTCATGGAGGACCGCAAGTCGCTGGTGTACGAGAGGGTTCTGGACGACGGTCGACACGACGCGCTGATGATGAGCGCGGAGAACGCCAAGGCGGGCATCGACACCCGTGACGCCGCGCCGTTCATCGTGGCGAACTCGATGCGCGAGGTGCAGCCGGAGATCAACCTCCTGGTGAGCCCGATCAAGGAACGACTGGTCTACCGCGCACCCGACCATGCCCCTCAGTGGAAGATGCCGGAGGACAACTCGTGAGTGACGAGACGCGCTTCGTCTACGACGTTGCCCACGCCGTCGACCCGCTGGGCGACCTGGAGCAGGAGGCGGAGAAGGCCACCAAGCACAACCGTGCCAAGGTCGGCTCGGCCCGCCCCTCCTCCCTGCTGTACACCTACGGTCCCGGCGCGATCATGGACTTGCCGCAGTTCACGATCATGCCCACCGGCCTGGACGACTGGGATCGCATCTGGCGGCGCCGCGACTCCGCACCCCCGCAGATCCACGCTCCACGCCTGCGTGACGTAGTCCGGATGATGCTGCGTTCCTCCGACGTCCAGTTGCGGCCGTACCCCTGGCAACCGAAGAAGCACAGCCGCTCCGCCGAAGGCAACGACCTCGGAGTCCCCTCCCGGGTCTTCCCGCAATGGCTGCGCTGCACGGGCTGCGACATGCTCGGACTACTCACCCAGTTCGACTACCGCAACACGCACCCCTTCCGCACCGACCTGGCCGTCTTCGAGCACGCCAAGTGCACGGGCCGCGCGGGCGCCGGCACCCGCAAGCCGATGCGCCGCACCGCCATCCCAGCCCGGTATCTGCTGGCCTGCGTCGACGGACACCTGGACGAGTTCCCATACGACCTGTGGGTGCACCACGGACAGCCGTGCAACAAGGCGGAGCTGCCCGCCCTGAAAATGGTCGACCGGACCGCCGGCAAGGGCGCCTCGGCCGTCATCCACTGCGCGTCCTGCGACATGCGGCGGCCCATGAACGAGGCCCAGGGCGAGGCCGGCAGGGCAAAACTCCCGCAGTGCCGCGGACGCCACCCCCACTTGGACGCCTTCGAGCCCAAGGGCTGCCGCAACGAGACCCGGCTGATGCTCGTCGGCGCCTCCAACCTGTGGTTCCCGGCCACACAGTCCATCATCGTGATGCCGGAATCCCAGGAGGAGAAAGCCAGCGACCTCGCCGACCGGGTCCGCACCGCGCTGGGCGACAAACTCGCCAAATACCGCGACAACCTGGGTATGATCCGGGACCTGCTCGGCATGGACGGCGGCGTCGACGTCACCGGCCTGTCCGACCACGACCTGGAGCAGGTCCTGCAGGCCGCCACCGCCCCCACCGACACCCCGGAGGAACAGGAGGAGAAGCTCCGCGACTGGGACCCGGTCGACCTCCTCGTCCCCGAATGGCGCTACCTGCTGCGTGACATCGTCGGCACCCGCGTCGAAGACCCCAAGAGCGGACTCACCCTCGCCACCCGCAAACGGGGCGACGCCCTCCAGCCCGAGATCACCCGTGTACTCGCGGTCGAACGCCTCCGCAAGGTAAATGCCCTGGTCGGCTTCACCCGCATCGACGACATGGACCGCGTCGGCGACCTCCCGCGCCGCCTGGCCCCACTGACGCGCACATCCTGGCCGAGCTGGACCGTGGCCACCGAGGACCGCGGCGAAGGCATCTTCCTCCAGCTCGACGAAAACGCCGTCGCCGCATGGGAGAAGCACGTCCTGGACACCGACCTCTGGAAACTCCACCGCGAGGCACACCGCAGAAACTTCGAGCGCCGCTTCTCCGACACCGCTGGCCAGATCGACCCCGACAGCCGCCTGAAGCCCCCGCGCTACTGGCTCGTCCACACCCTCGCCCACATCCTCATCCGCGAACTCGCCCTCACCTGCGGCTACTCGGCCGCCAGCCTCAGCGAACGCCTCTACGCATGGCCCGCCGCCGAAGGCCGCGACCCCGCGGCCGGCCTTCTCATCTGCACCACCGCCTCCGACAGCGACGGCACCCTCGGCGGCCTCGTACAGCTCAGCGAGCCCACACGCCTCCAACGCGTCGTCAACAGCGCACTGCGCAAGGCCACACGCTGCTCCTCCGACCCCATCTGCTCCAAGCGCACCCCCCAGGATCCCGAGGACTTCCTCCACGGCGCCGCCTGCCACTGCTGCGTCATGGCCTCGGAGACCTCCTGCGAGCGCGCCAACCGCTTCCTCGACCGCCGCTTCCTCCTCGACCTGCCCGGCAGCGACCTCGGCTTCTTCCAGACCCATGAGTGACGCGAACGCGCCACGCCAGCTCGGTCGGCTCCTGACCGGAACCGAGGCCAAGGACATAGCGGACCGCCTGGCCGACGGCGACACCTTGACCACCGCCCTCAAGGTCGTCGCCGTCGGCCAACGGGCGGAAATCCGCCGCCTGTTGGAGGCCGTCGGCGGCGGTCCCGGAGCGGCACCCCAACAGATCCTGGTCCTGAGAGCGATCGAGGGGGCACGGGCACTTCCGACCACGCTGTCACCGCTGTGGACCATGCCCGGACACCTCGCCCAGAGCGGACCGCTCACCACCTCGGTCACCCGCCTCGTCGACAGCGCCCGCCACGCGATCACCTGCTCGACCTTCAACTTCCAGCGCAGCTCGGCGCTCTGGACGTCACTTCGAACGTCCGCGCAGCGCGACGGCGTTGCCGTCCGCGTCTACATGGACACCCGGGCCGCCGACGGCAGCGGACAACACTGGTCACCAACGACCTCGGAGGTAGCTGAGCAGCTGGCCCCGGCAGAGGTCTGGCGCACCAAGGAATTCGACGGCGGCTACGTCCGCAACCACGCCAAGTTCCTCGCCATCGACCACCACCTCCTCCTGGTCACCAGCGCGAACTTCTCCTGGAGCGCAGAGAACAACAACGTCGAGTTCGGCGTCCTCATCGACAACCCGAACCTCACCGAAGCCGTCGAACGCGAGCTACGGGAAGCAGAGGGGGCCCTATACGAACAGATCTCCTGACGGGCCGGCGCTGGGCACCCGCCAGCCCAAGGTCGGGCACTTCGGCGCTACAGCATCGATAACAAGCAGGACGACACCGCTCCGTTCCGCCCAGTGGCTGGGCCGGCTACCGCGCCAACACCACCCTCACCGCCTCCCAGCGGCAAGCTCGCCGATCCCGTACAACGACCCACTGACCCACGTCCTGCTCCGCCAGGACCTCTCCCCCACCGACCGGAAGACCGCCCGCGCCGAACTCCCCGACTCCCTCACCCTGCCCACCGTCGACCCACCAGCCGTTCGCGGCCTGCTCGGCGGCACTCCCCATCCGCATCGCCACCCCATCCTCGCCAAACGCCTCGCCGACTTCGACGGAGCCCTCGCCACGGCCCGTGAGCCCGTACAAGTCGAATGGGGTGTCACTCACACACATGTCCCGCCGCGCCAAAACGACAACAACAGCCCCGCACGAGGGCGGACGGCCTCCCGTCTCATCACGAAGCACCTTGGCCGTCACGGATGTTGGGCGTGAGTCGTCGGCACAGCACCCTGAAGCACGGACCGCCCTTCGAGCCGCGGCGACGGGGCAGCTGGAGCCCGTTGCCCGACTTGCGGAGCGGTCTCACGAGTACGGCTACTCGTCCTGTGCCCCCCTGGGGCCGGCGGCGGCGTCGCCCGTGAGCCGCCGCCGGTCCATCGGCACGGAGACATAGGCGTCCATACCCGCTGTGGCCAAGGGATAGAGGGGAGCCGTCTCGAGATCGCCGTGCAGGCGCAGCAGTACATGGTCGTCACCGACCAGGCAGTCGGTGTACGGAAGGGTGTGGGTCAGCAGCCGGGCGAAATCGTCGCAGGCCGCCTGGACGTCCACCTTGTCGAGGCCGAGCCAGACGTGCAGTGTGCCGTCCTGGACCGTGAGCTCGACGTCAATGCGGGCGTCGGCCGCCTCGGCGGCTTCGCCGCACCACGTCAGGGTCTCGTCCAGCGTGCCAAGATGGACGGGGAGCGGACGGAAGGTCTCCTGACGCATGTCGTCCCGGACCGTGACGCCGGTGGCCGGGGCCTGATCGCGCCACCAGCCCTGCACAACGTCGCGGACCGAGGCGGCCTGCGGCCCGTTGCTCAGCGCTCGACGTACGGCGTCCGCCGCGTTTCGCCGGATCACGCTCGCAGCGTCAGGTCCGGGGGCGGCAGCCATGCGGCGCAGGAGCGAGCCGGGCCCGATACGCGTGTCGTCGAGGACCTTCCGGTACAGCTCGCGCAGCGCGTCCGGTACGGCCGTGCCCTCCGGCCCGAGCAGGGGGCGGACGCGTTCTGCCCAGGCAAGAAACGCCTCTGTGTCGCCGGTGGTGAGGAGGTCGGTGCCGAGATCGCCGCGGGCGAGCATGCGGGCGCGCTGCCGTTCCGTCGGCCGGCCGAGGCCATCGAGTTGGGCACGCAGGAGGAAGACGAGCAGGTCCCGTTCCGGGGCGGGGAGATCCTCGACGGCACCGTTGATGGGAGTGGCGAGGATATCGAGGATGGCCTCGGCAGTCGCCTTCTTCGCCTCCGGCTTCCCGGGGGTTCCGGACAGACGCTCGGTCCACTGGTGGGCCCGGCCCCGAGCGTCCCGCAGCTCGATCGTGGCGGTGAAGCATTTCAGGTGATCCGGCCCCGAGACGTTGTACAGGTACTCGTGGTCGATGCCGTACGTGGCGGCCATGGCGTCGAGGACGGTCACCGGGTCGTGCTGGTGTTCCAGGCCGGAGAGCCAGTCGTCAAGGACGGCGGGCCGGCGCCCGAGCAGTCGAGGCCCGTGGATGCGCCAGGCCGCGGCGACGACCGCCTGCGTGGCATCCGACACCGCTGTGCGGCCCTGTCCGCTCTCACCGCGGCTCGTCAGCAGCCCTTCCGCGAGCTGGAGGTTCGCACCGAGTCGGGCGGTGTCGTCGTCAGAGACGGTAAGGATGCGCGCCTCGTCCTCGTCGGGGGTGAGGCCGTGCGCGAGGGCCTGGCGGACGCGGACGTGAGCGGCGAGGTGGTTCACCACGTGCGAGCCGTGGTGGGCGAGGAGCTGGTTGTCGCGCTGGCGGGCGGCGGTCGCCGCCGCCTGGTTCTCGTGGACCCAGGAGGCATGGGTGAGGGCCTGGGCGAGGAGCCCATCTGCTCGATGGCCGAGCTCGAACATGGCCGCAAGGTCGCTCACGGCGTCCCGGTGCCTATTGCCCGGCTGCGCGTACGGCAGCGGCGACCCGGCTGGCAGGGGCGCGGATGCCGCCGTCCGCTCGGTGGCCGCCGCCGCGGCCACCTGCGGGTATGCGTCAAGCAGCGCTCGTGCCGCCGCAGCTCGCGCCGCCTTCTTGGACGGGCCGGTGCCTTCCGCCCTGCGGCCGGTTCCAGTGCGGACGGCAGCACGGAAGACCTTGCGGTGGTCCGGGCCCTCCTCGTCGTAGTCATAGGTCAGTCCTTCCTTGCGGAAGGCCGTTTGCGCCAGAGCGACAGGCTCGGCTCGCGTCTCCGACGGGCGGTCGAGGTCGGGCCACACGGAGGCGACCAGCCTCCGGGCGATCTCGTGCTCGCCGCAGAGGCTGAGCACGCCGAGGATCTGCCGGGCCACTCCTTCAAAGACGGACCGTGCGGGCTGCTGCGCCTCCCCCGCCCCCATGCGCACCAGCCCCTGCTTGGCAGCCCACGCGCCCAGCGCGAGGTCGGCGGCGGCTCGTCGCCGGGCGTGTTCGCTCGACTGTTCGGCCGACTTCCGAGGGTTCGTCCATCGCGTGTAGGCGTCGACCAGGATCACGTCGAGCGCGGTGCCGCCGAGCCGGTCGAGCAGGCCGAGTGCGTGTGGTGTGACCTGGGCGGCGTGGTGGCTCTCGTAGAGGTGACTGCGGTGTTCGGCGGCCAGGCCGAGCCAGGCGGTGACCTCGGGGCCGGCGTCCCATCCGCGCACGGCCTTCCCCACGACCTCGCCGACGTCCTGCCCATACGTGCCCACCAGCGACTCGGGCGGCTCGCACAGTGCCGGGTACGTGACGTCGTGGACGTCGAGCCGCCGTTCGGCGCGGGAGTAGGGCCGGACCGGCTCGGGCGAGGGACGCTGTCCGGTCGCGGGCGGTGCCGACTGCCTGGGCCGGGCCGGGCGGGCGGCTTCGGGGGGTGTGGTCCGGCCCCGGCGGGTGGACGCCGGGCGCTGGTGGGCGGGACGCGAGTCGGTGCGTCGAGGGGCCGCCTGCGCCTTCCGCCCGCCGGTCAGCGGTGTGCCGGACCTGCCGTCCAGGAGGTTCTGGAGTTCGTTGGTGAGCCAGGAGGGCAGTCCGGTCGGGGGGTGGCCGCCGTCGAAGAAGTCGCTGGCCAGGTCGACGCAGTACTCGTACCGCCCCCACTCGTGGTGGCGCGCGTGCTCCTGACCGAGCGTGCGCAGCGCCGACCGCATCCGCGCGTACGGCACCGTCTGGCCGGCCAGACGGTACGACGTCCGGTTCCGCGCGGCGGCGATGGCGAGCGCGATGCGGTGCACGGGTGTCGACGGCGCGGTCTCGCGCAGCGACACGATGCCGACCCAGCGGTTCATGGCCCTCCCCCTGCCGGGTGACGCGACCCTGTCCGGCCCGGCACGCGCTCCCGGGTAGCGTCGCTGCGCTGTCCCGGTGCTTGCGTACGGGCCGCGGCCTGCCCCCAGTCCTGCTGTCCACTCCTCCCGCCGCGCCTCACAACTCCCGGTCATCACGGCGGCACTGGCCGATCAGCGTAGGCCGCCGGGCGCAGGTTCGGGAAGGGTTGCATCGCGGGCAAGAGGTGAGGCCAGTGGCCCCACCACCTGCCGCTACTGGTGCCGTCCGCCGCTCCACCACCGGCGCCGCTGAGCGGACGGCGGTTGCGGCGGGTTCACTGGCGTCGCCGACTGTGCGGTCGCGGCCGCCTCGCCCAGCACTGCGGTGCGGATCGCCGTCCAGTCGGCGGAACGCCACCAGTTGAACAGCTCCACCGTGCTGATAACCGTCACCGGTAGTGAGTCGAGCGAGGCGACGAACTCGGGCCGCGCGTACACCGCCGCCGTCCGCTCCGACGGGTGCAGCTTGTGCTGGTGGTTGACGATCAATACGCCGTCGGAGACCGGTTCGTCGGGCCGCAGTTGCGGCCAGGTCTCCAGATGTCGCTCGAGATGCCCGACGAGATGCTCTTGTGCGGGACCGGAGGCGCCCTTGACCTCGACGAGGCGCGATGCCACACCGTCGGCGCCGACGAGTAGGTCGGCTGACTTCGTCCCGCCGAGCTCCTCGTCCAGGTCCACGGTGTGCATTCCCGCCGCGGTCAGCACCCGCGCGACCGCATGGACCAGGTCGGCGCCGCTGCCGTAGAGCAGCCCGTACCGCACCGGCTCCGCTCTTTCCTTGGCGTGCCGTAGTTCGTCCTCCAGGCGCTGCTTCTCGTCCGCGTACCGCGCCTCTAGGTCATCCAGAGCGTTGCGGGCGCTCTGCTCACCGACGGTCTGCAAATCGGGGTCGATGAACAACGGCGACCGTGCACGGCGCAACGCTGCGGGCACGTACTCCGGCAGCGCTCGGTGCACCAGCCAGCCCAGGACGCTCTCCCAGCGGGTGGCATCGGGGATGAGATACCACCGCTGGTCGCCCTCCGGCGACGTCCAGGCCGCGACCACCGGCTCCCCGAGCGAGTCGACGAGGATGGGATGCAGCTCGCCCGCAGCGGGGCGGTCGACCCTGCCGGAACGGTAGCCGTCGTACGACTGAGAGCCGTACAACTTCAAACTCCACCACGGAGCCCCCTCGGGGCGGGTCAGCAGCCGGATCGCCAGATCACGGTCGGCGCCCTCCAGACCCTGCACAATTTCGGGCCGCATCCCCTTGGGCAGGCGCCGACCGCCGACGCTGGTGGACTGGTCACCGAGGTGTACGGAGGCGTCTACAGAAGACAACACGTTACGGGGACGGTCCCCTTCGGCGTGGCCGACGACGGCGAAGACCAGAGCGACCTCGCCGCGCTGCCGTGCACCGCCGAGGAAGCGCTGGAACTCCTCATGGCCCTGCCCGGAGAAGAAGCCCGGCTCCACGGCCGCCGGACAGTCGCTGCTCTCCATGCCCCACCATCGCGGCACGAGGCCGTGCCGCTCCCAGGGCACGTCGCCGGGGACACGCAGCGGCTCTGGCGGGCCCATCCGGTTCAGAGCTCGCTCCCTGCGGAGCAGCAGCCCCTGCTCTTCTTCGGAGCCGGGCTCAGGCTGGCCAATGTGCACCGGCACCAGGCCGGTGGTTGAGCTGCTCATCGCCGCAGGCTAGCACCCCTGTTGACACCCGGTCGGCGTACGGTCGACTCACCAGGCAGCCCGCCTGAGATCAACTGATGAGTAGCCGAACAGTCACCAATAAGAGCTCACCGCTCGGCCCTCAATCGGCTACACGGGCGCCCGGCGGATCACGAACACACTCTCCAGACTTTCGGGGTCGACGACACGGTCGGCGGGGCTGGCTGTCCGTAGCTGGCTTCCTACGCCGGGACGGGGCTGCGAGTAGCCGATCACCGCTGTTCCTTGCTGCATGGGTATGGCTGTGCTCATACTGCCCGGCGTCCCTCGTGAACTCCTCGCTGTGCAGGCGCTGCTGGTGATGCGCACAGTCCACACCTGTCCAACCGTTACGGGGGCGTACGGTCGGCCGGGGTGATGAACAGACGCGGAACTGCTCGCCGGGCGGGGTGTGGTCAGCCACTGGTTGCGGAGTTGATGGCGCCGCGGATAGCCATGTCGACGGTGCGCTCCCGCGTCAGGTCGGCGAAGTGCCCTGCGCTTTCGGGGTATTCGCGCAGGACGGCGGCGAGGATCTGAGCGGCCTGCCCACGCAGTTGGCGCAGCCAGTCCCGGATGGCGTCGTGCTGGTCCCACTCGTTGGACGCCGCGTCCCAGGTGCACATTCCGCGGGCCGCTTCCTCCAGCAGTTCCCACTGCTTGTCCCGGGCGGCGCGGACGGCGACGCCGCGAAGCCACGCGATGGCCCTCTTGGACTCGTTCCAGTGAGGCTGGCCGTTGCCGTCGCCCTGGACGTGCCCGGTCATCGCGTGCACGAGTGTGAGGGCCTGCTCAGGGTTGGCGAGGAGCAGCGGAGCGGCGGCCTTCATCTCCAGGTTCGGCAGGACGTCCAGGTAGAGCTCGTAGTCGTCGCCGTGGTCGGCGGCCAGCGCGAGCAGCCGGCCGGCGGCATTGGTGTCCCCCTCTTGGGCGGCCGTCATGAGTTCCTGGGCACGTGCGATCGGCAAGTCGATGTGAGGCGACGTCTCCCGCTCGACCAGGTCGAGGAACTCGGCGATGGTCTGCGGACGCTGGAGCGGATCCCGGTAAGTGCACTGCCTCACGACGCCGCGCCAGGGGCCCGGTGCCGGCAGAAGAGGCACGTTCGCTTCGGGTTCGATGCCCGTCAGCAGCCAGCCGATGACCTTTCCCAGGCTGAAGATGTCGCTGGAGGGTGTCGCGTTGTGGGGGTCGACGGACAGTTCGGGGGCCCCGAACTCAGCGGTGCCGATCTTGATGCCAGTGCGCTTGGGGTTGGTCGTCTGGCCGCGGGGGCGGCGCACGATGCCCCAGTCGCCGAGTACCCAACGGCCGTCGAGCCGCAGGATGTTAGCGGGCTTGATGTCCCGGTGGAGGTAGTCCAGGCGGTGGGCATCGGCCAGCGCCGCCGCGACCGCGTCCACCAGGGCCCGCAGTTCCTGGCTGTCGTGCTGCAGCTGGGGCTGGAGGCGTTCTGCGGTGTCCTGGGCCAGCGGCATGACGAACCACTCGGCCCGCGGGCTCGAGTCGAGGACCGGCATGACGTGGCGGTTGCCACCGAGGGCTTGGGCGGCCTCGATTTCGCGCAGCATCCGTGCGGTCAGCTGCTCGCGCAGCGACCTCGGCTTCTTGAACGCGACGACCGTGCCCGTCGGCTTGTGCACGGCCTCGTGGACGATCCCCATACCGCCCTCGCCGCCCGGCATCGGGAACTTCTCCAGGGCGTAGTCGCCGCGATTGCCGCAAGCCTGCTGGCGCACCGCGGCGTATGGATCAGCGGCGGGAGCTGGCGCCGGTTCCTCCTCGACCGCGGGGGAGACGGCAGGGGCGTGGCCGGTGATCTTCACCAGCACGGGGTGGACGACGCCGACATCGTTCGTCGGCAACGAACCCAGCAGGTAGGCGGGCCCGCCCTCCGGCGCTTGGGCGAGTCCGAGGACTTCGCCGAGCTGCACCGCGGCCACCGGGTCGCTCTTGTGGGCCGCCGCGTCGACGGTGTGCAGTTCCACGCCGATACCGGATCCGGCCCGCCCGGCCACCAGGACCGTGTCACTCCCCATGCAGGCTATGTGGCCCGGGTAGGACACCGGCGTCGGCGTCCAGTCCTCCCGCCCGCCGACGCTCGTACCGACGGCAAGGTCGACGACGGCGCTGTGCCCGCCAGCGGCGAGGAAGAAGCGCCGCCCGTCAAGCCAGTCGGCCGACCGCACCGCCGCATCGAAGGTGATGGAGAACCGCTGCTGATCGCCGACCTCATCGCTCAGACGCGTGAGTGCAAGGGTCGAGCCGGTGCCGGCGCCGAACGTCGCCCCAGACCCGGACAGAACCCACACGCTCGCCTCGGGGCCGAGAAGCAGGCTCGCATGCGGCTCGAACCCCCCGCCCAGCGCCCGCAGTTCGCCGTCGCGCCACATCACTACCGCATGCCCGCACGGGACGCACACGGCTCCGTCCGGCAGCACGACAGCGGCGCCATGCACACCGGGCAGTGGCAGCCGCCACCGCACCCCGCCACGCTGCAGATCGACCTCGGCCAGCCCGGCCTCGGTGCTGATCAGCGCCCGCTCGGCCGACTCCCAGGCAAGCCCGCTCGGCGGCAGCGGCCAGTCCTCTCCGGCCAGGACTACGGAGGCCACGATGCCCGGCTCCGTCCGGGCCGGCACGGTGACCGGTCCGGATGGCCGCGTCGGCAGGGACAGGGCGGGGGCTGGCTCCTCCGGCTCCTGCAGCAGGAGTTCGTGCAGCGGGGTGTACGGCGGCCGCGGCGTGCGGAACGCCGACCGGATGAGCGTTGCGAGCGGGACGAGGGCGCACACGGCGGCCTCCAGATGGTCACGGTCGAGTAGCACACCCCGCGTTCCCAGGACTGCGCGCAGGCCATCGTCCACCGCACCGGCCGGAGTCCTCGCACACACTAGGACCCATCGCACACCAGGAGGCAGGTCCCGCTGGTCAAGGGCCCGCACCGCGGCCCTTGCCGACTCGGCCACATCGGTGCCTGACGCAGCCGTCACGGTGATCACGTAGTCGCGTCCGGCGAGTTCGAAGAACACGGCCGGATCATCGGGCGAGTGGTAGTCCACCGTCGCCTCGGCGTCGGTGCGCCGGATCAGGGCCGCCACCACGTTGACCAGGAGCCGGTGCCTGCCCGGCTCCGACACCTCGTCACTGTGACACTGACCGTACTCGGCCAGCAACTCCCGTACGTCGTCCATCGACCCGCCCCGTGCATCGTGCCTGCCGGGCACCACGCCCGGAGGGGCGATTGTCGCCCACACCCGGACACGACGCGCGGTGATCACGAAGATCCGCCTACGCCCAGAGTTCAGCCGTCGCCGACAGCCCACCTCAGATTCGTCAAGGATCGAACTCATGACGCCGAGCGTCTCGACCAGGCCGCCGCCGAAGCGGGATCGAGGTCAGCACGAGAATGGCTAATTCGCAAATCACCGAGCGGGCCACCGCGCTAAGGAAGAACTTGCGGGCCGCGGACGCAGAAGGCCCCCGGGCGCGCGGAGTTACCGCGCCCTGACGTTTTCTCTGCCTGAGACCTTTCGAATCCTCATCACGAACCTTGACCAGGCACCCGACTCAGCCTTACGTGTCCATCAGCTGCTGTCTCTCCGCCAGGGGACAAGGTCAGACTGTCGTCCCAGTAGGTATCCCAGGGTGAGGGCGATCTCGGTCGGGCCGTCAGTGAAGATCCAACCCCGCAGCGCTGTGCCCTGCGTCGCGAGCATCTCCGTCATCTTGAGATTCCAATGGTGGTGGACATATCGAACCAGTGCCTCGTAGACGTCCCGTCGATCGGGGACGTTGCCCGACCGGGTGGCGAAAATCAGAGCGCCGGCGCAGTGTTCTCGGTCTGCCGGGGAGCCGGTGAAAAGGTATTCGTCATGCTGGCCCGCACGTGCGGCAGCAAGTGCCTTCTCCCGAGTGCCGGCGAGGTGTCCGGCCATCGGCAGGATGAGCGCAATCCGTCGCGCTGTGTCTCCGTCAGGGCGGTCGAAGGACAGCCACTCTGGGCCGTCGGTCTCTGGGTCTCGTGCCAGCACGTCGCGCAGTGTCTGCAAGTCTTTGGTATCGGGCTGGCGGGTCAGTTCGCTGTGTAGGCGGAGAGCCTCGAAGATGCCGACGCCGTCCTCGTGGGACTGCCTCATCAGCCGGAGCGAGGTGTGGCGCTGGTCCCGGAGGAGCTCGCCCAGTCGGTACGCATCGTGATGGCGCGCGGTGACGTAGAGGGAGACGTTCTCGTATGGCTGCTCCGCCTCCAGAATCCGGGCCTGGAGTACGCGGTGTGCAAAGCGAACACGGTCGTGAGCGTCGCCGGGAACCTGTTGTTGGCTTCCGAGCAGTTCGGAGACGTTGACGGTAAAGCAGCTGGGGTGCCGCTGCAGGGCGTCGGCGCGCAGTGCGGGCAGCCGTGTGACATCCCACCCTCGTTCACTCACGATGACGACGATGCCGACGCCTTCTTTGCCGTGAAGCAGTGTGGCGGACACGGCGAAAACCAGTACGGCGGCAACGGCGACGACCGCAAGCCACCACAGGTGTCCTCCCACTTCTGGCACTGCTTGCGCAAGGTTGGGCAGCAGTCCCACGGCGAGGCCGGCCGCTGCGGATGCGGTGATGGTCAACAGCCCCTGTGCGGAGGTCAGGAACCGCAGCAACCAAGTCACTCTCTGCGACGCCACACGTTCCCCAATTCCCTGTATGCGTTAGACGAACGAGGGCCCGTGCACCCCTTCGCCCGGCCGGAAAGCTCGGTGACACGTCCGCGCTGCCGCGTCCTTGACAGTCGCATCCACGCACGCTGACGCCGTATCACCTGTCGCCAGACCGGTGGTGGATTGTAAGTGGGCAGAGGTGCCCCTGGTCGGCAGAGCGTGCTTCGAACGTGTCGTCATTGCGGTGGACCAGCAACAGCAGCGGCTGGCTGTATCCGCGGGAGGCATTGCAGATGGATTGCTCGTCCTGGCTGCTTGGGCCGCAGCGTGCGGGGTGGGTGTGCCAGTCTCCAACGTAGCCGAGCCAGGGGTGGTCCAAGTCCGTGAGCGCCCGGTCGAGCGCGTCCTGCGCTCGGTGATCCGCTCGCGTCCAGGACGACGTCGTCGCATCCGGGTCTGGCACCTCGATGGCGTAGCGGGCCACGATGGCGTCGTCCTCCCACCAGCCGAGCAATAGACCTCCCGTCTCGGTGCGTCCAGCGGCAGACGCGGCTGCTCGAATGACGTCCAGAGCGCTGGCAAAGAGAATGGCTTCCAAGTGCCGCTGTTTCACTTCACCACCTGATCTTGCGGCATGGGCCCCGGGAGCACCAGCCCGATGTGGGTGTACTGCTGCTCTGGTTGAGGACGGCTCACAAACGCGACGGACGTTGGGAGCTCGCAATGTCCTGCCAACTCGTCGAGCACCACGCAGCAAGCCAGTTCGGCAGCGGCGACGACCGCTGTCGGTGGGGTACGCGAAACAGGGCTCCCGCAGCCGTTCTCTCGCAGCTCGTTCTGATCATCGAGAGCAGGCAACGGGGGGAGAAAGGTCTCTACACCCCGGGCCGGAAGTCGATCGACGCGTACGACATCTCCGTCACGTTGCGCACAGACTGTCACAACCGCCTTGTCCGCTTCGGCGTCGGTGGTATTCGCAGCGAAGGCGAGCATACTCGTGGCGCGTGCACTTCCTGTCGCGTCCACAACGATTCGGTGGTGCTGGACCAGCAGTTTGGCCTCATCGGCCGAGGTCATTGCCGTTGTCACGGACCGCACTGCGTCGATCGCCGGGTCGATGGCCGTGAGGCAGTTTCGGACCGCCTCTGATTTCCAGGCGCCGACCTGTTCGAGGCCGGCGAGGTGTCGTACGACGTTTCCGGGGCGTAGTCGTTCGTGATCAATAAGGGTGAGACGCCGGGCCCCCGCGCGGAAGAGCAGAGCGGCCGTGAACGATCCGATGGCGCCGCATCCGACGATGGCGATGGGTACGTCTGCGAGTTGTGGCGCCATCGTGCCGGCCCGCAACTGCCGTGTGAAACTGCTGGTGTCCGCGCTCTCGCAGGCTCGCACCTTGATCTCATCGGCCGCGTACTTCACCGTCAGGGCCAAGACCGACTGCTGGTCACCGCGTTGATAGCGGAGCAGCACCAGGTTCACCACGCCAGCTGCAACGAGTTGCTCTACCGAAGCCGCGCGCTCCCCGAGTACGTCGTGAATATCGGCCCAGGACCGGACAGGTCTGTGAATCTGTCCCAGATCCTCCACCCACACAAGCTGCCTGTCTGCCCGGCTGAATCCAGGGCGCCCTGCCCGTTTCTTCAAACGGTGCGGGGTATTCCGGATCTCCACCGTGCCGCTCGTGGAGCCGCGGCGGGTGCGTACAGCGTGGCCCTCAAGGCGAGCCAGGCTCTCGGCGTCGTAGAGCACGAACGTCGTCGGGTCAGCTTCGAGGTACCGCTCAAGATCACAAACGTTGTCTCCCGGCCATCCAACCGCTGTCTGCTCGAGCCAGCCAGCGATTCGGGACAGCAACTCGTCGGGATCAGTCCACGGTGCTCTGTCGGCCGGCCATGCGTCGTCCCACAAGCACAAGTTGCCGGAGACTCCAGGACGAGCTGCACGGTCGACATGAAAGGTGACCTCCAGCTGTGAACCCGGGTCAAGAAGTCGGACCTGCGGTGGATAAAAGGGGAAGCGTTCGTCGACTTCGATCTCCACGCGCGCTCGGGCTTCGGCACCACCAGCACCGCGCCAGGGAACAGGCCCTCGCAGGCGTACACCGTCGTCGGTGAAGCCACGTGCTACCAAGCCCTCGCGGAGCAGGTCAGCATCCCAGCCATCGGCCCCGCTCACGCGTAGCGGTCCTGCCCCGCCGGGACTGCCGGCGCACCCTTGAGGACACTCCTGCTCTTGGTCGTTCCGTCCGCGTTGCAATAGTCGGGCAGGGGAAAGACATCCTCCGGAACCTCGGTGTTCTCAGTCGTACCCAGCAGCTGACGCCACTTCACAGCTGCCACGCACCGATCTTCTTCACCAAGTGCCGCCTCGGCGAGATCTGCAGCCTTCGCCATCTGGTCTGCCGCTGCCTCAATCTGCTCTGACGTGGCCTTCGTCTTGATCGTCTTATCGGGCAATGTGGGATCGACCGGTCCTTCATCCACGTGCTCCGGCAGCATCTCGGCGATCCGTCGCAGGATGCGAGTGAGGTATGCGGCGACCGTCTGCTCGTCCGGCTGCAACTCCTGAAAGGCGTGGTAGGTCAGGACCTCGAAGTAGTAGCCACCCGGTTGGCCATTGACCCACGTACGGCGCACCTGTCGGACGAGTTTGACGATCCGGACATAGACGCCGCTGTCATCGTCGTCGTCATACAGGAGGAATGACTTGTTCGCCGCGGTTGTCAGCTCCGTCATTTTGGTCGGATTGGTCTCCACCCACCGCGCCCGGCCGTCTCCCTCGATCCGCTGAGGTATTTCCCAGTGATCTCCACACGGTCGTGCGATCACCACGTCCACCGACAGGTCGTAGTCGGGGAAGTCGACCTTGACCGAGCGATGCTGGCGCTCCACGTCTCCCGGGAACGTCACGCCAAGAATATCGGCAACATGATCAAGAATTGCCCCTGGCCTGAGAGACCCGTCGGCTTTGGTCAGCCGTGCGAAGACATCGACATCCTTCACCCGCTTGATGGAAACGTGCCGCTTGTACGACCCGATGAGCAACGGATCGACACCAAGCCCACGAAGGCGTTCGTCACCCTCCAGCACCTTCGATACCTGCGCGTGTGCGACTTGCGCGTGAGCGGCGTCCTCATCTGGCTCGACAACGCTCAGGGCCTCTCCGAATTGGGTGGGAAGCGCGGCCATCCTTGGTCCTCTCTCCCAGTGGTGCGCCGCTTCCGGAGGAGGGCTCTCAGCCGCGAAGCCACATACGCCCGCTGCGCTCCAGCTCGGCCCCATGCCGAACACGCACCACATCGCTCCCAAGAGGCTACGACTCACCACTGACAATCCCGGCCCATGTCGACCCACCGCCCCTTCGGCGCCCAGGGCCGAAGGCAAGCCGTGCGGAGATCCACCGCACCCAGCAGCCCACCGGGCACATCACTTCGAGCGAGCGTGACATGAGGACGTCTGATCAAGATCAGGACCCGCCCGCAGGCCATCATGACTGGTCAGAAGCCCACAGGGCAATTGTGGAAGGCGTCACCCGTACGACGCCGGGGGGAGGAGATCCTCGGCATCAACATCGAGGAGCTGGAGCTGGTCGGCCGCCGAGCCCCAGTGAAGGCGAAGGGTGCCCGGCCGCGTACGCGCCGCCGCGGCGGCCCGCGCGAGGACTTCGTGCTGGGAGCCCGTCTTCTCGGAGGCCGGCACCGCCCGTTTGGGGCCATTCCCTCGCCGTCCCGGCCTTGGCGGAGCGCGTGTGGAGCGCGCGGCGGCCCGGCCTGGAGAGCAGGTCCGGCCTGCTGATGGCGCTGTTCTACTGTGCGAAGGTCGCAGGGCCGCACGCGCACCCCGAGGATCCCCGGCTGGAGCCAGCCAGGGAGGAAGGAAGCTGCGCGGCTCATTGCTGAGCTTCACGACGCCGCGCAACGCTCCCGCGGAAGCCGCCCGAACTGACCGTCATCCGGCCTCTGGCCAACCGTCGAACGAAAGGATCGGGCCCCCGTCCAGGTACCGCTGCACGGCAACCAGGGTGGTGTGCGTGAAGGGCTGCGGAAGGTCGTTCGGAGGCACCCAAGCGATGGTGTCGTGCTTGTGCGGTTCCGCATTGTGGGGAGTTCCGCTCCACCGGTCGGTATGAAAGATCAGGGCCATGAACATCCCCGGGACCTCCACTCCCCAGCAGCCATGGACCACGTGGACGAGGCGCAGGTCCGCCTCGGCGACCACGACGCCCGTCTCCTCCTTCAGTTCTCGTACCGCAGTCGCAGTGATCGGTTCCCGGGACTCGCCCTTGCCGCTTGGGACATCCCACTCGCCGGGTGCGAAATCCAGGTGACTGCTCCGGCGCAAGATGAGGAGTCTGCCGTTGTCGGGATTCGTGACGAGTACGGCGGCGATGAGCCGCGTCGTCATCGGTTCGCTCTTCCACCGGGCCGCCGGCTGATCGGACTCAGTCAATCGCCTTCCTCCAAACGATCTCGATGGCATGGGAGCGACGCACCCAGCGCGGGGCGGGCCAGTCTGCCGCAGAAGCCAGCCGGTCCGCCTCGTCTTTTCGCGGCACGAACCCCGCTGGCCGCGCGACACGACCAGCCCTCGCCCTGTGGTCGAGCCTCTCAACGAGGCACGCGTACACCTCACCCTGGCCACGGCCTGCTTCATGCTGGGTCCGCCGGTCTGGAGATCCGGTCGCCGCTAGGCGGCCCTCCGACCCTGTGCATGCCACACCGCGGCCAGTAGGAACTCACGCCATGGCCGACGTCGTGAGGCGCAGCGCCCGCGCCATCTTCCTCGACGACGAAGAACTTGTCCTGATCTAGCGCATCAAGCCGGCCGGGATCCCTACTGGGTGACGGTCGGCGGCGGCGTAGAAGCCGACGACCACACCATCGAAGCGGCCCTCCACCGCGAGGTGTTCGAAGAACTCGGCGGCACAGTGGACCTCGCTGAACTCGTCTACCTGATCACCGACAACCTCAACGGCGGCATCGGCATCCAGCACATCTTGGCCGCCCGCCTGGTAGCGATGGAAGTGACCGCGCAGATCGGCACGGAATTCACAAAACCGGAACGAGGCGACTACGAGGTCGTCCGAGTCCCGTTGACGCCCTCTGCGAACTGAATCTGGTCAGGCGCACCGCACGCAGATCCGGCTCATCCTGGCCAGCCTCATTGGAGCCCAGAGTCCGCCCCCCATCGCACCTGACTACCAGGCCGGGCGAGCAAGTAAGCGGCGGAGTCCCGGTTACCGAAACCGGGACCCCGCCGCACTATTAGTAGTCCACCGCCACGTCCGTAACCGCCACTGTGAAAGCCCAGCAGACAACGACCATTCACAACCGAATAGCTGGCGTTGCCGTCTTACCCGCCATGAAGCCGCTACGCCGCGGCGTAGCTGAGCCGGAACAGTTCGAGGGCGCGCTCCAGGTCACGCTCGGTGCGCAGCTGTACCTCCAGGTCGCCCGTGCCGTGGTGGCCGAGCCCCTTCACGTCCCGCGTAAACCCGGGCACGAGGTCCACCCCCTTGGGGTCCGCCTTCAGGTAGACCAGCACCTTGGTCTGCTGGGGCGGTATGACGCAGGCGAAGTTCCGCAGCCGCTGATAGGCCACGTACTGCTTGCGCTGGACACGGGTGACGTCCTCCCCAAGGCCGAGGAAAACCTCGGTGACAGCCTCGGCCAGCTCCGTCATGGCACCTGTGCTCTTCGGGGTTGCCGGGAGCACGCCCGTGCGCCGGCGAGCCCGTCGGCTCGCACCTGGCTGCCCAGTGACCGAAGCCACGGTCTCAAGCCCAATGAGGTCGTTGCCGAAGTACCGGTAGCGGACCAGGTCGATGCTGCGCCGGTGCTCACGTACGGCGTGGGCGTCGTAGCGGGTGAAGTCCCCGGCGATGCAGATCAGCCTAGGCGCGCTCCACAGGACGTGGGCCGCGGCTGGTACCCCAAGCCGGTCGCGGACCAGGCTGTCGAAGGCGCCTCTGTGCGCAGTGAGCCAGGCCATGTAGTACAGGCCCTGATTGATCACGCCGGCGTCCGTGCCGCGCTTGTACTCGACGATCACCGGTGCCCCGTTCTCGTCTATCCCCAGCGAGTCGATCCGTCCACCGTCGACGCAATCGATGACGTACTCGCTCGCGAGGAACGTGACGCCCAGCATCGTCTCCATGTGCGCCTCGACGAGGCTCTGCACGTCCGCCTCAACCTCAGCAAGACGCGGCATGACCTCGGCCACGCCGCATTTCGTCGTATGGAACAGCTTCAGGCTCGCCACCTTCCCCTCCTCGGCTAGGGGATCAACAACGTCGAGCAGGTGCAGATTTGTTTCCACGGGGGGCTTCGGCTGCGTGAAGAAGGTGGGAGCCTTCCCTTGCCAGCGCACAGCCTCGCCTCCTGCGTCGCTGTCATACGCGGTCTACCTGACCGCATCTGCTGGCTCATGTCGATCTGCTCCTCCGGTTGATCGAGTGGCCGCGAACAGGAACGACGCGAAGCCTTCCCTGACTGGCTGCGCACCTACAATCACCACCGCTGACACACCGCGCTCAAGGGCCAACCACCCGCTAGCCGCGTCGCCAACCTCACAGGGCAATACAACTAGGCCCGGGAGGAAAGCCCGTAAGCGCCTGGCCGGCGACCCAGGACTACAGCTGGTCCCATTCCGGCTACGACTGCTCCATCGATGCACCGGTCACGTCACCCTGTTGAGCCACTGGCTCACGGACGGCGCCAGCCTGCGTCAGCATCCGAGCAGACCGTTCTGGTACGACACCAACGGCACCCATCAGGTCCAGCACCGGACCCACACCCGGCCCACGGGCAAGGTCAGTAACCTGCTCGTGGCTGAGGATTGGCTCCTCGAGCGCCTCTCCGCTCTCGGAACGGGCCTCGTGCAGGGGATCCTCGGAGAAGGCCAGCCCGTGACCACCGAACCGCTCACCTGGCAGGAGTTCAGCCAGGCGGCTGGGGTGCGGACCAACACCCGCACCATGATCACGCCGAGAACCAGCACGGTCAGAAACAACTACCACTGACGTGGCACTGGCGGCACTGCGCCCCCACACTCTGTATAGAACCGAAAGAGTGGCTCCGGGCAGTGGGAGTGCTCAGGGACTTTTCTGGGACCTCCGGCTGCATCAACGGGCATGAGCGTGAAACAGCCGAAAGTTCATTCACCAGGTCAGGAGCGCGTAACCACCCATCACAGCAGCTCACGGGGCTGCCTGGTCTCTTCCGGGACATCTGCCCGGTAGGGCTCAATATGTCTGCGCTTAGCCTCGCCCGCCCTCAGTGCCCCATCGGCCTCCGCATGTGCCTTCCCACCACTCCACCTCAGGGCTCAGCTCGTCGCGACCTGGCCCTGCCGACCTTGGAGCATCCAGGCGATGACGTCGAACACACGCAGGACGCCGATGTCCTCACCGATACCCGTCTTGCCGCGGAGATGGATCAACTGATCATGGAAGGCACCGTTGTCCACCCGCAGGGCCGCAGACAGCGCGGCCCAGAAGGAGTGGTCCACCTTCGGTCGCTCGAATAGCTGCTTGATGCGGATGTCGTAGATGGGGATGAGGTGCGGCCGCTTGCGGGCCAGCAACTTACCTGCCACAACCGGGCCGCTGCCGTCGGGTTTCCCTGGGTAGCGCTTAGTGCCAGCTAGGCGTTCCCACAACTCCCACGCGGGTCCATCCTCCTCCATGAGCGCATCGCTTCCAGGATTCTCCAGGCGCGCGTCACGAGGGATTAGCGACAGCAGGCGCGCCCAGTGCCCGTCGGGGTCGGTCAGCAAGTTGATCGCCCCATGCGGCTCTAGGGAGACGTTGAGCATGGTGATGGCTAACAGGTCGTTGCTGTCGAAGCGGTCTGCGACATGCTCGGCGTCGCCGCCCCCGCCCAGGCGCTCGAAGTGCGCGCCGGAATAGAACAGGTCACCGCTTGACCGTCGTCGGGTGAAGTACTCGACCAGCAGACTCACGGCGTTCTCGTCGTCCCAGTAGATCTCCGGGATCTGCAATCCGATCACTAGAGGCCCCCCAACTCCCTCGCGCACAGTGATATGTCGGCGGACTGTACAGCAGTGAGATCAGACGGTGGCTCGGGCGGAATGCGCCCCCGACGCGCGTGCCTGCGCTACACCGTTTTGAGGTGTGGGATGGCTTCTTGCACCGATCCCACCCACGCGGCGGCCGCGATAGCCAGCCGCGAATAGGCTCGCATGCGGCTGGTCCTTGCCGACCAAGTGCAGTGCGAGCAGCGGGGTTTGGATACCTATGACCGCATCCTCGGCGTCATCGACGGCGGGCTTTCCTCCGATGAGAGAGTCGCCTGATGGCCAGCAAGCAGACCACGAAGGGCCGGGACCCTGCGGCTCACTCACTTCGGCACCTCCGGCAGCGCCGGCACCGTCGCGATGGACTGGATGGTGGACTCCCACTCCCCGGTCCGCGTGTTCTTGAACCGAAGATGCAGCACCTCGAACTCGTCCGGCACCCAGTCGAACTCGCCGACCTCGTCCTGGTCGAAGATCTGGTGCTCCGCGAACAGCTTGGCGAGCTCGATGTCCGTGGACGCCTGCATGATGAACTTGCCAACCTTAACGACGTGCATCACCGGACGACCCTGCGCCTCCGCCACCCGGACGCTCTCCCAAAACGGCTCGTACCTCCTGGCGGACTTGGTCATCCCAACCCACTCGTCGCGCCTGATCTCGCTCACTTCGGCCCCTCCAGCTTGCTCGTCATCACCGGCGTCCAGCTCTGCACATACTCCACCTTCGGCGGCTTTACGACCGCCAGGCGGTTGGCCTCCTGCACGGGCTCCGCTTCCGCCTCCACGCGCAGCGCCGCGTGACCGTGCAGAGCCACCGGCTCGGCTCGGCCGTGCCCACTCAGTGTCCAACCCATGCTTGCCAAGCTCGTCAACAAGGCCAACGTCTCACAGCCAGCCGGGCCCGAACTTATTGATTCAGCCAAGGTTGAAGCGGAGCCTCAGCTGGGTGCTAACCAGTTCGTAGCCTGCGAGGTCCGGAGCGCCGAATGGGTTGGGCAGGACGGTGATGGCGCGGCGGTCGCGGTCGAAGACATGGGAGACGTACACGATGAAGTACGTCTCGCCCGGGGCCAGCCGGGAAGCGCGTCGTACCTCCGACTCGCCCAGCATGATCTCTCCGCTGTCGCCCGTGGACGCCTTGACCTCGTAGAGGTAGGCCGCGTCGCCGTCGTGGATGAGGAAGTCGTAGCCGAGCCTGTCGTCCCCCGGCTGTGCTCCGGCGAGTCCGTGCACGCGCAGGCTGGACTTCCATGAGTCCTGTGGTTCGACGCCGAACTGCTTGTGCAGCCAGGCGGCCACCGCCGCCTCCCCCGCTACGCCCACCGGCACGGTGCGGTCCTGGTCGTTGCCCGCGGCCTGGTAGGAACCGCCCTGCGATCCCGTTCCGGGCTGTGACGGGGTGCGCGGCCGGGGAATGCGGGGAGCGAGCGTGGTCACGGCCGTGGCCGAAGTGGCGCGTTGTTCCGGTGTCAGGTCCGCGGCCACCTCACGGGCCAGTGCGGCCAGGTCGTCGGGGCCCGCCGGGACGAGCCTGCCGTTCAGGGCCACTTGGGGGCCGGGCACGGGTGCTCCGGACTGGCCTCTGCCCGCGGCCATGCCGCTGTTCCCGGCAGGCGCCGACGAGCGCGTCGGGGACAGCCCGAGTTGGGCGCGCCGGTCCGACAGGGGCATGTCCGTCGGCCAGTGGCCGTGGTGGCTGAGCCAGGTGATCAACGCCTTCGTGGATAGGACCTCGAAGTCCAGCAGCCCTTCGTCGTCCAGCGCTCGCAGCACCTCCTGCGGGGGTGGCGGCACCACGGTGTGGCTCGTCGGGTGCAGACGCTGCCATTCCTGGATCAGCTGCCGTAGACGCGGCAGGTGCTGGTGGACGGCGGTGGTGGATGCTTCGCGGACCTCGGTGAGCGGCGGCAGCGCGCGGGACGTCGGCGGTTGCGCGGGGAGCGATCGGGTCAGCCAGGCGTCCGCGTGAGCTTGGAGGAGCTGGTCGGTGAGGTCCCAGAGTGTCGTGTGCCAGGTCGGGTCCGGCGCGAGTGTGGGCAGGCCCCGCAGGCGCACGTAGGCGGCCAGGGACCGGCCGGAGCGGTGGACGTCGGCGTGGGCGTCCCTGATCCGCTCGGCGAGTGCGGGACGGTTTCGCTGGAGCCAGGTCGCGAACTGCCGTTCGTGCCGGTCGGTGTTGTCGATCTGCGGCAGACTCAGTGCGCGCCAGGCGCGGTTGGCCTCGGCCAGGGTTACGGACAGGGCCCTCAGCTGCCGTTCCGGGTCGTCGTCGAGGAGCCGCATGAGGCGTTCCGCGTCGGGTGCGCCGGTGCGGGCGGTGAGCCAGGTCAGGAGGGCTGCACGGTCGGGGAAGTCCTCGACGCGCTGTTGGAGTTCCTCCGCGAGGTCGAGGTCGAGGCAGGCGAGGAGCGGCACGAGCCGCGCGCTGCCGGAGCGCTGCGAGGCCCGCTCGGCGAGGACGGCGCGCAGTTGGTGCTGCCGTAGCTCCAGGACGTCCGCGAGATCCTCCTCGGACACGTCGTCCGTCTTCAGTCCCCGCTCCTCCAGCCGGGTCAGGGCCTTCCACAGGATGTCCGCGAGGTAGGGCGCACGGATGAGAGCGGCCAGGGCGGGGGCGGCGGTACGGAGCACCCGCCAGCCGGTGCGCGGCCCGCTGTGCACGACGACGACACAGGGCCGGTCGGGGTGCGGGTGAAGCAGGGCGCGGTCCGTGCCGTTCTCGGTGAGACGGTGTCCGGCGATCCAGACGACGGCCTCGTCGGCCACGGTCACCTCGCAGCGGCGCAGCAGCCCGGTCGACTCGGCCACGGTCACAGGCTCCGTCCGGGACGCGCGCTCCTCGTCGAACTCCACCAGGGCCGCGACCAGAGTGAGCAGCCAGGCGCCCGCGTACTGGGTCAGCGGCAGGCGCATCGCCTCACGGACGGGCAGCCCGTCGACCTGGATGTCGTGTGCGGCGTCGCTGCACCGTTGGACGTCGAACGTCGCCCCATGGTCGAGGAAGGCGTGGACCCGGGCGCCCAGCGCCCTGTCCCTGATCGGGATCACAGGTACCGGGACGCGGTCCAGGAGGGCCCGGTTCTGGGCGCCGTCCGGGTCCGGGACGAAGACCGTCTCGTCCGTCTCCGTCAGGTCCAGCGGTTCGAGGGCACCGGCCCGGTGGACCAGCAGCCGGTGCGGTGGCGTGGCGGGCCCGCCGTCGGCGGTGCGTGTGCCGCCGTTCGCGGGCAGCAGCTGGGCCCATGCCTTCTCGTACTCCTGCCCGATCTCGTGCGCGTGCCTGCCTTCACGCAGGTGCGGGACGGCCTGCACCAGGTTGGGCAGATGGCCGAGCCGGTCGAGCGCGGTGCCGGGGTCGTCCCAGGCGCGGATGCCGATCAGGCCGAGGCGTGCCACGAGCTTGGCGGACCGCCTGCTGCGCAAGGTCGCGGGCACCACGCCGAGGAACGGCGGCGGGGACTGAGCGCCCTGCCACCACCAGGTCCGGCCCGCCGTGGCGAACACGATCCCCTCAGCGGGGGCGCCCGGGACGGTGGTCTGCGGGATCCACGGCGCGTGAGCGAGGAAGGCGGCCAACGGAGTGGGCCAGGGGGTACCCGCGGAGTCGGTGTGGCGTACGAAATGCATCTCCAGCGCGGAGTCCGGCCACGAGAAAGCGAGGCCGTGCACAATGAGTTCCGCGTAAAGCCTGCGGTCCTCCTCACCGAAGGCGGCGTAGTCGTCCTGTCCGGGCAGCACGTCCGCGGAACGGGCGCGTGAGTGGTAGGCCACCTTGAGGTAACCGACCCGCCGCCGGTTCGGCCAGCGCTCGGCGGTCGTCCGCCACTGCGGCAGCAGATCCCGCCGGTTCGGAACCCAGAAACGAGCGGGCCAGTTGAGATCCTGGCCTCGCACTTCGGTGCGGAAGACCTCGTGCCGGGGACGCAGGCCGTGAGCGACGCCGTGCCGTTCGAGGAAACGCCCCATGGCCTCGACGGGGAGCGTGTCCCCGCACAGCTCCTCGGGGCGCGGGAGGAGACGCTGCTCCGTCTGAGTCAGTACGGACGACAGTCCCCGGACGCGCTCCAGGAACCGGGTCAGAGTGTCATCGATGGAAGAGTGCTCACCGGGCCATCCCGGCCCGAACATGGCACGGCTCGCCTCCTGCCAGCCGCCCCGGGTCGGTACGCGGAGATCCTTCAGCTGCGGAGCCCTGCGCCCCTCGGTCTCCAGCGCGTGGGAGACCGCGCAGGCGTAGCGAAGGCAGGCCAGGCGCACGCCGTCCTCGACTCCGCCCTCTCCGTCCGCCCTCAGTGCCGCGGCCACGACCTCGAGCACCCGGTCGGCTCCGTACTCATGGACGAGGCCGGCGGTCCTGAGCCAGGTGCGGCCCTGCGCTCTGCGCTTGCGGCCCTTGCCGGTCCAGGCGATGCCCTCGTGCACGAAGTGCAGACGGCCGGACAGCCCGTCGGGCAGGGCCGGAAGGGAGCCGCCCCGCGGGGACTCGCGGTCGAAGAAGACGCCTTCCCCGCCAGCCGGTGCCGGCGACGCCGACCCGGATGTGAGAACGATCCGCTTGCCGGTCAGGTCCGAGCCGTCGGGGAACTCCTGCGAGAGGTCGTAGTAGAAGTCCGCCCACCATCCAGGGTCGAAGGGGGCACTGGCGGCGGCCTCGGCGAGCCGCTCCGCCCAGGAGGCGAGGCGCTCCGGCGGCGGTTCGAGGCGCGTGCCCACACTCCTCGCGAGAGACACCAGCCGTCGCAGCCGTACGGAATGCAGCTGCGGGTCGAGGAGATCGGTAACCCCACTGGCGGCGACCGCGTGCGGGGTGAAGGCCGTGGCGTGCTCCTTGCCTTCCCACAGCACTGCCCGGTGCAGGGAGGTGCGCGTGCCGGACGCCGTGGCGATCACAGGGATGAACGGGACCTGGGCGATGCCGTGGCCCAGCCGCTGGAAGGCGGAAGTGAGCCGGGTCAGTGCCGTGGGCGACCGCCAGCACATCAGGTCGACCAGCGCTCCGGCGGGAACGGGGGCCCGTCCCTCGGCCGTGGCGAGCACCGCGCGGGCACACGTCTCGGCCACGGTGTCGAGCAGCAGGCCATTCCACGGCACGGCCTCGTTGAATGAGCGCCGGTTCATTTCGGCGAAGAACGGGGCGTGAACGAAGCCGCGCAGGGGCGCCGGGATCTGCTCGCCCATCGGCAGGAAGGTGTACAGCCGCCCCTCCCGCAGGGGATCGGCGACCGGTACGGCGACGCGAACCTCGGCCTTCTTCTCCCAGGCCATCCAGTCGCGTCGCATCCCGCTCTTCTCGATCGACGCGGTGAGCGCCTCCCGGGCGCGGTCCGGGTCGACCTTCCCGCAGACGACGATCAGTCGCATCCGCCGGCGCAAGGTGACCAGCTGCACCTTCAGGCCGCGGGTCTGGTGCAGCACCTCCACCTGGCGGTCATACGTCTTGCCCCGGGTTTTCCCTGCGACCCGCCGCTCCAGCCGGACACGTTCCAGGCGGTCAAGAAACAGCTCGAACGGGGTGCTGTCGTCCATGAGTTCCCGCACCTGCGCCCCGGCGGCCGAGCGCGCGTCGGCCGACTTCAGCGGCAGACGGACGACGGTGACGAAGCCCCGGCGCACGAAGTTGTGGACGCTCTTCGGTGCCTCCTCCAGGAAGACGGGCACCTTCAACGTGAGCAGGTTCTCCTTCAAGTAGTCGTCGAAACCGGCGCGTTCGGGTGCCACCTCCCGGGCGAGAGTGTCGTAGTCATCGAGCCGGGCGAACCGGAAGGTGAACCCGTCGGGGACCCGGGATCCCTCCCTGGCCACGCTGTAGATCTCGGGCGCGTCGCACAGGTGCAGCACGCTCTTGAAGCCCACGCCCTTGTGGCCGATCCCGGCGTCGGCACGCTTGCTGGACAGGGCGATGCTGCACAGGTCCTTGAAGTTCTTGCCGCCGAACGGCTTGCCGCCATTGGCCACATAGAGGGTGCCGTGCTCACCCTCGTCCTCGTCCAGCCGGATCTCGATACGTCCGTCGGCGGCGCCGGCCAGGTGCGCGTCGTGCGCGTTCTGCAACAACTCGATGAGCACCCGGCCCTCGTACTCGGGCGCGATGATCGTCTCGGCCACCGCCTTGGCCTCGCGTGCCGCGTCCCGGCCGTCGTCCCAGTCCCGCAGACAGCCCCGCACCTCGACCAGTGCCTTGTCGTGAACGCGCTTGCGCACCGCGGCCCTACGGCGCTCCCGAACCCGCTCCGCCGACCCCCGCCGACCCCCCGCTGCCATACCGCTGCTCCCCACCCCCGTGCGCCTCCGCCCCGCTCTGCCGGTGATCCTACTGACCGGGAAGGAGCCCTGAAGGGCGTTTGACACGAGCGGCCCTGTGACTCCGCAGCACCTGCAAAGCGGCGCAACATAGCGCGGGATTGCCGGTTAGCCAAACCGGCAATCCCGCGGATCATTAATGGCCCACCGCCAACACCTGCTCGCATGTCGGAAGGAATCGCGAAGATGACACCAGATCGACTCCGAGAGCGAAGATCCCTGGTCCCCCTTCAGCTCTCTGCAGCACGCAACAACCCCGTCACCGATCGGCGCGCTCTCTCAGCTGGTATCGGTGTAACCGCTACCGGCCCTTGCCGCTGTGCCGTTTTTTGCCAGCCGACTCCGCAGTACGGGGCCCCAGCCACCGACTCTAAAAATAGCGATACCGCCTGAGCAAGGAGAAACACTTCGAAATGCATCAAGAAGGCAAAGCGCCGTCAGGCCCCCGCTACAGCCCTATCCGCATTCGGGCTACCTGGGACGGAACAGGGAGCGTGGAAGATGCATCAAGGGCACTGGGATTCTCACGAGCGAAGGGCTACGACCTTATTCGTCGCGGAGAGTTCCCCTGCCGCGTGCTGCGCATCGGCCGTACGACACGTGTCGTCACCGCGTCCCTGCTCCGCGTGCTCGAGAGCGGGGTGCCTGAATACAACGGTACCCACGCCGACCGCGACACGTCGTAGCACGATTCGCGCAGAAGCCCCGATGGGGTGCTTCCCGAACGGCTTCGTCGTATCAAGGGCTCCGAACGCTCGAGAGAGGTGAAGTCGACAGTTGTGCCCATCGGGGACGCCCCACTCCCTTGTGCGCTCCCTGCAGAAGCCCCGTCGGGTATGGATCCCCGACGGGGCTTCGCCGTATCACCGACATCTCACAGCGCGCTCGCCCATACAGGCTGCGGCCCCCTGGGCGCCGGGGCTCCTTAATCAGTGTCGGCAAATCGCTGCCGGACGAGGAGAAGAAGTACAGGGCGTTCCCGTAGCCTGGGCCCACGTTGCCGTCGAGATCCCTACTCCCTACCAGCGCTCCTCGGGAAGCGGGCGGCCGCTCAGACCTCACCGATGAGTTACCTCCCGCACAAACGCTGCCTCTGCTGACCGAGTTCGGGAGGAGAGTCAGCGGTGACCGGGCATGATCGGATCGGTGGGTTCGACGGCCATGTATGTCTCGGCCGTCCTCGCCTCCAGCACCCCGCCTCTGGCTTCGGGCCCTTCCACCACGAGGGGAGCACCGCGCAGGAGTCCGGCCGGCACCTCTTGGGTCCTGTACGCGTTGGCCATCTCCCGCCTGACCGTCACCAGTCGCTCGTCCTCGCGCTCGTAGAAGGTGCGCCGCGCTTTGCGGCTCATCTCCTCACGTTCCTCGTCCGCCCCGCGCCGCACGAGGAACGGAGCCGCAGGGAACAGGGGCTCCTCCGCTGGGATCTCCGTCTGCATCTGGTGCAGATGGGCGCAGGCCGCGTACAAGCCACGCGACAGGCCAAGGTGGAGGCCAATACCGGGGATACGCCCGACCACGAACTCCTTCACGGTCGAGTGCTGTTCCTGCCGAAGCCGCTCGTAAGGCACCCCTTCGGCCAGCACACGCCTGCGTAGATCGCGGGTCCCGGCATCTAGTTCAAGCGGCCTCATGGCGCTCTTCCGCCTGGATGGTCCGCCATGTCCCGGCCCCGTTTCCGCAAGCGGGACGACCCGCAGGTCCTGGACTGCCCCGAACGCCAAGGCTCTGAAGACGAGAAGTTGGTCCCGCGCGACACTGAGCAGATCGTCCGGGGTCTCGTCCAGTGAGGGTTCGCCTCCGTCACTCGAGGGGTCTGGTAGGGAGTGGACGCCGCCGACCGGGGACGGGCCCACGAGAGTGGTGTGCACCATCATGACGAGGTGGTCGTCCTCCCAGCGGCCGGGCTCCGGCAGTACCGTTCCGCAGAGCACCTGCCGGTGCGCGACGGCGATCTCCGCCGTCGCCTGGTCCAGCTGCCACTGTCCGTCGCGCATGTCGCCGACTCCCAGTGACTTGCGCGCCTTGGCTTCGATCAGCCACGGCAGCGCCTCGACCGCGTGATTGCCGTAGAGATCTGGGAGCTTCTTCGTCGGATCCACCAGCTCGGGTATGCCGCAAGCCTCCAGGTGCACGGTGGCCGGCAGCCCCGCCATACCGACCGTCAGCCACTGGGCCATCGTCATGCCCAGGTGGTATCCGAAGGCGGCATGGGCGCTGCGTTCTGTGCCGTGGCGGTAGACGGCGTTCACGAACAGCCGCCGCTCCGCCGCTCCAGCGGGCGCCTTGAAATCCTTGAGTGTGAGATACGCCTGCAGTGGGGCAACGCGGGCGATGAGTTCGTTGACGGCGAATGCCGGCGTCTTCCGCAGCCAGGGTGCCAGGTCGCGGCCCGCGCTGGTCGCCGCCGTCACGAGTTGCCGCCAAGTGGTGGTGGCCAGGTATTCACCGTCTGCCGGGAGCGCGTCGGTCACCGGCCATGGCTGCGCGGCCTTCGGCGCCTGGCGGCGGTCCCACTTCGCCAGGTCTCCGTCGGAGCGCACGCGGACAGGTATGTCGAGTGCGTCGGCCAGCGTGAAGGTGAAGTCCGAAGCCTCGGGAGGAGGGGTGAACGCCATGAGGGGAGCCTGCCAGAGCGCGCGACTCCACCTCCACCAGTGACCGGAATGGACGGTCCGCGTTCAGCACCACATCGGCCAGTTCGAAGAGCGCGTCCGCACGTCTGGTCAGGAGAACTCGTCCCGAAGGAGTGACCTGGTCGGCGTGGTGGCTCTCGTAGAGGTGACTGCGGTGTTCGGCGGCCAGGCCGAGCCAGGCGGTGACCTCGGGGCTGGCGTCCCATCCGCGCACGGCCTTCCCCACGCTGTCGTGCACCACGGCTCCTTCACTGGCCGGCCCTGCGACCGAGAGGCACAGACCGCGCGCCTCCTGAGGGGCGACCAGCGTTGGCCCCAATCTCTGGACGGTAGATACCTGCAGCCGCCTTGGCCGGATCAGGATCGCCCCGTCGTGAACAGTTGCAGTGAACTGTTCACTACGTTTTGCTTCCGGTATGGCACAGTCCCTCCGCCCCCAGGCCCTGCAACGCCAACGACTGTTCAGAGACATGAGCGTGGAACAGCTCGCCGACGCTGTAGGGGTTACGCCACGTGCTGTACGCCACTGGGAAGCGGGAACACGGACTGTTGGTGACCGAGCTTTCGGCCGATTGCTAGAGGTTCTGCGATGTGGTGCGCAGGATCTGACAGGGCGCGAACCGGGTACCGAGAATCTGGCCGACTTGCGTCGTGATGCTGGCTTGAGCACGGAAGAAGCCGCCTCAGCTCTACGACGCAAGCGTGGTGCGCACGGCCTACATATCAGCGCCGAGAAGATCCGCGATCTTGAACGCGGCAGACGTGTGCGCGGCTGGATGTGGGGATCTCCCGAGACCCTGGGGAGGGTGGCGCACATGATCGCCCAGGTCTATAAAGTCCCCGACCGGGTGGTAATGGATGCCTGGCGCCGCAGCCGCCCGGAGGACCCCCTTCCAGTGCTTCCCGTCCGACGTCCCCGTCAGCCTTCCGAGGAGTCGATGGCTGTATGGAGGGCCCTCAACAAGCGGCAACGTACCTATCTGACGTGCATCTTCCGTCACGATCAGGAGGTAGAGGAAGAACAGCGGCAGGCCCGCTTGGTGGGAGCGGAACAGCGACCGGCAGCCGAGTGGCGGCGCATGACGTTGGCGGTCTCCGCCTCGTCTGATGTAGTCGGGTACACCCGCATTCAGGAGGGGCTGCGCGCAGCGGGGGTACATGACCCAGGAGCTGGATCGTCGGTGGCCGCTTTGGAGCGGCGTGGCCTGATCGTCGTGTACCGGGACCGGCTGTATGTCGACGGTCTGGGGGATATCCCCCGTACCCGGGTGGAGATGACCCGGCACGGGCGAGCGGTGGCCCGTGCGGCCCTCGGGGCTCCCCGGGAAGCAGGACCACCTGCGCCGCTGCTGTCGTTGTGGCTCTGGAAGATCATGGTCCGGGTCGCGCGCGCCGGAGCGCAGGGGGTGGACGGCAGCCTCGCCGGGCGTGGGCCGCATTACCTGGCGGTGGGGCAAAGCCCTGATGGACGGACCCCGAGCCGGGGCTTCATCGTGTTGCGGCACCCCGACGGAGTGACTCACGGACCGTACCGGTGGTTCCTCACCGACTCCGGGCGAAGCCACATCGCCGACCACCTCGACGCCTACCGCGGCCTGTATCCCAGCATCGACACCGAGGGCCTCGACGAGAGCTCTGGCTGAACTCCCCTCCGGATTCCCAGGGCCCCATTGTCAGTGGCCTGCCGTATGGTCCGGCACGTGATGCAAGCTGACGACACAACGGACATTCAGCAGACTCACGCACTGCTGGAAATCGTCAAGGCGTTCGCCGTGTGCGAGCACGCGATGGTCGGCGAGGGACTGGACGGGCCGAGACGCCTGGACCGCCTCATGGAGGCCCACGGCATCCTGATGGCGGCATGCGGCCCGGGGCACCTGATCCTGTTCGACGAACTGATGGGCAGGCTCACTGGCGACCGGGCTGGCTCCCTGGAAGGGCTGCTGCCCGACTGGATCGACAGCGAGGCTCTCGCTGGCGTGCGGCTCATGGACAGCGAGGGCGTTGCCACGGAGGACGGGTTCGACTTCCGGCACGAAGCCCAGCGCGTCCTGCGGGCCGCGCAGAAGGTCGGGAAGTTCACCGGGCAGGTAACGAAACCGAAGCTGGATGACGAGTACAGCCAGGAAGCCGTCTTCAGCGCGATCAAGGGCTCCTTCTACCAGAGGCACCGCACCACTCTGGTTGAGAACCCGACGGTGCCGACGGGCAGTCTCACGGAGCTCAAGCTGCCCTCCCGGGCGAACGACTTCTACAAGCCGATCGCCCAGTACGCGCAGTTCAACGGCTGGTGGTGGCCCTGCCCCGCCTGCAAGTGGCCGATGAAGGTGACAACTGCCCGCACCGGCGCGCGCACAAGGGGAAGGGTGCGGTGTCTGTACCCCTGGCACGAGGAGACGGGCGCGTCGTACGAGTTCGTCGTGACCGCCCGGAAGAAGTCGGCCCCCGAACTGAGTCCGACGTTCGAATGCCGGGTCCCGTCCGGCCGGTTCGCACGCCTATGGACCGGGGCCGTACCGCACGTGCCGCAGGCTAAGCCGGCCGCAGAGTACATGGCGCTGGTACGGCCGGTGTGGCGCTACACCGTCATCCCTGGCCTACCCGAACTGGCCCTGCACCGAGCCGCCGCGGCGGCCCTGGAGGGAACCGCCTGGACATCACATCTGTGGCCCAACGGGGACCAGTGTGACCTGTGGATCACCCGCGAAGGAAGCGAACAGCCGCACTTTCCTGCTGACTTCAAGGACTACACCTGGCCGAATCACCTGGTCAGCAAACTTCATATGGACGGCGGCGATAAGGGCGGCGCCGAGTACCTGGTAGTGCCCGACCATCGCCAGGACCAGGTGGCCCAGCTCCACGCGGTGTGCCGCACATACAGGATGAAGGCGGCGATGACCGCGACGGACTACCTCGAGATGGTCATCACGCAGATCAAGGAGGGCAAGGCGTGAGCGGGGAGATGACGGGTAAGGAAGCCGGCCTGGCTGGAGCACTCGCTCTGGCCGCGCACTACTTTCCCCGCAAGGACGACGAGGGGCGCATCCTGGCCGGCTTCGAAGAAGCCACGTTCTTCGCCCACCGCAAGCCGCAGGCATGGTCGGAGTGGGCGAGCTTGCCAGTGGCCGAGCGGAACCTGATCCGTCAGGTGATGGCCTTGATGGCTCCCGAATGGACGGATGCGAAGAAACTCAGGGCCGCCGTCCTCGCGCTCCTAGGCACCCTGGCCCCCGATCCCGACCTCGCGGACAGGTCGGGAGGTTCGCTGCGGCTGCCGGCCGGAGACCCACAGCTGGCCGAGGCGGTGATCCCCAGGGTGGGAGGGGATTTCCTCGGCTACGCACAACGCGTCACCGGGCCGTTCTTCACCTTCGGCAAGCGCCCCAAGGCACAGGCGTTCGCGGGCCCAGGGACCCTCAAGACGAGGACGGCCTACCTGGGCCAAGAGCACGGCACGACCAGTAGAGAGATCCATATCCAGGCGACTCCCGGCTTCCTTGAAGCGCCCGGCCACGAGGTGCTCCCGCAGGTGCACACTCGCCCGCAGCGCGACCGGGTCGCGCCGACAGTGAACCAACTCCTGGATGTCGCCAAGATCCTTAGCGGCCAGGACAAGAGCGTCGCCTACCTGCACAAGGTGCTCAAGCGCTTCTTCAAGGCAATGAAGACGACCGACGGCGAGCTGACCGAACTGGACCTGACGTCCGGAGACCTGCAGGTCCTCAACGCCCCCACGGGAAGCGGCAAAACGGTACTCGTACGGGTCATGGCGTCCTGGGCAGCGCTCAACGACCGGCGAATCGCCCTCGCCGTCACCGATGTCCGCGCCACCCTGGACATGGCCTGGGACATCAACAACGACCTGGCCTATCTGCACAAGAACAAGCACCTAGCCGAGCCCGCTCACTGCACTCCGCTGATGTCCCCGTCGAGCATGCACCGGCGGGCCATGGACTACGCCGCCCTGGGTACCTCCACCCAGATCGACGAATGGGACCGGCGCGCCAGGACCGACATCGCGCTGCTGTCGGCCGGCTGCGCGCAGCGGGCGTTGATGGACCCGCCCACCCTGTATCCGTACGGGGAGGAGAACTGCACCTCGCTGACCTCTCCGGCCACCGGCTCCACCCGGCTCACCTGCTCCTTCGCCCCGGTGTGCGGCAAGTTCCAGCAGTTCTACCGGGCCACCGACGCGGCCGTGATCGTCACCAACCACGCCAACCTCCTGGAAGGCCGCACACGCATCGGTGTCGTCCTGGACGGGCAGGAGTTCCGCGGCAAGGCACGTGGCACCAGGGGCATGAGCGTGCTGGAGATGACGCTGCGCGCCTGCGATGCGCTGGTGATCGATGAGATCGATGCCTTCCAGACGGCCGCCATCAGCCGCTGTACCTCGGAGCTCACTCTGGCTTCCCGGAAACGGACGACCGCGTTGCGGGAGATCGACTCGGACGCCAGGAACCTGCCCGTCGTCCATGAGATGTCCCTTGCAGCGCCGGTCAGCCACGCGCGGCTCATGGCCGAGATGCTGCTGCTGTGGCTCTGCTCAGGCAGCGGGCTCAGGCTGAACCCGGGCAACGAGGCGGACAGCCCTGACGGGGCCAGCCGCGACAACACCGGCTGGCGCCTGGCCCGCTCGAGGGACCGTGAAATCCTTCAGCTCCTGTTCCCCCACCAGACCGCGGCCGACGACGTTCCGCCCGAGCTGTTCGCCTTCCTCGACGAGATCATGCCCGCCCGCTGGTACGCGGCCGGACCGGATGAGGAGGCCAAGCTTCCCGACGGAGCCGACTGGGACGCCATCCAATCAGCCCTGACGATCCTCACCGCGCAGCGCGGCCAGGACCACCTCACCGACACTCGCGACGCGATGCGCACGCTCCTGCGTGAGCTCGTGCCCGATGCGCATCAGCAGGCCGCCGTGGTGAACCTGTTGATCACCCGCACCGTGCTACGGGAACTCGACAGCGCGCTGGACGAGCTGCGCATGCAGGCCCAGACCCTGCGCTATCTCGACCTGGGATCGGTCCGCAAGATCCTTGAAAGCATGCGCAGCAGCACGGTCGCCACCCTCTACCCCCTGGCCATGCTGGGCCGCTCCATCCACGGCTACCAGGTCAAGGGCATGGACAAAAAGGAGCAGGAAGCGGAACTCCTGTCACGTTCTTTCGGCGGCGATCCGCACACCTTCGTCAGCGAACTCGGCGGCCTCACCGCTCTGCTGGCGGCCGGCGTGCAGCGCCCCGTCATGGGCCTGTCCGCCACCGCCTACCTACCACAGGCCGTACAGGAACACATCCATGCCCCGGTCCGCTGGTGGCTCCCCGACACCCGTCCGGAGTCCATCGTCACCCTCGCCACGCCTGTACGGGGCAGCAGCGGGGATGCCATGAGGATCGGGGGTCTCCCGCCAGAGCTGAAGCCCAACGCACTGCGCGATCTCGGCCGGGGCCTGTACGAGCAGCAGCTCGCCAAGCGCCTGGCCCGCCTGGAGAAGCACGAACCGGAACGGGCCCGCGTCATCCTCGCCGTCAACTCCTATGAGCAGGCCGCCTACCTCGCCTCCGGGGTGGCACAGGCCGACGGGCTGAACCACCGGATCTGCCTGCTGGTGAAGAAGCCGGAGAAACAGAACTACGAGGAGCACCTACCTGCCCACGTGGACCGGATGGTCCGCGAAGAGCTCAAGGAGTTCCCCGACCGCGGAGAGATCCTTATCGCCCCCCTCGCCGTCATCGGCCGGGGCCTGAACATCGTCGTCGGAACGCGCTCGGCAGTCCGCGACATCTATCTGTGCGTCCGGCCTGTCCTGAGCATCGAGGACACCGACTGGCTGCACGCAAGCGTCAACGCCGCCGGTTACAACACCCTTCCCGCCGGCGGCAGCGACGAGCCCTTGGCCGTCCTGCGCGCAGCAGGCGAAGCCTCCTGGAAGCAACTCACCAAGATCCTTCGCTCCCCGGCCCGGTTCTCCAACATGGACCACGACCTGCGCAAGGAACTCGTCGCAGGAATGCTCGTCCTGCTCATCCAGCTCGCCGGCCGTGCCCGGCGGGGCGAGACCGACATGACCCTCCACATCGTGGACCACTCCATCCACGACAAGAAGTTCAGCTCCGACCTGGCCACGATCATCGAACAGATCTACCGCGACTGGACTCCGAAACAGCGCGACATCATGAATGAGCTCTACGGTCAAGCGCTTCAGGCATTCCTGACCTATGCAGGGCTCGACCGCGAGACGCTCTGAACTGACCACGCCCGTCGCCGCCTTGCCGCGGCGGAGACGGACCCGCATCCTCTCCCAAGCGGAGAGACCGAGAGACGAGGTACCCCCGCTCATGGGGCGAAGCAACACGCAGCGGGATCTCACCGCGCACACCACATCGATCCGGTGCACCCCCGAGCTCCTGGACGGCATGACCGCCCTGGTCTGGGACTTCGGCGACTACCACTCGCCCATCCGCACGGCCTGGCGGGATTTGGGGAGCACGGCCTCAAAGAACGCGAAATGGATCAAGGGTGTCCAGGAATCCGACCCCTTCCTGGTCCCCTATTCCATCGCTGTCACCGTGCTCCAGCAGATCACCGATGGCTACGTCTACCTGGACAAGTACCTGGCCTTCATGGTGACGCTCAACCCCGTGGAGCCCGACGCCCTCAGGACGGTCTTCACTTACCTGGAAGGCATCGTCCGCCGGATTCCTCTGGATGAGATCCCCTTCGTGGATCCACCCACCTTGGCCCGACTGGTCGCGGACGTCGCTCCTGAGCGCCGAAGCCTGGCTAAGAACATCCTCCAGGAGGAAGACGGCAAGCCCGCCAGTCCGGACAGCTGGGCCTATGAGGCGGTGAAGTGGCACATCGCCAAGAAGCTGGCGGCAAAGCCCTTCCTCGACCGGGAAGTCGAGCCGGTCCGTGAGGCGTACGAGGCGACGAACGGCCAGGTGAAACACAGGACCGTCGGCTGGCAGCCCTCCGACAACGTCGCGGCCGTGCAGTACCGGCCCATCAGCAACGGTGACCTGATCGCCTGGGAACAGCCCATCGGCCCGGTCTTCGCCACCCTCGCCCACCCGGTCGACCTCGCCGAAGCGCTCAAGGCCCGTCCCGAGAACCCCACCCGCAGTCAAGTCCAGTACGCGCTGTCCCGCCTGTCGGTGAAGATGGCCACCTACACGGCCGAGCCGAACCCCGTCCTGAATCTTGACGCTCACATCCGGCGCATCAACAACACGGTGATCCACGCCAGCACCGTTCTCGTGGACCAGGGAACAGACCGGCCGATCATGTCTGTGTCCCTGGATGGGCGCGGTCTGCGGCAGACGAACAAGCATGCGCTGGAAATCCTGGCGAAGATGGACGCCGACCGGTCATCGCTCAACGCCATCGAGGAACGCGTCGCCGGTGAGCGCAGCCGCCTGAACGCCAGGGACGAAAATGGCAAGAGGATCGACATCCTGACTCCTCCTCCTGGCGCGATCAGGCCGACCATGCCGAAGACGGACTCCTTCGCTGTCGGTACCGGCGCCGGCATCTACCATCTCTCCCTGCTGCGGGAACACATCCAGCGAGTCTTCGGTGACGCCGTCTCCCTGCTCGACCTGAAGTCGAAGGGGAATGTCTTCGGTAAGCGTTCCCACGAGCCCGCCACCGCCGCCCAGGAGAAAGAGAAGAAACAGAAGAAGCAGGATGGCGAATACGTCGATCTCATCGGCAAGCCCTCCCCGGAGGGTATTCGCCGTTCCATCGAAGCGGCCGGATACAAGAAACTCCGCATCCTGTGCCTGTGGTACCGCGACGCGACCCTCACGCGGATGATCCACGGTCTCGCCCACCCCTACGGGCTGGACCCGGAGGGCATCGATCCGGACCCTGGCGGAAAGAAGTCCTTCCCGCTCGCGGACGGCATCGAAGCTGTCTTCTGCAACGCCGAAGCCCTGCTGGAGCACGGCCCCGGCACTCAGCGCGCCACTGACGCCCAAAGGATCGCCGGCACCTTCGCAGAACCCGGCGTCCTCCTCGCCGCCTGGTGTGAAACAGAGATCCCGGTGCGCGGCGAGGAACACGAGGGCATGAAGCCCGCCGAAGTGAAGACCGCCCTGGCGGAGAACGACGCCAAGCACCAAGTCGTCCGGGAGCTCGCCAAGGCTGCAGTGCCGTCCCAATTCCTCGTCGGCCGCGAGTACGACCCGTTCACCAAGACCTTCACCATCATCAAGAGGCCCGCGAAAGCCTTCGAGGATCACCGCGTCTACATGGGTCTGCTGGACCTCTACCGTTCGTGCGGGGTCGTGGACGACCGCTTCGAGCGTGCCCTCTACCCCGGCGACGACCCCTACCCGCTGCCCCGCATGGCCTTCTGCGGCATCCACATCCGCAAGCAGGCCACGGACCGCAAGTACAAGGGCCAGCCCAAAAGGATCATCACCGCCAGCGTGATCATCCCCTCCCCTGAACCCGGCGGCCCGTGGCGCATGATCGGCTGGAGCAACATCCACCCGCAGTGGGAGCACTACGCCCTCGCACAGAGCAACTTCCACGCCGCCAACTACCCTCTTCACACTGAAAACGGCGACGGCGAAATCCAGCGCTGGGCACAGGCCGGTGAAGACGTCCGCACCGCCCTCCAAGAGCTCCACGACGAACTCGACGGCCTGCCCTACGCCTTGATGATCGACGGTCACGCCAGCCGCCGTGTATGGCCCGGCCTCCACAACAACAAGCAGGGCCTCGGAAAAGATCCCGGGGACCCGCGCCTCTGGCTCCCCGCAAGCGGACTGCCCCCGTCCTGGAATCCGGTCAGCATCATCCGCATGAACTGCGCGCAGGCGGAAATGCCCCGTCTGGTCGCCGTCACCGAGAAGCAGAAGAACGGCAAGACCGTCCCGCTCAAGACCTCCAGCGACCTCTACTACCCGGAAGCCCGGCCCGAAGGCCACCCCTGGTTCCTGTTCACCGAACCCCGCAACTACGGCAAGAAGCGCCATGGGCAGTGGAAGACCCGCTGGCGCGCCGACCCGGGGAAAGCATCGAAGAATGCCGACGAGCGCAAGGAGAACGAACTGAACGCACCCTGGTACAGCATGACCACCAGGGAGATCACCCCGATGCACACGCGGGACGGCTACGACCGAGAGATTCTCGCGGTTGCCGCGGCGCGGCTTTGTCACCAGGCGCTCTCCTGGTCAGACCGGACGCGATACCCGGCCCCGCTCCACGCCGCGCTTCAGATGGACCTTGGCCACCCCCAGTACCGACGCTCCGAGCCGAAGGACCCTGAGAGCATGGAAATCCTGAAGGAAGCCAGCGGCACCGACCTGTAGATACCGGGACGGCTCCGAGCCGTTCGGCGTGGCGGCCTCGAAGATGAGGCCGCCACGCCGAACGGCAGCAACGCTGGCCGCATTGCCCCTATGACGGGGCACCGCGATCTTCCGTCGATGGTTTGGACACCGCCTCCTGGTCGCGCTCTGAAGGCACACTGGCCAGTCGAGGGACTCGCCACATTCGCGAAGGCAAAGCCGTTCGGCGGGCTGAGCGAACGTGTGTGCCGTGTGGTCGGCCAGGCCCTACCACGCCCGGCATCCTTGCTCCCGGTGCTCCAGAGCCGGGAGTCCAAGCGTCAGTGCCCGTGCTGCCGGACGCCGCACTCTGTCATAGCCCCCTCCATGCGGAAGCCCCGTCGTGATGTTTCCGACGGGGCTTCGCCGTATCACCGGCGCTCTCACAAGTCTGTCACCAACTACGCCGACTCCCCCGGACCGCGATGCCCTGACCTGCTACTACGCACCTGCCCTGGACTGACGTGGACGCCCATGGACGGTCTTTACAACCTGTGCCAGGTGGTGCCAAGTGAGGGACCCAGGATCAGGACTGGTGCGTCTTCCGGTCCGTCGAAGCGGTATTGCAGGGTGTTCGGTGGTGTCTCGCTCACGCCGTACACCTTCTCATCTCTCCCATACGCCCACGACCGGTTGCCGGGCACATCACCGGGTCCGTGCGAGACCTCCCCAAGCTCCCAATGATGGAAGGAGGTCGAACGCCGCCGTCACTGAACACGGGGGAAGCCGACGGGACCTGAGGGGAATCTGAGCTTCATCACCGCCGAGATCGGCCATTCTCATCCGTCGATTCATCCGGTTTGCCCGGGCGGAAGAGGCCGTTTGACGGGTGGTTGATGACCGTTGTCCGGAATGCCCCCACGAGGCGATTTTGGTCAACCGCCGCAATGGGCTGTCGGCCGCCATCGGCCCTGGTTGAGTCCCTCAGAAATACATGACCGTCCGGGCCCTCTGTCGCGAACGCCGGCATGTCCGTCGGCCACCGTGCCTCGCCCTCACCACCGGAGATCTCCTTGCGCCGCTGCACACTCACCGTCGCCGCCGTGGCGGCATCGTTTCTGCTCGGAGGCTGCTCCGGCGAGTCCGGGGCGAAGGACCCGGAGCCCGGCGGGTCGACGGCTTCGCCGGACCGGCCCTCACGGACGGGCGAGACAGCGGCCTCCGGGCTGGATCTGCCCGGGGATGCGCAGGTCCTCGTGCCCGAGACCGCCGGTGAGACGGGCCGGGGGCTGCCCGCGTTCACGCCGGAGGAAGGCAGCTACACCATCTACGCCAGCTGTGACGGCAAGGGGGAGGTGTCCATCGTGGGGCGGGACAGCAGCAAGCCGCACCCGGTCGCCTGCGGCGGGGCCCTCACCGTCGGCGTCGTCCATGTGGAGGGGAAGGAGGTGCAGCGCATCCGGATCCAGGTGGTCGGCGGGGCTGCTGCCTGGAGGGTCGCGGTGGTGTCCGGGAACCATCAGGCCTGACCCGGCGTGCCGGTGCGGGGGTCCGGGCCGGTGGTGGTCACCGGCCCGGTCGTGTCGTGCTCGTCCTCCCCCGGTCAGAGCCGGTTGCCCGGCGCGTCACCCGCGCCCCGCAGGTCACCCTCCGTGGACGGGGCGGCGAAGGCCTCGCAGTCCGCCGGGTCCGGGATTTCGGGTTCGCCGAGGAAGCCGCCGGACTGGTGGTGCCAGAGGCGGGCGTAGGCGCCGCCGGCCGCGAGGAGGCGGTCGTGGCTGCCCTGTTCGATGACGGTGCCGCGGTCGAGGACGACGAGGCGGTCCATGCCGGCGACGGTGCTGAGGCGGTGGGCGACCACGAGGGCGGTGCGTCCTTCCATGAGGCGCCACAGGGCGTCCTGGACGAGGAGTTCGCTCTCCGAGTCGAGCGCGCTGGTCGCCTCGTCGAGGAGGAGGATCGGGGCGTCGCGCAGGATGGCCCGGGCGAGGGCGACGCGCTGGCGCTGGCCGCCGGAGAGTTTGACGCCCCGCTCCCCCACCAGGGTGGCGAAGCCGTCGGGGAGTTGGGCGGCGAACTCGGTGACGTGGGCGGCGGCGGCCGCCGCGTGGATCTCCTCGTCGGTGGCGCCGGGCCGGGCGAAGGCGATGTTGTCGCGCAGGCTGCGGTGGAACATGGCCGGTTCCTGCGGGACGTAGGCGATCAGTGAGCGCAGGTCGCTCTGGCGCAGGCGGCTGATGTCCTGGCCGCCGACGAGGATGCGTCCGCCGTCGAGGTCGGACATGCGCAGCAGCAGCCGGGTGAGGGTGGTCTTGCCGCCGCCGGACCGGCCGACCAGGCCGATCCGGGCGCCCGGGGGGACGTCGAGGTCCAGCTTCTCGAAGATGGGCGGCGCGCCCGCGTGGGCGAAGGTGACCGACTCGAAGCGGATGCCGGTGTCCCGCGGGGCGAGCGGTTCGGGGTCGGCGGGGTCGAGCACGGTGGGCGGGTGCAGCAGCAGTTCGGTGAACTGCGCGGCCTCGGTCATGGAGCTCTCCAGGCGCCGGTAGATCTGGTTGAACTCGAACATGATCCGGGTGGCGTTGGAGTAGTAGGTGAAGGCCACCACGACCTCCTCGACGCCCTGGCCGCTGCCGCCGAAGGCGACGGCCACGAGCAGGCCCAGCACGTTGGTCAGGATGGACATGGGGGCGATGAGGACGTCGACGCGCAGGTTGCCGTAGTCCCACGACCTGAGGGTCAGGCGCCGGGACTCCGCGACGCGGCTGCGGTGTTCCCCGGCCTCCCGGCGCTCGGCGGCGAAGGCCCGGATGGTCTCCATGTTCATGAGGCTGTCGGCGACATGGCCGGAAACGCGCGCGACGGCCGCCTCGCGGGCGGCGACGAGCCGCTGCCGGCGGCGGATCAGCGGCAGCGCGGCCACGACGGTCACCGTGATCATCAGCAGCAGGCCGGCGACCAGCATCGGCTCGTAGCTCCACAGCACCACGGCCCCGAAGACCAGGGGGACGGCGCTGCCCACGATCCGGTAGGTGAGGGTGTCGACGAAGTCCTCGAAGCGCCTGCCGAAGCCGAGGAGCCGCTTGGTCAGGGAGCCGGCGAAGTTGTCGTGGAAGAAGGCGGCGTCCTGGGCGAGCAGGTCGTCCATGCCGCGCACGTAGAGGTGCTCCATGCCGAGCGCGTCCACCCGGTTCAGGCAGTGCTGGCCGATGCGCCAGACCACCTCGGCGAGCAGCAGCGTGATGCCGAAGCCCAGCACGTAGGGGAAGGCGGAGGCGAGGGCGAGGCCGCCGTCGGCGGCGGCCTGTCCGGCCAGCTTGGCGATGAGCAGCGGCGCGATGTAGTGGATGCCGATGTTGCCCACGGCGGGCAGCAGCAGGGCGGGCACGGCGAGCCGTCGCAGGCGGCGGAGTTCGCGGCCGTAGAGGCGGAGGGCCAGGAGGACCGCGCCCCTGCCAGGCGTCGGTCCTCGGGTTTCGGACGTCCCCATCACACTCCCGGTGGTTCGGAAAGGGGGAATCCTCCCGTCGGCGAGGGGGCATGGTCCAGGCATTTATGGATGTGCGAAAGGAACCGGACATCTTTGATGGGAGGGGGCACGAGGGGCATTTCCGGTGGTGCGGGACGCGGGGGCGGCGTGCGGCCGGGCGGGCGCGTGCGCGTGACCCCGGGGCGCGGAGTTCGCGCCTGTGCTGGCCGTCACACCCCTCTCACCTTCGGCAATTTACTAGGACGTCCTAGTATCTCTACGGCCACCACTCCGCCCGTCCTGTCCGGGAAGGCACCCATGAACGCTCTGCACCGCCCCGTGCACCCCGTCCGCCTGGTCACCGCTTCGGCCCTGTTCGACGGGCACGACGCGTCGATCAACATCATGCGGCGGATCTTCCAGTCCCAGGGCGCGGAGGTGATCCACCTCGGGCACAACCGGTCCGTGCAGGAGGTCGTGGACGCGGCGCTGGAGGAGGACGTGCACGGCGTGGCGGTCTCGTCCTACCAGGGCGGGCACGTCGAGTACTTCGAGTACCTCGTGGAGTCGCTGCGCGAGCGCGGGGCGGGGCACATCCGCGTGGTCGGCGGGGGCGGCGGCGTGATCGTGCCCGAGGAGATCGACCGGCTGCGCGGGAGCGGCGTCACCATCTTCTCCCCCGAGGACGGCCAGCGGATGGGCCTGGCCGGGATGGTCAACTCGGTGGTGCGGGACTGCGACATCGACCTGTGGGACAGCGGGGCGGCCGACGCCGACGCCGTCCTGGCCGGTGACCGGTTCGCCGTCGCCCGGGCCATCACCGGCGCGGAACTCGGCAAGCTGCCCGCGGACTTCCTGGCGCGGCTGCGGGGCGCGGCGGCGGAGCGGGTCACGCCCGTGCTCGGAATCACCGGGACCGGCGGCTCGGGCAAGTCGTCCCTGACGGACGAGCTCGTGCGCCGGTTCCGGGTCGACCAGCGGGACGCGCTGCGGATCGCGGTGATCGCCGTCGACCCGACCCGGCGGCGCGGGGGCGGCGCGCTGCTCGGTGACCGGATCCGGATGAACTCCCTCGACGGCGACCGGGTCTTCTTCCGCAGTCTCGCCACCCGGGGCAGCCACGAGCTGCCCGAGCACCTGTCGGACGTCATCGACGTGGTCAAGGCCGCCGGGTTCAACCTGGTGATCGTGGAGACGCCGGGCATCGGCCAGGGCGACGCGGCGATCGTGCCGTTCGTCGACATCCCGATGTACGTGATGACACCGGAGTTCGGTGCCGCCTCGCAGCTCGAGAAGATCGACATGCTCGACTTCGCCGACGTCGTCGCGATCAACAAGTTCGAGCGGCGCGGCGCCAAGGACGCCCTGCGCGACGTGGCCCGCCAACTGATCCGGAACCGTGAGGCGTTCGGCAAGCGGCCGGAGGACATGCCGGTGTTCGGCACCTCGGCGGCCACGTTCAACGACGACGGCGTCACCGCGCTCTACCAGTATCTCAGGCCCGCCCTGGGCGAGAAGGGGCTGCCGCTGACCGAGGGCGCGCTGCCCGCGGTGGACGTGCGCCACTCCTCCGGCATCCGGCAGGTGGTCCCCGCCGACCGGGTGCGCTACCTCGCCGAGATCACCGAGACGGTCCGCGCCTACCACGCGGAGACGGAGCGGGTCGCCGAGGCGGCCCGACGGGTCCAGCGCCTGGACCTGGTGCGGGGCGAGCTCGACCGGTCCGGGTCCGACGCGGCGAACGTGGCGGCCCTGCTGGACGAGGCGCGCAAGCAGCTCCCCCACCACGTCGCCGAGCAGATCGAGGGCTGGCCCGCCGTCGTGGAGTCCTACTCGGGCGACGAGCAGGTCGTGAAGGTCCGGGACAAGGAGATCCGCACCAAGCTCACCCGCGAGTCCCTGTCGGGCAACAAGGTCCCGCGCGTGGCGCTGCCCGCGTTCACCGACCACGGGGAGCTGGTGCGGTTCTGGCGCCGCGAGAACCTGCCCGGTCACTTCCCGTTCACGGCCGGGGTGTTCCCGTTCAAGCGGGACGGCGAGGACCCGGCCCGGATGTTCGCCGGCGAGGGCGACCCGTTCCGCACCAACCGGCGCTTCAAGCTGCTGTCCGAGGACCAGCCGGCGACCCGGCTGTCCACCGCCTTCGACTCGGTCACGCTGTACGGCCGGGACCCCGACCGGCGTCCCGACATCTACGGCAAGGTCGGCACCTCCGGCGTGTCCGTGGCGACGCTGGAGGACATGAAGGCCCTCTACGACGGCTTCGACCTGGTCGCGCCCACCACCTCGGTGTCGATGACGATCAACGGTCCGGCGCCGACCGTGCTGGCCTTCTTCCTCAACGCCGTCGTCGACCAGCGGATCGAGCGGTTCCGCGCCGCCGAGGGCCGGGACCCCTCACCCGAGGAGGCGGCGGAGCTGCGCGCGCACGCGCTGGCGAACGTGCGCGGCACCGTGCAGGCGGACATCCTCAAGGAGGACCAGGGCCAGAACACCTGCCTGTTCTCCACGGAGTTCTCGCTGCGGATGATGGCCGACATCCAGGAGTGGTTCATCCGGCAGCGGGTCCGCAACTTCTACTCCGTGTCGATCTCCGGCTACCACATCGCCGAGGCCGGCGCGAACCCGATCAGCCAGCTGGCGTTCACCCTCGCCAACGGGTTCACCTACGTGGAGGCGTACCTGGCGCGCGGGATGCACATCGACGACTTCGCGCCCAACCTGTCGTTCTTCTTCTCCAACGGCATGGACCCCGAGTACTCCGTGCTCGGCCGGGTCGCCCGCCGCATCTGGGCCGTCGCGATGAAGGAGAAGTACGGCGCCAACGAGCGCAGCCAGAAGCTGAAGTACCACGTGCAGACCTCCGGGCGTTCCCTGCACGCCCAGGAGATGGACTTCAACGACATCCGCACCACCCTGCAGGCGCTGATCGCCATCTACGACAACGCCAACTCGCTGCACACCAACGCCTACGACGAGGCCGTCACCACCCCGTCGGCGGAGTCCGTGCGCCGCGCGCTCGCGATCCAGCTCATCATCAACCGCGAGTGGGGTCTCGCGATGAACGAGAACCCGCTGCAGGGCTCGTTCGTCATCGACCAGCTCACCGACCTGGTCGAGGAGGCCGTGCTCGCCGAGTTCGACCGGATCAACGAGCGGGGCGGGGTGCTCGGCGCCATGGAGACCGGCTACCAGCGCGGCCGCATCCAGGACGAGTCGATGCTCTACGAGCAGCGCAAGCACGACGGTTCACTGCCCATCATCGGCGTGAACACCTTCCGGCGGCCCGGCGGTGACGCCGAGCAGCAGGAGCTCGAACTGGCCCGCGCCACCGAGCAGGAGAAGGAGTCCCAGCTCAAGCGGGTCCACGACTTCCGGACCACGCACCACGACGAGGCGGCGCGGGCGATCGCCCGGCTCAAGGAGGCCGCGATCAACGGGGACAACGTCTTCGAGGTCCTCATGGACGCGGCCCGGGTCTGCTCGCTGCAGCAGGTCACGGAGGCGTTCTTCGAGGTCGGCGGCCAGTACCGGCGCAACGTCTGACCGGCGCGCCGGGTGCCGTTCCCCGCGGGCGCCGTTCCCCGCGGCCGGCTAGCGCGCCCCGTACACCGGCTGCGGGGCGCGCGCCACGGCGAGCAGGGCGCGGGCCGTCTCGCCGGCCTCGGCGGGAGTGCGGCGGGCGGGGTGGTCGGCCGTGGGGCCGGGGCTCCAGCCCTCCATGACGGTGATGCGCCCGCCCTGGGCCTCGAAGACGCGGCCGGTCACCCCCGCGCAGGAGGCGGACCCCAGCCAGACCACGAGCGGGGAGACGTTCTCGGGCGCCATGGCGTCGAAGCCGCCGTCGGCGGGGACGGCCATGGTGTCGGCGAAGGTCCGTTCGGTCATCCGGGTGCGGGCGGCGGGGGCGATGGCGTTGACCTGGACGCCGTAGCGGGCGGTCTCGGCAGCGGCGACGAGGGTCAGGGCGATGATCCCGGCCTTGGCGGCGGCGTAGTTGGCCTGGCCTACGCTGCCGAGCAGTCCGGCGCCGGAGCCGGTGTTGACGACGCGGGCGACGGGCGTCCGGCCGGCCCGGGTCTCGGCGCGCCAGTGCGCGACGGCGTGCCGGACGGGCAGGAAGTGGCCCTTGAGGTGGACCCGTACGACGGCGTCCCAGTCGTCCTCGCCGAGGTTGACCAGCATGCGGTCGCGCAGGAATCCGGCGTTGTTGACGAGGGTGTCCAGGCGGCCGAAGGCGGTCAGGGCGGTGGCGACGAGGGAGGCCGCGCCCTCCTCGGTGGCGACGTCCCCGCTGTGGGCGACGGCTTCCCCGCCGCGGGCGCGGATCTCGTCGGCGACCTGCTGGGCGGGGCCGGGAGCGGCGCCGCTGCCGTCGGGGGCGACGCCGAGGTCGTTGACGACGACCCTCGCCCCCTCGGCGGCCAGGGCGAGGGCGTGGGCGCGGCCGAGGCCCCGGCCGGCGCCGGTGACGACCGCGGTGCGGCCGGTGCAGATTCCGCTGTTCATGGTGGCGTCGCCGCCTTTCGGTGTCGGTCCGGCCGGCCGGAGGGGGTGCCGGTGAGGGGCGGGTTCCGCCGGCCGGAGAGGTGCCGGTCGGCGCAGGATCCGTCGCCCGGAGAGTGGTGCCCGTCAGGTGCAGGTTCCGTCGGCCGCAGGGGTGCCGGTCGGCGCAGGATCCGTCGGCCGGAGGGTGGTGCCCGTCAGGTGCAGGTTCCGTCGGCCGCAGGGGTGCCGGTCGGCGCAGGATCCGTCGCCCGGAGAGCGGTGCCCGTCAGGTGCAGGTTCCGTCGGCCGCAGGGGTGCCGGTCGGCGCAGGATCCGTCGCCCGGAGGGTGGTGCCCGTCAGGGGCGGCGTCCGTCGCCCGGAGGGTGGTGCCGGTCGGGTGCCGGTTCCGTCGGCCGGTGGGGATGCCGGTCAGGGGCCGGTGGCGGCGTCGAGGAAGGCGGGGCGTTCTCCGCCGCCGTGGACGTGCAGGGCGGCGCCGCTGATGTACGCGGCCCGGTCGGAGGCGAGGAAGACGCAGGCGTCGCCGATGTCGGCGGGTTCGGCGAGGCGGAGGAGCGGCACGGTGCGGGAGACGGCGGCGACGCCGTCCGCGTCGCCGTAGTGGGCGGCGGCGGACTCGGTGCGGACCATGCCGACGACGAGGGTGTTGACCCGTACGGTCGGCGCCCACTCCACGGCCATGGAGCGGGCGAGGCCGGCCAGTCCGGCCTTGGCGGCGCCGTAGGCGGCCGTGCCGGGTGAGGGGCGGGTGCCGCTGACGCTGCCGATCATGACGATGGAGCCGCCCTGCGGCCGGCGGCGCATGATGCCGTACGCGGCGAGCGACGCGGTCATCGGTGCCACGAGGTTGAGGCCGATCACCCGCGCGTGCCGCTGCGCGCCGCCCTCGGCGAGCGGCCGGTGGGGGGTGCCGCCGGCGTTGTTGACCAGGGTGTCGAGTCGCCCGTACTCCTCCTGCACCCGGTCGAACAGCCGGGCGACCGACTCCTCGTCGCGCAGGTCGACGGGGAGGTAGCGGGCCGTGCGCCCGGCCGCGGTGAGGGGCCGGGCGGGGGCCCGCCGGGCGCAGGCCACGACCTGTGCGCCGGCGTGCAGCAGGGCGCGGGTGATGCCCGCGCCGACGCCCCGGGTGCCGCCGGTGACGACGGCGACGGAGCCGGACAGGTCGGTGACGACCGCCATGGAGGACCTCCCGCTTCGAGGGGACCGCTGCTATGTTCCGCCTAACAAACGTTTGGTGGAAAGGTAGCGGATCTGCTCATGGGTGTCTCCACCGCCGTCCCCGAACCCGGTGTCGCCGTCGTCACCGTCGACTTCCCGCCCGTCAACGCCCTGCCCGTGCACGGCTGGTACGACCTGGCCGCCGCGGTGCGCGCCGCCGGGGCCGACCCGGAGGTGCGCTGTGTGGTGCTGCGCGCCGAGGGGCGCGGCTTCAACGCCGGGGTCGACCTCCGCGAACTCCAGCGCGCGGCCGGGCACGAGGCGCTGCTCGGCGCCAACCGCGGCTGCGCCGAGGCGTTCTGGGCCGTCCAGGACTGCGAGGTCCCGGTCGTCGCCGCCGTGCACGGCTTCTGCCTGGGCGGCGGGATCGGCCTGGTGGGCTGCGCCGACGCCGTCGTCGCCTCCGACGACGCGACCTTCGGGCTGCCGGAGCTGGACCGGGGCGCGCTCGGTGCGGCCACCCACCTGGCCCGGCTGGTCCCCCAGCACCTGATGCGGACGCTGTACTACACCTCCCGCACCGTCACGGCGCGCGAGATGCACCGGCACGGCGCGGTGTGGCGCGTCCTCCCCCGCGACGAACTGGACGACGGGGCGATGGAGTTGGCGCGGGAGATCGCCGCCAAGGACGGCTGTCTGATCCGGCTGGCCAAGGCGGCGATCAACGGGATCGACCCGGTCGACGCCCGCCGCTCCTACCGCTTCGAGCAGGGGTTCACCTTCGAGGCCGCGCTCACCGGGGTCGCCGACCGGGTCCGCGGCACCTTCCGCCCGGCCGGGGAGCCGCCGTCATGAGCCGGGACCGGACGATGACCGCCGAGGAGGTGGCCGGCCGGCTGGAGAGCGGGATGACGGTCGGCATCGGCGGGTGGGGCTCGCGCCGCAAGCCGATGGCGCTGGTACGCGCGCTGCTGCGGTCCCCGGTGACCGACCTGACCGTCGTGTCCTGCGGCGGCCCGGACGTCGGCCTGCTCGCCGCCGCCGGGCGGATCCGCACCCTGGTCGCGCCGTTCGTCACGCTGGACTCGGTGCCGCTGGAGCCGCACTTCACGACCGCCCGCCAGCGGGCCGCGTTCACCCTGGTGGAGCTGGACGAGGCCATGTTCCTGTCGGGGCTGACCGCCGCCGCGCACCGGCTGCCGTTCCTGCCGGCCCGGGCCGGTCTCGGCTCCGACGTCCTGCGCGTCAACCCCTCGCTGCGCACCGTCGTCTCGCCCTACGAGGACGGCGAGGAGCTGGTCGCCGTCCCGGCGCTGCGCCTGGACGCCGCGCTGGTCCACCTCAACCGGGCCGACCGGCACGGCAACGGGCAGTACCTGGGACCGGACCCGTACTTCGACGACCTGTTCTGCCGGGCGGCCGACGCGGCGTACGTGTCGTGCGAGCGGATCGTCGACACCGCCGCCCTGCTCGGGGAGCGGGGGCCGCAGACGCTGCTCGTGCAGCGGATGTACGTGGACGGCGTGGTCGAGGCGGCGGGCGGTGCGCACTTCACCTCCTGCGCCCCCGACTACGGCCGCGACGAGACCTTCCAGCGGGCCTATGTGCGGGCCGCCCGCGACCCCGCGGCCGGGCGGGAGTTCACCGAACGGTTCCTGTCCGGCGACGAGGCCGCCTACCGGACGGCCGTCGCGGCGTTCCACCGGGAGGTGCGGGCATGAGCGGCGAGGGCGGGCCCGCGACGCGCGCCGAGGTCTGCGTGGTGGCGTGTGCCGAGGTGTGGCGGGGCGCGGGCGAGGTGCTCGCCGCCGCGATGGGCACGGTGCCCGCCGCCGGGGCCCGGCTGGCCCGGCTCACCTTCGCGCCCGGGCTGCTGCTGACCGACGGGGAGGCGCTGCTGGCCGGCGACGTCCCGGCGCTCGGTGCGCCGGCCCGCGTGGTGGAGGGCTGGCTGCCCTACCGGGCGCATCTGGAGCTGGTCGCGGGCGGGCGGCGGCACGTGATGATGGGCGCGAGCCAGCTCGACCGGTACGGCAACCAGAACATCTCCTGCATCGGCGACTGGGAGCGGCCCCGGCGGCAACTGCTGGGCGTGCGCGGCGCGCCGGCCAACACGGTGAACAATCCGACGAGTTACTGGGTCCCCCGGCACAGCGCGCGGGTGTTCGTCGAGCGGGTCGACATGGTCTGCGGGGTCGGTCACGACCGGGCCGCCGCGGCCGGCCCCTCCGCCACCCGGTACCACCGTCTGCGGCACGTCGTCAGCGACCTGGGCGTCTTCGACTTCGAGACCCCCGGCCGCACGATGCGGCTCCGCTCGCTGCACCCCGGTGTCACGGTCGGCCGCGTCGTGGAGTCGACCGGGTTCACGCTGACGGTCCCCGAGCAGGTGCCGGTGACCCGGGAGCCCACCGCGGCCGAACTGCGCCTGATCCGCGAGGCGATCGACCCGGACGGGCTGTGCGAGCGGGAGGTGGGGCCGTGAGCGGCACGGTGCTCTCCACCGCCCTGACCGACCTGGTCGGGGTGCGCCATCCCGTCGTGCAGGCCGGGATGGGCTGGGTGGCGGGCCCGCGCCTGGTGTCGGCGGCGGCCGAGGCGGGGGCGCTGGGCATCCTCGCCTCCGCGACGATGAGCGTCGACGGGCTCCGGGCTGCCGTGCGGGAGGTGCGGTCCCGTACGGAGGCGCCGTTCGGCGTCAACCTGCGGGCGGACGCGGGGGACGCGCCGGAGCGGGTGCGGGTGATCGTCGAGGAGGGTGTGCGGGTCGCCTCGTTCGCGCTGGCGCCGTCCCGGGAGCTGATCGCCCGGCTGAAGGACGCGGGGGTGGTGGTGATCCCGTCCGTCGGCGCCGAGCGGCACGCCGTGAAGGTGGCGGGGTGGGGCGCCGACGCGGTGCTGGTGCAGGGCGCCGAGGGCGGCGGGCACACCGGCGGGGTGGCGACCGGCGTGCTGCTGCCCCAGGTGGTGGACGCGGTGGACATCCCGGTGATCGCGGCGGGCGGGTTCCGCGACGGCCGCGGCCTGGTCGCCGCGCTCGCGTACGGGGCCGCCGGGATCGCCATGGGCACCCGCTTCCTGCTCACCTCCGACAGCCCGGTGCCCGACGCGGTCAAGGCCGCCTACCTGGCGGCCTCGGTCGGCGACGTCGTCGTCACCACGAAGGTGGACGGGCTGCCGCACCGGATGCTGCGCACGGACCTGGTCGACGCGCTGGAGCGCTCGGGCCGGGCCGCCGCACTGTGGCGGGCGCTGCGGCACGCGGCGGCCCTGCGCCGTGCGACGGACAAGAGCTGGGCGCGGATGGTGCGGGACGGGCTCGCGATGCGGCGGGGCCGGGAGCTGACGTGGGGCCAGGTGCTGCTGGCCGCCAACACCCCGGTGCTGCTGCGCGCCTCGATGGTGGAGGGACGCACCGACCTGGGGGTGATGGCCTCCGGTCAGGTCGCCGGGGTCATCGACGACCTGCCGTCGTGCGCCGAGCTCGTCGACCGGGTGATGGCCGAGGCCGGGGCCGTGCTCCGCTCGCTGGGGTCCGGCGCGGTCAGAGGCGTTCGATGACGGTGACGTTGGCCTGGCCGCCGCCCTCGCACATGGTCTGCAGGCCGTAGCGGCCGCCGGTGCGTTCCAGTTCGTGCAGTAGCGTGGTCATCAGGCGGGTGCCGGTGGCGCCCAGGGGGTGGCCGAGGGCGATGGCGCCGCCGTTGACGTTGACCCGGGCGGGGTCGGCGCCGGTCTCGTGCAGCCAGGCGAGGACGACCGGGGCGAACGCCTCGTTGATCTCGACGAGGTCGATGGCGTCGATGCTCATCCCGGTCTTCTTCAGCGCGTGCGCGGTGGCGGGGATGGGGGCGGTCAGCATCCTGATCGGGTCCTCGCCGCGCGCGGAGAGGTGGTGGACGCGGGCGCGGGGGGTGAGCCCGTGGTCCCGTACGGCGCGTTCGCTCGCGAGCAGCATCGCCGACGCCCCGTCGGAGACCGGCGAGGAGACGGCGGCGGTGAGGCGGCCGCCCTCGGCGAGGGGGCGCAGTGCGGCCATCTTGGCCAGGGAGGTGTCGCGCCGGGGGCCCTCGTCGTCGGTCATGTCCCCGTAGGGCACGATCTCGCGCAGGAAGCGCCCCTCGTCCCTCGCGCGCACGGCGCGCCGGTGGGAGCGCAGCGCGAACTCCTCCATCGCGGGGCGGGAGATGTCCCAGGTGCGGGCGATCAGTTCGGCGCCGTGGAACTGGCTGACCGGGCGGTCGCCGTAGCGGGCCCGCCAGCCCCGCGAGCCGGCGTAGGGGCCCTCGGTCAGCCCCAGGGGCAGGGCCGCCTGCCGGGCGGCGTAGGCGATGGGCACCATCGACATGTTCTGGGTGCCCCCCGCGACGACCAGGTCGGCGGTGCCGGACAGGACGGCCTGCGCGGCGAAGTGCACGGCCTGCTGGGAGGAGCCGCACTGCCGGTCGACGGTCACGCCGGGGACGGTCTCGGGCAGTCCGGCGGCGAGCCAGGAGGTGCGGGCGATGTCACCGGCCTGCGGGCCGACGGTGTCCAGGCAGCCGAGGACGACGTCGTCGACCGCCTCAGGGTCGGCGCCCGAGCGTTCCATGAGCGCGGTGAGCACATGGGCGCCGAGGTCGGCCGGGTGGACGGCCGCCAGGGCGCCGCCGCGCCGTCCGACGGGGGTGCGTACCGCTTCGACGATGTAGACCTCGGCCATGGTCACTCCTTGTCGGTGCGACGGTTCGGTGGCGACGGTTCGGTGGCGCGGGTGCGGTGACGGCGGTGCGGTCGTGACGGTGCGGTCGTGACATGTGGTGTGCTGTGCGGGGTGCGGTGCGCGTGCGCGGTGCGGGGTGTCAGGTGGGCAGGGCGATGCCTTCCAGGACCATCGAGAGGTACTGACGGGCGATCTCCTCGGGGCTGTGCTGTCCGCCGGGCCGGTACCAGGAGGCGGCGACCCAGACGGTGTCGCGCACGAAGCGGTAGGTGAGGCGGACGTCGAGGTCGGCGCGGAAGACCCCGGCGGCCACGCCGCGCTCCAGGGTGCCCAGCCAGGCCTTCTCGAAACGGCGCTGCGAGTCGGCGAGGTAGCCGAAGCGGGGCTGGGTCTGCAGGTGGCGGGCCTCCTTCTGGTAGATGGCGACGGCGGGCAGGTGCCGGTCGATCTCCCGGAAGGACTCGGTGACGAGGGCTTCGAGGGTCTCCCTGGGGCCCAGCCCGGAGGTGAGCACGGCGTCGTAGCGGGCCCACAGCTCGTCCAGGAAGGCCGAGAGGATCTCGTCGAGCATCGACTCCTTGGAGTCGAAGTGGTAGTAGAGGCTGCCCGCGAGCAGGCCGGCCTCGTCCGCGATCCGGCGGACGGTCGTGGCGTTGTAGCCCTGGGCGGCGAACACCGCGGCGGCGGTGGCCAGGATCTCCTCGCGCCGCTCGGGGGGCGCGCTCATCGCGGCCTTCCCGCGGGCGGTGCGGTTGCTGTCGCTGTGGCTGCTGTTGCGTTTCGGCACCCTGGCATTGTCGCCTCACGCGCGCTGGCTGCTGACCGACAGGACCTCGCCGGTCAGGTAGGAGGAGTAGCCGCTGGCCAGGAAGACGATGACGTTGGCGACCTCCCACGGCTCGGCGGGCCGGCCGAACGCCTCGCGGGCGGCCAGCTCGGTCAGCAGTTCCGGGGTGGTGACCTTCGCCAGGTGCGGGTGCAGGGCGAGGCTGGGCGCGACGGCGTTGACCCGGACGCCGTACGCGGCGGCCTCGACGGCGGCGCAGCGGGTGAGCGCCATGACCCCGGCCTTGGCGGCGGCGTAGTGCGCCTGCCCGCGCTGGGCCCGCCAGCCGGACACGGAGGCGTTGTTGACGACGACGCCTCCCGTGCCGGCCGCGCGCATCCGGCGCAGGGCGGCGCGGGTGCAGCGGAAGGTGCCGTTGAGGGTGACGTCGAGGACCCGCTCCCACTGCGCGTCGGTCATGTCGGCGAGGTCGGCCGTCCCGCCGAGACCGGCGTTGTTGACGACGATGTCGAGGCGGCCGTGCCGTTCCTCGGCGCGGTCGAGGAGGGCGGCGACCCGGTCCTCGTCGGTGACGTCGCAGGGCAGGGCGGTCACGCGGTGCGCGCCGAACTCCTCGGCCAGCGCGGCGGCGGACTCCTTCAGCCGGGGGGCGTGGGCGTCGGAGACGAGGACGTCGGCGCCCTCCTCCAGCAGCCGGCGGGCGGTGGCGCCGCCGATGCCGGTGCCCGCGGCGGCGGTGACGACCGCGCTCCGCCCGGCGAGCAGGCCGTGGCCGGAGGGGTACGGGGGCGGGACGGAGGTCATGGGCGACCCTCCTCGGGGGGCCGGGGCGGGCCCGGCGGCGGCACGGCCGGTCCGCTCGACGGCCGGTGTGCCGTACGTTAACCTACCAAACACTTGTTAGGGAAGGAGGGCGGATGTCCGGCTCCGACAGCGCGTCCCCGGCCCCGGTCCGCTACGCCGTGCACGGCCCCGTCGCCGTGATCACCATGGACCGGCCCCGCCACCGCAACGCCCAGAACTCCGCCATGACCTACGCCCTGGACCGCGCCTTCTACCGGGCGGCAGACGACGACGCGGTGAAGGTCCTCGTCCTCGCCGGGGAGGGCGACCACTTCTCCGCCGGGCACGACATCGGCTCCCCCGGCAGGGACGCCCACCTGCCCTTCGAGCGGCGGGCCGGGCTGTGGTGGGACCACTCGGACAAGGAGGGCGCGGAGAGCCGCTTCGCCCGCGAGTCGGAGGTCTACCTGGGCATGTGCCGCCGCTGGCGCGAGCTGCCCAAACCGGTCGTCGCGTCCGTGCAGGGGGCGTGCGTGGCGGGCGGGCTGATGCTCGCCTGGGTCTGCGACCTGATCGTCGCCGCCGAGGACGCCTTCTTCGCCGACCCGGTGGTGCGCATGGGCATCCCCGGCGTGGAGTTCTTCGCCCACCCGTGGGTGATGCCCCCGCGCATCGCCCGGGAGTTCCTCTACACCGGCGACCGGATGAGCGCGCGGCGCGCCTACGAGCTCGGCATGGTCAACCGGGTCGTCCCCCGGGCCGAGTTGACCGAGCGCACGAGGGAACTGGCTTTGCGGGTCGCCGAGATGCCCCGGATGGGGCTGGCGCTGACCAAGCGGGCCGTCAACCAGGCCGAGGACCTCCAGGGTCTGCACGCCGGTACGGACGCGGTGTTCGGGCTGCACCACCTGGCCCACGCGCACAACGCGGAGGTCTCCCGGGACCCGCTGGGAGGCATGGACGTCCGCGCGATGAAGGAGGCGTCGTCCTGATGGACCTCGCCTTCGGTCCGGCCGAGGACGCCTTCCGCACCGAGGCGCGCGCCTGGCTCGCGGCGCACGTGCCCGCGGCCCCGCTGCCCTCCCTGGAGACGGCGGAGGGCTTCGCCGCCCACCGGGAGTGGGAGCGCACACTGCACGCGGGCCGCTGGTCGGTGGTCACCTGGCCCGAGGAGTACGGCGGCCGGGGCGCCTCGCTCCTTCAGCGCCTGGTCTTCGAGGAGGAGTACCACGCCGCCGGGGCGCCCGGCCGGGTCGGCCAGAACGGCATCTGCCTCCTGGCACCGGCCCTGTTCGAGCACGGCACGCCGGAGCAGCGGGGCCGGGTGCTGCCGCCCATGGCGAGCGGCCGGACGGTGTGGGCGCAGGCCTGGTCGGAGCCGGAGGCCGGTTCCGACCTCGCGAACCTGCGGTCCACGGCCGTCCGCACCGGCGGCGGCTGGCTGCTGAACGGGGTGAAGACGTGGTCGTCCCGGGCCGCCTTCGCCGACCGCGCCTTCGGCCTGTTCCGCAGCGACCCCGGCGCGGCCCGCCCGCACCACGGCCTCACCCAGCTGATGTTCCCGCTGGACGCGGACGGGGTCGCCGTGCGTCCGATCGGCCGGCTGGACGGCAAGCCCGCCTTCGCCGAACTCCGCCTCGACGACGTGTTCGTGCCCGACGAGGACGTGATCGGCGAACCGGGCCGGGGCTGGCAGGTCGCGATGAGCACGGCGGGCGAGGAGCGCGGGCTGACCCTGCGCAGCCCCGGCCGCTTCAGTGCGGCGGCCGCCCGCCTGACGGACCTGTGGTGTGCGGGCCGGGAGGCCGGGGCCTGCGGGGAGGGGTCGCTGCGCGACCGGGTCGCCGACGCGGTGATCGGCGCCCGCGCCTACCAGTTGTACGCGTACGAGCAGGTGGCCCGGATCGAGGCGGGGTCGGTGCCGGGCGCCGAGTCCAGTCTCACCAAGGTGTTCTGGTCCGAGCTGGACGTCGCCCTGCACGAGACCGCGCTCGACCTGCTCGGCCCCTACGGGGAACTGTCCGACCTGGCCCCGGACGCGCCCGCGCAGGGCAGCTGGGCCGAGGGCTACACCTTCTCCCTCGCCGGCCCCCTCTACGCGGGCACCAACGAGATCCAGCGCGGCATCATCGCCGAGCGGCTGCTCGGCCTGCCGAGGGGACGCAGGTGATGCGGTTCCTCCTCGACGACGAGCAGCGGCAGTTCGCCCGCTCGCTGGACGCCATGCTGTCGGCGGCGGGCACACCGGCCGCCGTACGGGCCTGGGCGGCCGGCGACACCGGTCCCGGCCGGGCCGTGTGGAAGCGGCTGGCCGGGGCGGGGGTGTTCGCGCTGGCCGTGCCGGAGGAGCACGGCGGACTCGGCCCGCTGCCGGTCGAACTGGCCGTGGCCTTCGTCGAGCTGGGCCGCCACGCGGTGCCGGGGCCGCTGGTGGAGACGGTGGCCGCGGCGGCCTTCCTGGACCGCCTCGGCGACCCGGCGGCAGCCGCGGCTCGCCTGCCCGGCCTCGCCTCCGGCGCCGCCGTCGCCTCCTTCTGCGTCCTCTCCCCCACCGCGCCCTACGCCCTGGACGCCGACACGTCCGACAGGGTCCTCGTGGTGGACGGCGACACGGTCCGCCTGGCGGAGGCGACCGGGCCGGTGCAGCCCTCGGCCGACCCGGCGCGGCGGCTCGCCCGGCCGGGCGGCGGGCCGGTGCTGGCGCGCGGGCCCCGGGTGACGGCCGCCGCCGCGCACGCCGCCGACGTGGCGGCGCTGCTCACGGCGGCGCAGGCGCTCGGGGTCGGCCGCACCCTGCTGGACCGGACCGTCGCGTACGTCCGGGCGCGCACGCAGTTCGGGGTGCCCGTCGGCTCGTTCCAGGCGGTGCAGCACCGGTTGGCCGACACGCTGGTGGCGCTGGAGTTCGCCCGGCCCCTGGTGTTCGCCGCCGCGCTGGCCCTGGCCGCCGGCGACCCCGGGTCCGGCCGGGAGGCCGCCATGGCTAAGGTCGCGGCGGGCGAGGCCGCCTACGCCGCGTCCCGCACGGCCCTCCATCTGCACGGCGCCCTCGGCTACACCGCCGAGCTGGACCTGTCCCTGTGGATCCGCAAGGCCCGCGCCCTGCGGACCGCCTGGGGCACCCCGGCCGCCTGCCGGGCACGTGTCCTCGACCCTTGAACTCCCCACCAGTGGTTGGGCGAAGCCCCTACAGCGGGGCCGCGGCGTCCATCCCGGTGAGGGCTCCGACGGGGTCGGGGTCGGGGGTGCCGCGCGGCCACCAGTCGTCGCGGCCGGGCTCGGACTCGTAGGCGTACCAGAGGTGGTCGCGGCCGAGGCGGAGCTGGACGTGGCCGCGCGGATGGGTGAGATGGTTGCGCCACGGCCGGAAGGCGGGCAGGTCGGCGGCCAGCAGCAGGGGACGGGCCCGGTCGAAAGGGCCCGCCGGCGGGTCCCAGGACTCCTCAAGCACCTCCAGGCCCGCCGGGCCGCCCTGCCGCCAGGCGGCGACCGCGCGGGCCAGCTCGGCCGGGGTGCGGCCGGCGGCGGTGGCGAGGGAGGAGTACAGGGCGCGGGTGGCGACGGTGAGTCCCGACCCGGGCCGGGCCGCGGCGAGCCGCACCGCGTCCTGCCACAGCGTGAGGCCGCCGACCGGGTCCCGGCCGGCGGTGAGCAGGGCGTGGGCGCGGGCGGCGGCGTCGGTGGCCAGCTGGTCCAGGGCGAACGCGTCCGGGCCGCCCGGCACCCCCGGGTACACCGGCGGCTGCTCGGGGTGCGCGGGCGCGGGCAGCGGGGCCGGGAGCGGCGGCAGGGCACGCGGCTCGAACGCCTCGGTGGCGCGGATGCCGGGCAGCGGCTCGGGCCGCGTGTCCCGGGCGGCACGCGCGGCGCTGCGGCGGGACAGGTCGTCGATCACCTCGCGTTCGCCGCGCCCGCGCAACAGGAGCAGGACGAACGGGTCGGCGTCGAGGAGCCGGGCGGTCGCGTAGCAGAGGGCGGCTGCGTGCTTGCAGGGGTGACCGGAGTCGGGGCAGCTGCACCGCGGGGCGAGATCGCCGGGGCCGGGCAGCAGCGGGACACCGCAGTCGGCGAGGGACTGGGGCATCACCTTGTCCAGCAGGGCCGCGATGTGACCGGGCCGCTCGGCGGCGGCGTCCAGGAACCGGTCCCATTCGGCGTCCTCGAACGTCCGCAGCCGCACCTGCACGCGGTACGGCCGCGGGCGGCTGCCCTGCACGTACGCGAGGACGAGCCCCGGCGTCACGGTGACCGCGTCGACGTGACCGCGCTCCGCGTACACCCGGCCCCGCGCCAGCCGCGCGGCGTCCAACGCCCCCTCCTCCAGCGCGGTCACCCAGGCGTTGCCCCACCAGGTGTCGGCGATCCCGGCCGCGGCGTCCGCGCGGGGCCCGAACGCCGGGAACGTGCGGCGGAGTTCGCCGTCGCGGGCGGGGGCGGCCATGGAGCGGGGGGTGTGCGGCGCCCCGCCCGCGGCGGGCGCACGGGCCGGCCCGGCGGACCGGTCCCGCGCCGGGGGTGCGGGGACCTCGCGGTCGTCCTTGGGGGTGGGGGGCGGGCCGGCGGCCGTGGCCCGCGGTCCCGGGCCGCCGGGCTCATCGGCGTCCGACGGCGGCGGCATGCGGAACGCGTCCGCGAGCGCGTCCCGCACGGCGCGTGCCCGCGCGTCGGCGACACGGTCGCCGCGCGAGGTGCGGGGCAGCCGGGGGGCCGGGGCGGGGGTCCGCCGGGGTGCCGGGCGATCGCCGCGCGGCCCGGCCTCGGCACGGGCATGCAGCGCCTCCTGACGGGCCGACCGCAGCGCCTCGCGCGCGATGTCCCCGGGGCGGCGGCCGGGGGCGGCCCCGCTGTCGTCGTTGTCGTCGCTGTTGCGGCTGTCGTCCGGGGTGGGGTTGGTGGTGCCGAGGGCCGTGTCGTGGGGTGCGGGACGGGCGGACGTGGGCGGGTCAGTGGGTCCGGGCGGCGTGCCGTGCGCTGCGGGACGGCCGGGCGCGGGCGAGCCGTCGGGCCCGGTGAGGCTGGGGCGCGTGGTGTGCGGTGCGGGACGGCCGGGCGCGGGCGGACCGTCGGAGGCCGTCGGGCCGGTGGGACCCTGAGGCGTCGCATGCGATGCGGAACAGCCGGGCGCGGGCGGACCGTCGGAGGCCGTCGGGCCGGTGGGACCCTGAGGCGTCGCATGCGATGCGGAACAGCCGGGCGCGGGCGGGCCATCGGAGGCCGTCGGGCCGGTGGGACCCGGAGGCGTCGCATGGATTCCCCCGGCGTCCCGGGCCTCATCGTCGTGTGCCGCGTGGTCGGCGGAGGGTGCCGCTTCGGGACGGGGTGCGGTGTCGCTACGGGGCGCTGTGTCGGCGTGGGCGGCGTCGCCGGGGCCGGAGGGGTCGCCGAGGCCGGGTGCGGGGCCGGAGGCCGATGCGGCACCGGGGCCGGGGGTGTCGCCGGGGGCCGGTGCGTCACCGGGCGCGGGCCCTGCCGCCCGCTGTGCGGCCCTCGCCCGGCGCAGCGCCTCGCGGGCGACGTCTGCGGGGCGTCGTTCCCCGGGCGCGGGCTCGCGCACGGTGTCGCGTGCAGCGTCACGTGCGCTGGAGGGGTGGCCGGGGGCCTCCCCACCCCCGTCGCGGTCCGCCCGGTGCTCGTCCTCCGCGCCGGTGCCGGACCGGCCCGCCACGGGCCCGGCGTCGGCACAACGCCCGGCCTCGTCAGGGCGGATGCCCGCACCGCCGGTACCCGGCTCGATGTCGCCAAAACGCCCAGCCCCTACAGGGCGGATGCCGGAACGGCCGGTACCCGACCCGGTGTCGCCCGGATGCCCGGTCCCAGCATGGCGCGTACCGTCACGCCCGCTCGCGGACCCCCCGGTCCCGCCCCGCGCCTCCCCGTACCCGTCCATGTACCCGTCCCCGGCGGAGCCGCTCGCGTCCCGCGCCGCCCCCGGCGCTTCGCCTCCGCTCGCGGCGGCGGGGTGCTCCGAGGCACGGGACGCGGCGCGGGCGGCGCGGAGGGCCTCGCGGGCCAGGTCGGCCGGGCGGGGGGTGTCGGGCGGGGGCGGGGTCACGAGGGCCTTCTCAGGGAGACCAGGTCGGACAGTTCACGGTCGGTCAGTTCGGTGAGGGCGGACTCGCCGGAGCCGAGGATGGCGTCGGCGAGGGCGCGCTTGGCTTCGAGCATCTCGGCGATGCGGTCCTCGACGGTGCCCTCCGTGACCAGGCGGTGCACCTGGACGGGCTGGGTCTGGCCGATGCGGTAGGCACGGTCGGTGGCCTGTTCCTCGACGGCCGGGTTCCACCAGCGGTCGACGTGGACGACGTGGCCCGCGCGGGTGAGGTTCAGGCCGGTGCCGGCCGCCTTCAGGGAGAGGACGAGGACGGGTGTCTGCCCGCTCTGGAACCGGTCCACCATGCGCTCGCGTTCGGCCACCGGCGTGCCGCCGTGGAGGAGTTCGACGGGGACCGCGCGGCCGGTCAGGTGGGTGGTGATCAGGCGGGCCATGCCGACGTACTGGGTGAACACCAGGGCCGAGCCGTCCTCGGCGAGCACGGTGTCCAACAGCTCGTCCAGCAGGGCGAGTTTGCCGGAGCGCCGGGCGAGCCGGTCGCCGTCGGGCCGGGTGTGCTCCTCCTTCAGGTACAGCGCCGGGTGGTCGCAGATCTGCTTGAGCGAGGTCAGCAGTTTCAGCACCAGGCCCCGGCGTCCCATGCCCTGCGCGGTCTCGATCGCGAGCATGGACTCGCGCACCACCGCCTCGTACAGGGAGGCCTGTTCGCGGGTGAGGGGCACGGGGTGGTCCGTCTCCGTCTTGGGCGGGAGTTCGGGGACGATGCCGGGGTCGGACTTCTTGCGCCGCAGCAGGAAGGGCCGTACCAGGCGGGCCAGCCGCTGGGCGGCCTCGTCGTCCTCGCCGCTCTCCACGGCGCGCGCGTGGCGGGCGCGGAAGGACTTGAGGGGGCCGAGGAGGCCGGGGGTCGTCCAGTCGAGGAGGGCCCACAGTTCGGAGAGGTTGTTCTCGACGGGGGTGCCGGTCAGGGCGACGCGGGCGGGTGCCGGGATGGTGCGCAGGGCCTTGGCGGTGGCCGAGTGCGGGTTCTTGACGTGCTGTGCCTCGTCGGCGACGACCATGCCCCAGGTCCGCTCGGCCAGGGCGGGGGCGGCGGAGCGCATGGTGCCGTAGGTGGTGAGGACGAAGCCGCCGGTCAGGTCGTCCAGGCTGCGGTCGGGGCCGTGGAAGCGGTGGACGGGCACGCCGGGCGCGAACCGGGTGATCTCGCGCTGCCAGTTGCCGAGGAGGGAGGCCGGGCAGACGACGAGGGTGGGCTCGGTGCGGGCCCGCTTCAGGTGGAGGGCGATGAGGGTGACGGTCTTGCCCAGGCCCATGTCGTCGGCGAGGCAGCCGCCGAGGCCGAGGGAGGTCATGAGCTCCAGCCAGGCCAGGCCGCGCAGTTGGTAGTCGCGCAGGGTGGCGGCGAGGCCGGGGGGTGGTTCGGCGGGGCGGACGCCGGCGGTCAGGCGGTCGCGGAGGACGGCGAGCGCGCCGGCCGGGACGGCCTCGACGGTCTCGCCGTCGACCTCGGCGCTGCCGGTGAGGGCGACGGAGAGGGCGTCGACCGGGTCGAGGAGGCCCAGGTCCCGTTTGCGGGCCTTGCGGACCAGGGCCGGGTCGACGAGCACCCACTGGTCGCGCAGCCGGACCACCGGGCGGTGGGCCTCGGCCAGGACGTCCATCTCGGCCTCGGTGAGCGGGTCGCCGCGCAGGGCTACCCGCCAGCCGAAGGTGAGCAGCCGCTCGCTCTCCAGGAAGGGGCTGCCGTCGGTCGCGGAGCCGGGGGCGGGCCGGACGACGGCCGTGGCGGTGAGGTCCTGGGCGAGGTCCCGGGGCCAGTGCACGGCGACTCCGGCCGCGGCGAGCCGGGTCGCCGCGATGCCGAGCAGGTCGGTCAACTCGTCCTCGGACAAAGCCAGTACGTCGGGTACGTCCCGGTCGGACAGCCGGTCCAGGGGCGGCCAGACGCGGGCCGCGCGGCGGACGGCGAGGGCGGCGTCCACGCGGGCGCGGGGCCCGAAGGAGCTGTCCGCCTCGCCCGCCCACAGGGCCGCCGCGTCGGCCACGAGGGTGGGATCGGCGAGGCTGTGCACCTGTACGACGGCGGCGCCCGCGGACCGGGGGGTCCGGCTGTCGTCCGCACCCTGCCCGGCCGGGGGGCGGTCACCGTCGAAGAGGTCGTACGCCGACAGGTCGAGGCGCAGGGAGATGCGGACGCCCGCGTCCATGCCGGCGGCGACCTCGGCCGCCCAGTCCCGGGCACCGGGCAGGTGGCGGGCACCGCGGGCGGCGAAGGCCCCTCCGCAGGCGTGGGGTGCGGCCGGGGTGCGGGGCAGGAGGTCGGCGACGGCGTCCAGGAAGGCGCGGACCAGGGCCTCGGGCGTGGGCAGCCGGAGGGGGCCGGGGCCGGGCAGCGGGACGGCGTGTCCCTCGGGGGGCAGGGCGGCGGCCACGGCGCGCAGGTGGGCCACGTCGTCCGGGTCGAGGGGGCCCGCACGCCAGGCGTCGTGGCCGTCGGCGGTGAGGCCGGGCAGCAGCCGTCCGCGGGCGGTGAGCCGCAGTGCGTGCAGGGCGGCGGCGCCCCAGCAGGCGGTGGCGGGGTGGGCCGCGGGGTCGTGGCGCGCGCCGGCCAGCAGGGGCAGGGCCTCGTCGAGGGGGAGGGTGAGGGCGGGGGTGGTGCGCCGCCGTACGCCGCTGCCGTGCGGGCGGACGACGGTGAGGTCGGTGCGGCGGCCGGGGGCGGCGTCGAGCAGGCGGCCGAGCGGGCCGTCCTCCGCACCGCTCTGCGGGCCGTCGTGGGTGCCGTGGTGGGGGCGGCCGTCCTGCGGGTCCCAGAAGGCGACGCGGCCGTCGCGCGGCAGCGGGGCGGGCAGGAAGACGGCCGCGAGCCGCACCGGATTTCCGCCCCCGGGCGCGGGGTGCACCGCCGTCCCGGCGGTGGTCGTCACGGCGTCGCCCATCGGTCCTGCTCACCTCCCGCCCGCATGTCGCTTCCTCGTCCTCGACTCTACGGGCGGGGTCCGACAATCGGGTCCGCCGGCCGGAGGCCCGGACACGCCGGGTCCCGGCCGGGGATCAGGGGACCGTCTCCGCGACGACGTACACCCGGGGCAGTCCGGGCCGGGAGCGGTTGACCACGATGTCGTGCGAGGGCGCGGGGTCCTTCCGCTCGCGGGTGAGGCCCGACCAGGCGCCGGGGACGTCGAAGCGCCAGCCGGTGATCTCCCGGTCCCGCTCGTTGACGGGGATCCTGCCCTCGCGCAGGTCGTCCACGGTGACGCCGAGGCTGGTGAGGAAGGTGTTCAGGCCGGCGTCGGTGGTCTCGAACTCGACGTAGAGGCGGCTGGTCTTCCAGTTGTTGGTCTCGTAGTACGCCACCCACGACGCCGGGTGCGGGATGGGCACCTGGTAGATGCGGCGCTGCACCTTCGACGGCCAGCCCTCGGTCAGGCCGGTGGCCGCGTACTTGGCCGCCTTGTCCTTGCCGCTGGCGCGGCTCTGCGCGCCGGAGACCACCAGGTACCCGGCGGGGATGCCGATGAGCAGCACGATGATGAGCAGGGTGAGGGCACGGCGGCGGATCATGTGCCGCCGGTCCTCCGGCGGCCGGGGCCTGCCGGGCAGCCCGTTGCGGTGGGCGGGGTCGGCGCTCACATCGCCTCCCCGGCGGTACGGCGGGCCTCCACGTACCGCTCGTAGCGCTCGTACCGCTCGACCCGGCGGCGCTTGGCGCGGCGGAAGCGGCGGGCGACCAGGCGGGCGAGGTCGGCGGCGCCGACCATGCCGGCCTCGGGGCCGAGCTGGGCGCGGACGATGTGGGCCTCGGGGCGGTAGCCGCGGCCGGTGAGGTGGCGCTTGAAGGCGTCACGCGCGGGACCGATGAGCAGGTCGTCGGCGGCCGAGACACCTCCCCCGACGACGAAGCAGGACGGGTCGAGGGCGGCGGCCAGGTTGGCGATGCCGACGCCGAGCCACTGGCCGATGTCCTGGAGCAGTTCGACGCACATGGCGTCGCCGTCCCGCGCGAGTTCGGTGATCATCGGGCCGCTGATCTCGGCGATGTTCCCTTTGACGTGCTCGATGATCCCGTAGGCGACGGGCGAGTCGGCGGCGGCCAGTTCGCGGGCCTCGCGGACCAGGGCGTTGCCGGAGCTGTACTGCTCCCAGCAGCCGCGGTTGCCGCAGGGGCAGCGGTGCCCGCCGGGCACGACCTGCATGTGCCCGAACTCGCCGGCGACGCCGTACTTGCCGCGCTTGACCTGGCCGTCCTCCAGGATCGCGCCGCCGATGCCGGTGCCCAGCGTGATCATCACGAGGTGGTCCTCACCGCGTCCGGCGCCGAAGCGCCACTCGGCCCAGGCGGCGGAGTTGGCGTCGTTGTCGACCAGGACGGGGACGGCGAGACGGCCGGCGAGGCGGTCTCTGAGCGGCTCGTTGCGCCAGGACAGGTGGGGGGCGAAGAGCACCCGGTTGCGGTCGGCGTCGACCCAGCCGGCCGCGCCGATGCCGACGGCGTGCACGTCGTGCCGGTCGGACAGGTCCAGCACTAGTTCGACGATGGTGTCCTCGACCACTTTGGGGCTCTTGGACTTGTCCGGTGTCTCGGTGCGCAGCTTCTCCAGGATGTTGCCGTCGGCGTCGACGACACCCGCCATGACTTTCGTCCCGCCGATGTCGATGCCCACCGTCGGCACCCGGGGTGCCGACAGGTGTGAGCGTCGCTCCCGGGTGCCGACGGTTCTCAGGACCGGGGCACGGCGGGAGCCGATGGGGGCGGTGAGGTCGCGGTAGGTGCTCATCGGGTGCGATTCTGCCGCACGCGTGGCCCGATTGCGGTACGCCGAAGGTCAGGGTGGTGTGGATCATTTTCCGTCGCGAACCGTCGGTCGCGCACTGCGGTACGCAGCGTCACGGGCCGCGCCGGTCACCGTCCACGCGCGCCCCGCTGACAGCGACCCGTCACATTGTCCGGACAAAGTACGCCGTGGTCGTGGGCGTCGCCCACGCGTGCGTCCGCGGGTCGTGGGCGTCGCCCGCGCGTGCGGCCGACGGGGGCGTCAGGACCGGACGAGCAGCTGGAACTCGAAGGAGTAGCGGTCGGGCCGGTAGGTGTGGGTGCCGTACTCGACCGCGCGGCCGTGGTCGTCGAAGGTGATGCGCCGCATGGTGAGCAGCGGGTGGCCGGTCTCCTCGTCGAGGCGCTCGGCCTCGGCGGCGGAGGCGGCGCGGGCTCCGATGGTCTGGCGGGCGCTGTGCAGGGTGATCCCGGCGGCCCGCATCAGCCGGTACAGGCCGGTGGCCTCCAGCTGTCCGGTGTCCAGTTCGAGCAGGCCGCAGGGCAGGTAGTTGCACAGGAACGCCATCGGTTCGCCGTGCGCGAGCCGCAGCCGTTCGATCCGGTGCACCTCGCTCGCCTCGGGTACGCCGAGCGCGGCGGCGATCTCGGCGGAGGCGGCGACGACGGTGTTGACCAGGACGCGGGTGGCCGGCCGCTGTCCGGCGGACTCCAGGTCGTCGTAGAGGCTGCTCAGTTCCAGCGGGCGTTTGACCTGGCTGTGCACCACTTGGGTACCGACTCCGCGGCGCCGCACCAGGAGTCCCTTGTCGACCAGGGACTGGATGGCCTGGCGGACGGTCGGCCGGGACAGTCCGAGCCGGGCGGCGAGCTCTATCTCGTTGCCCAGGAGGCTGCCGGGGGTCAGTGCGCCGTGCTCGATGGCCGCTTCGAGCTGCTGGGACAGCTGGAAGTACAGCGGGACGGGGGAACTGCGGTCCACACGCAGCTCCAGCCGGCCGGTCGGGTCCACTCCTGGTTTCGGCACGGCCCGAGCGTAGCCCCGCGCGTGGTTGACGGGAAGTAGTGAAGTTCGATTGTCCGGACATACGGATTGACAGGAAGGGGCGGGGGCCGCACTTTGATTCCATGCGCATCGGGGTCATCGGTACAGGCCGCATCGGCACCATTCACGCCCACACGCTCAGCAGGCACCGCGACGTCGGCTCGCTGATCCTCACGGACGCCGATCCGGCGCGCGCCCAGGCGCTCGCCCACCGGCTCGGGGAGACGGCGGCGCCCGGGGTGGACGAGATCTACACCTGGGGCGTGGACGCCGTGGTGATCACCACGGCCACACCGGCCCACGCCGAACTGATCGGTCGGGCAGCACGCGCGGGGCTTCCGGTGTTCTGCGAGAAGCCCATCGCCCTGGACCTGGCGGGGACGTTACAGGCCATCGCGGAGGTGGAGACGGCCGGGACGGTCCTCCAGATGGGATTCCAGCGCCGGTTCGACGCGGGCTACACCGGCGCGCGTGAGGCGGTGCGCTCCGGGCGGCTCGGCCGCCTGCACACGGTCCGGGCGATGAGCAGCGACGCGGAACCGCCGCCCGCCGGGTACCTGGCCCAGTCCGGCGGCCTGTTCCGGGACACGCTGATCCACGACTTCGACATCCTGCGCTGGGTGACCGGCCGGGAGATCACCGACGTCTACGCGGCCGGGTCGGACGCCGGGCCGGCGGTGTTCCGGGAGGCGGGCGACGTCGGCACGGGCGCCGTCCTGCTCACCCTGGACGACGGCACGCTCGCCGCGGTCACGGCGACCCGCATGAACGGCGCCGGGTACGACGTGCGGATGGAACTCGCCGGGGAACGCGACCAGATCGTCGTGGGGCTCGACGACAGGACGCCGATCGCGTCGACGGAGCCCACCGGCCCGCCGGCGGCGGACAAGCCGTGGACCGGGTTCCTGGAACGCTTCGCGCCGGCCTACGAGGCGGAACTCGTCGCCTTCGTCGAGGTGGTGCGCGGCGAGCGGCCCAACCCCTGCGACGGGCGGGAGGCGCTCCAGGCGCTGCGCATCGCGGAGGCGTGCGAGCTGTCCCGGCGGGAGCGCCGGGCGGTGCGTCCGGCGGAGATCCCGGGCGGGCAGGAGTCGGCCTTCGGCTGAGCGGGACGGACGCGGCCCCTCACCCCGCCGTCAGGGCCCCGACGGCACCGCGCCGCGCGCGTCTCAGGGGGTCGCGACCGGCAGGACGGTGCCCTCGGCGACGGCGCACAGGGTCTCGGCGCCGTCGCCGTCCACCGTGGACAGGTCGCAGCGGACGACGGCCCGGCGGCGGCCCGCGTGCACCACCTCGGCGCGGGCGCGCAGGGTCCGTCCGGTGGCCGGGCGCAGGTACTGGATGGAGAAGCCCCCGGTGAGCACGTGCGGCCCGAGCACGGTGCCGCCCGCGAAGGTGAGCGCGTTGTCGGCGGCGTAGGACACCACCCCGCCGTGCAGGAAACCGTTCTGCTGGTGCAGTTCCTCCCGGACGTCGATCTCCAGGGTGGCGCCGCCGTCCCCGAAGGCGGTCACGCGCGCGCCCACGAGCCGGCTGAAGGGCTGGCTGTCCAGGACGTGCCGGGCGGCGGTCAGGTCGAGGGCGGGCGACGGGGTCATGGCTGCGGGGCTCCTCGTGAGGCGTCGGAAGGTGCAGGAAGAGGGGGAAGGCGGGGGTGGGGAAAGGGGGATCGGAATCCGGGCGCCCGGTGCTACGGCGTCCCGGGCGGCTCCTCGGGGAGTCCGGCGTCGTACGCGAGCAGGGCGATCTGCACCCGGTTGTCGAGGTCCAGCTTGGCCAGGATGCGGGAGACGTGGGTCTTGACGGTGGCGACGCTCAGGTAGAGCTCCGCCGCGATCTCCGCGTTGGCCAGGCCCCGCCCGACGGCGACGGCGACCTCGCGCTCCCGCTCGTTGAGGGTCTCCATCCGCGCCCGCGCGCGGGCGCGACGGGTGTCCGCGGCGGTGCCGGCCGCGTGCGCCATCAGCTGCCGGGTGACCGCGGGCGACAGCACGGGATCGCCGGCCGCGACCCGGCGCACCGCGGCCACGATCTCGGCGGGCGGGGTGTCCTTCAGGACGAACCCGGCGGCGCCCGCGCGCAGCGCCCGCAGCACCTGCTCGTCGGCGTGGAACGTGGTGAGCACGATGACCTGCGGGGCCTTCTCGCGGCCGCGCAGCGCCTCGGTCGCGGCCAGCCCGTCCACCGTCGGCATCCGGATGTCCATCAGGACGACGTCGGGGCGGGTGCGGTCGACGAGGGCGCCGACCTCGCCGCCGTCGGCGGCCTCACCGACGATGTCGATGTCGTCGGCGCCGCCCAGCATGAGGGACAGCCCGGCCCGCACCAGCGGGTCGTCGTCGACGAGGAGCACTCTGATCGCAGTCATGGGCGGTACGTAACCACGGCGGGGCGGGGCGGCGACACGGGGTGCGGGCCGGCCGGTCCGGCGGCGGGGGACGGCGCGCGGTGCCGGGGCCGGGTCACGGCCACGGCAGCCGGGCCCGCACCTCGAACCCGCCGTCCGGGGTGGGCCCGTGCTCCAGGGTGCCGCCCGCCAGGCTCGCCCGTTCGGTGAGGCCGATCAGCCCCTGTCCGGCGCCGGGGACGGGCGGTACGGCGTCGCCGGGCGGCGGGTTGGCCACCGTCACCTCCAGCCCCTCCCCCGGTGCGCCGGTGACGGTCACGGTGACCTCGGCGCCGGGGGCGTGCTTGCGGGCGTTGGTCAGGCACTCCTGGGCGATCCGGTAGGCGGTGCGGCCGACGGCGGCGGGCACGGCGTCGGCGTCGGTGACGCGCAGGGCGAGGGCGACCTTCATGCCCGCCTCCCGGGACTCGGCGACCAGGGTCTCCAGGGCCGCCAGCGTGGGCTGGGGCCGGCCCCCGTCGTCGGCGTCCCCGGCCCGCAGCACCCCGATGATCTCCCGCAGGTCCTGGAGCGCCTCGTGGGAGCTCTCCCGGATCACACCGGCCGCCCGCGCGATCTCCTCGCGCGGCGCGTCGGGGCGGAACTCCAGCGCGCCCGCGTGCACGCTCAACAGGGTCAGCCGGTGCGCGAGGACGTCGTGCATCTCGCGGGCGATGGCCTCCCGGGCGAGCCGCTGCGCCTGTTCGGCGCGCAGCCGGGCCTCGGTCTCCGCCCGCCGGGCCCGGTCCCGCAGACTCAGCAGGAGCTGCCGCTTGGAGCGGACGAACATGCCCCAGCCGACGACGGCGCCCGTCAGCACGGTGAGCAGGACGAGCGAGGCGGTGTACGGCAGGTCGGGGTCCGGGCGCCACCAGAAGTAGAGCGGCACCAGGGCGAGTTGTGTCGCGCTCACCCAGGCCACGTAGCGGAAGGGCCGGTGCACGGCGAGCGTGAACAGGGCGATCATGGCCACGCCGCCGGACGTCTCCGAGACGAAGCTGACCGGGACCATGGCGACGGCGAGCCCGAGCGGCCGGCGGCGGCGCAGCCAGAGCGCGGCACAGGAGAGCGCGCCGAGCAGCTGGTCGACGGCGACCAGGGCGGGCGGCACCTCGCTGTGACTGAGCGTCTCGGCGCCCAGCAGGCCCACCACCACGGCCAGCAGGAAGCACCCGAAGTCGACGACCCAGTCGCGCACGGTCCGCCGGGGGCGGCGCCCGGAGCGGTTCGTGCCGGGGTCGAGCTCGTGCAGGAGGGCGGACGGGAAGAACCATCGGGGCCCCGTCAGCACCGGGGCGGTCTGCGCCGCCGTGTCACCAGTCACGGTCGGCAAATCTACGCAGCGGGCCGGGCGGCGTGCCGCGTCCCGGGCGGTATCGGATACCGAAGTCGCGGCGGCGCAGACTTTCGTCGCACCGGCCGCCGCGGATCATGGTCCTCCGTCGCCCCGGGGCCGTCCCCCCGGCCGATCCGGGCCGGGGCGCGGCCGCGCGAGAGTCGGCGTCATGAAGCAGACGCTGGAGGTTCTGGGTTTTCTCGCCGTGGTGCAGGGGCTGGCCGGTCTCGTGAGCGAGTTCACGGACTGGCACTGGGGGGTGGTGCAGCGCATCGGCTTCCTCGACGGTTACGAGCTCTACGCGAGCCTCGCCCTGCTGGTGCTGGGCGGCGCCCTGTTCGCCGCCGCGGAGAGCCGGGCGTCCGGCTGACCGCGGCCGCTGACCGCGACCGGCTCGACCGCTTTGGGCTGACCGAGTCCGGGTGACCGAGTCCGGGCGGCCCCACCCGCGCGGGCCGGCCGCCCGGAGCCGGTGTGCGGACCGGTCCGGTCAGGCGTCCTCCGGCAGCTCGAACGCGCCGTACTCGGGGCGGCCGGCCGGGGCGTAGGTCTGGATGGACACGCCGGTGCCGGTGACGCTGCCGCCGGTGCGGCGGAAGGCGGTCGGCAGGAAGCCCTCCCCGAACAGGCGCCGCCCGGCGCCCAGCACGACGGGGAAGGTCACCAGGTGCAGGGCGTCGACCAGGTCGAGGGCGAACAGCGACCGGGCGAGGGTCGCGCTGCCGTGCACCTGGAGCTCCCCCTCGGTGCGTTCCTTGACCGCCGCCACCTCCTCGACGAGCTCACCGGTGAGCACCGTCGTCGGGGACCAGTCCGGGTCGGTGAGGGTGCTGGAGACGACGTACTTCGGCAGCTTGTTGAGCGGCCCCGCGATCGGGTGCGCGGGGTCGGTGACCTTGGGCCAGTAGGCGGCGAAGATGTCGTAGGTGCGGCGGCCCAGGAGGAAGGCGCCCGCGCGCGTGAAGCTGTCGGCGGCGAACCCGCCGAACTCCTCCTCCACGAAGGGGACGGTCCAGCCGCCCTGGCGGAAGCCGTCGGAGGTGTCCTCGTCCGGCGCGCCGGGAGCCTGGTGGACGCCGTCGAGGGTGACGAAGCTGGTGACTACGAGCCGGCCCATGGCGGGACCTGCCTTTCCGGTCGTCGTTCACGGGTGGGACGTCATGGGTCCCGGGGGATGCATACCGTTTCGTCCCGGGTGGGACGTCATGGTGCTGACCGCCGCCGGGGCCTCGACTCATCGGTCGCGGGCGTCCGCGTGGACGATGTCCGTTGCCCGCCAGCGCTCCCGGGGCGCGGACGCTGGGATGGGCCCATGACGAAATACACCCATGTGCAGTCCTCCGGGAAGACGAGTGAGAAGGCCGACGCCAGGTCCCTGGCCGGCCGGGCGGCCCTGGTGACCGGCGGCAGCCGCGGGATCGGCGCGGCGACCGCGCTGCGGCTCGCGCGGGAGGGAGCGGACGTCGCGGTGACGTACGTGCGGGACAAGGAGGCCGCCGCGGAGGTCGTACGGGCCGTCGAGGAGCTGGGGCGCCGTGCGGTGGCGCTGCGCGCCGACGCGGGTGACGCCGGGGAGGCGGCCGGCGCGGTGGCGGCGGCCGTGCGGGAGCTGGGCCGGCTCGACGTGCTGGTGAACAACGCGGGCGTCGGGGTGCTCGGTCCGGTGGAGTCCCTCACGGTCGCCGACGTGGACCGGGTGCTCGCGGTCAACGTGCGCGGGGTCTACCTGACCTCCCGCGCGGCCGTCGCCCACCTCCCGCGCGGGGGCCGGATCATCACGATCGGCACGTGCATGACCCAGCGCGTGCCCGGGCCCGGCGGGACGCTCTACGCCATGAGCAAGTCGGCGCTGGTCGGACTCACCAGGGCGCTGGCGCGCGAGCTGGGCGGCCGGGGGATCACGGCCAACATCGTCCACCCGGGGCCGATCGACACGGGGATGAACCCGGCGGACGGCCCCCACGCGGACGGCCAGGCGGCGATGACCGCGCTGGGCCGGTTCGGCACGGCGGAGGAGGTGGCGGACACGGTCGCCCACCTGGCGGGCGCCGGATACGTGACGGGCGCGGAGTTCGCGGTGGACGGCGGACACGCGGCGTGACGCGGGCTCACGCGGGAGCGGGTCGCGCGGGGTCACGCGGGAGCGGTACACGCGCGGGGCCGCATGTGCGCCGTTCGCGCTCGGGGTCCACGCGGGAGCGGTTCCCGTGTGAGCAAGGCTGCCTGCCTTCGCGCGTGAGCAGCCGCTCGCCCACTCCCCGTTCGCGGGTGAGCCGCACCCGCGCGGGCGCCCTGCGAGCGGGCTCCCGCGCGGGCGCCGTATGAGCGGGCCCGCGCGGCCTCGTGAGCGCACCGAAGCCGAAACGGAGGGCGGGCGCACCGGCAGAACCGGCCGGTGGCGCCCTTCCGGTGCGCGGACGGCGCCGTCCCGCACGGGCTGCCGCTCACGCCGGTCCGTTCCGGTCCGCGCGGGGGCCGCCGGTCAGCCGCCCAGCTCCTGGTGGCGAGCCGTGAGGGCCGCCGGTCAGCCGCCCAGTTCCTGGTGGCGGGCCGTGAGGGCCGCCGTGCCCTGCTCGGTCAGGGAGCCGAAGAGGCGCAGGCGGGAGATGCCGCCGTCGGGGTAGACGTCCACGCGCGCGTGGGTGCCGACGGCCGGTTCCGGCAGGACGAAACGTTGGTTGGTGTCGGGCTGGAGCGGGGTGCGGGGCAGGATCTCCCGCCAGTCGCCGTCGTCGCCGTCCTTGACCGACACCGAGGCCCAGCCCGCGCTGTTGCCCAGCAGGTAGGCCGTGTCGATCTCCAGGGCGCGGACCGACACCTGGCCGGTGAGCGCGTAGCGGATCCAGTCGTGCCCCTGGTCGCGGCGGCGCCGGGTCTCCCAGCCGTCGTCCATCTTGCGGGAGCGGCCGGGCTGGATGGTGTGGTCGGCGGGCGAGTAGAAGCGGTCGGAGGCGTCCTCGACCCGGCCGCCGTTCTCCAGCGCGACGACGTCGAAGGTGCCCAGGGCCGTCAGCCAGGCCGGGTCCGGGACGACCTCGCCGTGCACGCGCAGCCGGGCGATGCCCCCGTCGGGGTACTGCCGGAGGCGCAGGTGGGTGAAGCGCTGCTCGGCGGACACGACGAAGCCGTTGGCGGCGTGCCCGCCGACGGGGGTGCGCGGGACGAGCGTCGTCCACTTCACGTGCTCCGAGAGCAGCTCCTCGGGGGACGGGGAGCCCGCCACCGAGGTGCCCTCCACGGACACGGCCTGCGGGTGGTTGCCACGGAAGTGGGCGGTGTCCACGACGATGCCGCGGACGATGCCGGGCACGCCGAGCCGGATCAGCGCCCAGTCGTGGTCGTCGTCCGCGGGCCAGGGGTGGTCGGCGGAGGTGCCGCGGCGGCGGCGGGTCTCCCAGCCGTCCATGACCTTGCCCTTGTGGCCGAAGTGCTCGGGGTCGAACTCGGCGCGCTCCGGCCGGATCAGGTTCTCGCGCTGGGCGAAGAACTCGTCGTTGGCGGCGACGACCCCGGCGCCGAGCCGCCGGTCGGCGAGGTCGGGGTGCCGGCTGAAGGGGAGGTCGGCGGTGCGGTAGTCCGCGTAGGGGTCGCCGCCGCGGTAGGGCTGTGCGTCGCCGGTGAAGCTCAGGTTCGCCGTCACGGGGATCCGGTCCTGCCTTTCGGGAGTCGGTGTCAGTGGTCGCGGGTGAGCAGGCGGCCCGTCGGCGCGGTGAACTCGCCGTCGGCCACGATGCGCCGGCCTCGCAGCCAGGTGGACCGGACGACGCCGTGCAGGGTCCGGCCCGCGTAGGCGGTCACCCGGTTGCGGTGCTGGAGCGCCGCCGGGTCGACGGTGAAGGTCTCGTCGGGGGCGAACACGGCGAAGTCGGCGTCGTGGCCGGGCGCGACGGCGCCCTTGCGGGCGTCGAGGCCGGCCAGCCGGGCGGTGCCCGCCGCCATCCAGCGCACCACGTCCTGAAGGCCGTGGCCGCGCCTGCGGGCCTCGGTCCACACCGCGGAGAGGCTGAGCTGGAGGCCGGAGATGCCGCCCCAGGCGGTGCCGAAGTCGGCCGTCTTCAGGTCGGCCGTGGACGGGGAGTGGTCGGTGACCACGCAGTCGACGGTTCCGTCCGCCAGGGCCCGCCAGAGCAGGTCCTGGTTGGCCGCCTCCCGGATCGGCGGGCAGCACTTGAACTCGCTGGCGCCGTCAGGGACCTCCTCGGCGGTCAGGGTCAGGTAGTGCGGGCAGGTCTCGGCCGTCACCCGCACGCCGTCCGCGCGGGCCTCGGCGATCAGCGGCAGCGCGTCCGCCGAGGACAGGTGCAGGACGTGCACGCGCGCGTCGAACCGGCGGGCCTGCGTGAGGAGTTGCGCGATGGCGGTGTCCTCGGCGTCCCGCGGCCGGGAGGCGAGGAAGTCGGCGTACCGGGGTCCGCTGCACGGCGGGGCGGCGGCGAGGTGGTGCGGGTCCTCGGCGTGCACGATCAGCAGCCCGTCGAAGGCGGCGATATCGGCCAGGGCGCGGGCCAGCCGGTCCTGGTCGAGATGCGGGAACTCCTCGACCCCGGAGGGCGACAGGAACGCCTTGAAGCCGAACACCCCGGCCTCGTGCAGGGGGCGCAGATCCTTGGTGTTGTCCGGCAGGGCGCCGCCCCAGAAGCCGACGTCGACGTGTGCCTGGCCGGCGGCGACCCGCTGCTTGGTGCGCAGGTGGTCCACCGTCGTGGTGGGCGGGAGGGAGTTGAGCGGCATGTCGACGAGGGTGGTGATGCCGCCGGCGGCCGCGGCGCGGGTGGCGGTCCAGAAGCCCTCCCACTCGGTGCGGCCGGGGTCGTTGACGTGGACGTGGGTGTCGACCAGGCCGGGCAGCAGGACGTCGTCGCCGATATCCTCCAGGCGTGCCCCGTCGGGGACGGGGGTGTCGTGGGGCAGGACGGCGGTGATCGTGCCGCGGGCGACGGCGACCGACGCGGCGCGCGGGCCCTCCGGTGTGATGACGCGCGTCGAGCGCAGCACCAGTTCGGTGTCGGACACCCGGACCCCCTGTTCCCCTGTGGATCGGCGACTGGTTCGGCTTGTTCGGCTCGTTCGGCTTGTTCGGCTTCTTCGGCTTGTTCGGCCCGGCTCGTGCGAGGGCCGGGCGGTCGGCCCACCTGCCGAATTCAACGTTCTGTTGAAGGAGTCTTCACTCCGGCCCGCCCACCGTCAAGGGTCCCGGACGGTGCGGGAACGCCGCACTCCCACCTCTGGATGTTTCCACTAAACGGAATTATGATTCCGGGCAGCAGAACGTAGCTCCGTACGAGCGGGCGGTCCTCCGGCCGCCGGGTAGGCTGCTGACCTTCCCGCGTGCCCGCCCGTCCGCCCCGAAAGGAACGCGTCGTGCCGACGTCCAGCGCCAGCACCCACGACTCCGCCCGGCCGTCCGCCCCGAGCGGTGGTGTGCAGTCCCTCGAGCGCGCCTTCGACCTGCTGGAACGCATGGCGGACGCGGGCGGCGAGGTCGGCCTCAGCGAGCTGTCCGCGAGCAGCGGACTGCCCCTGCCGACCATCCACCGGCTGATGCGCACCCTCGTGGCGTGCGGTTACGTGCGCCAGCAGCCCAACCGGCGCTACGCCCTGGGTCCGCGGCTGATCCGGCTGGGCGAGTCCGCGTCCCGCCTGCTCGGCACGTGGGCGCGCCCGCATCTGGCCCGCCTGGTGGAGGAGACCGGCGAGACGGCCAACATGGCGCTGCTCGACGGGGACGAGGTCGTGTACGTGGCGCAGGTGCCGTCGAAGCACTCGATGCGGATGTTCACTGAGGTAGGACGGCGGGTGCTGCCGCACTCCACGGGGGTCGGCAAGGCGCTGCTCGCCGGGTTCCCGCCCGAGGAGGTGCGGGCGCTGCTCGGGCGCACCGGGATGCCGGCCGCGACCGACCGGACGATCACCACGCCGGACGGCTTCCTCGCGGCGCTGGAGGACGTGCGCCGGCAGGGATACGCCGTCGACGACAACGAGCAGGAGATCGGCGTCCGCTGTCTCGCGGTGCCGGTGCCGGACTCCCCCACCGCGGCGGCGATCTCGATCTCCGGCCCGGCGGGGCGGGTCACGGAGTCGGCGACGGACCGGATCGTGCCGGTGCTCCAGCAGGTGGCGGCCGAACTCTCGGAGGTCCTGACCGCGGCGGGCGGCACCACCAGCGGCTGACCCCGCACGACAGCACCGGCGGCGGGTCCTGGCCGCGACGGGCACCACCACCGGCCGCCCACGTACCACCGCAGCACCGACTGACCCCGCACGCGCCCCCGCACGACGGGCGGCCCGCCCGCAGGCGCCGGCCCCTCGGACCTCCCGGGGCTCAGCCGCGCGGCGGTGCCGTGCCGAGGAGGTCCACGGCGGCCCGCACGTCCTGGACGCCCCGCCGCAGCGCGCTCATCGAGCCGATCGCCCCGGCGACCAGCAGCAGGGAGCGGCGCAGCCGGGGCAGGTCCCCGCCGCCGTCCGCGGCCAGCGCGTCGAGGGCCGCGAGTTCCTCCTCGGCGATGCTCCGGTCCGGGAAGTCCGCCGGATGGGCGGCGAGTTGGCGGCGCAGCCGGGCCACTGCGGCACGTAGCTCCGTCACCCTCGGATCCTCGCGCTCCCCTGCTGCCACCCGCCTCTGCTCGACGCTCCGCAACACGGTCCTCCCCCTCGCACGCCGGTGTGCGCCTCCCCTTTCCGGTCCGGCATCGCGCCCGACCGGTGCGCGCCAGTAAACGCCACCCCGGGCCCCGCGCGCCAGCCCGCTGCGTCATCGAGTTGCTCCGCAGCGTGACACCGTGGCCCCGGGCATCGATCGCCGCGCGCCGCGCTCGCGCCGCCCGCACCCTCCCCGGCGGGTGCGGTAAGCAGGGCGCATGACGGAATCTCACGACGACGGGGACGCTCCGGCGGTGGCGGGCCTGCTGCTGGCGGCGGGGGGCGGACGGCGGCTGGGCGGGCGCCCCAAGGCGCTGCTTCCCCACCGGGGACGGCCGCTGGTGGAGCACGCGGTACGGGTCCTGCGCGACGGCGGCTGCGGGCCGGTGCACGTGGTGCTCGGGGCGGCGGCGGACGAGGTGCGGGCCCGCGCCGCACTGTCCGGCTGCATCCTGGTCGACAACCCGGAGTGGGAGCAGGGGATGGGCACGTCGCTGCGGGCCGGGCTGGACTCGCTGGCCGGCACGGGCGTGCGGGCGGCGCTGGTCACGCTGGTGGACCAGCCGGGGATCGGGCCGGAGGCGGTCGCCCGGGTGCTGGCCGCGCACCGCGCCGGCCGGTCGCTGGCCGCGGCCTCCTACGACGGTGTGCGCGGCCATCCGGTGCTGTTCGGCGCCGCGCACTGGGCGGGCGTCGCCGCGAGCGCGACCGGCGACCAGGGGGCGCGCGCCTACCTGCGGCGGCACGCCGACGACGTCGCCCTGGTCGAGTGCGGGGACGTGGCTCAGGCGTACGACATCGACACCGAGGCGGATCTGGCGCACCTTGAGTGAGCGGGATGGCACCCAGAGCCATGCCCCGCCCGCCGGACGGGCCGGACGTCAACAGAACATTGAACTTCCACCATGAGGAAACTACTATCCACTGCTCAGAAGCGTCCGGCGCGTTGTGCGGGCGCTTCCCGCCCCACCCGGGTCGCCCGGCACCCGGTGCCACGCTCGCGAAGGAAGTGACAGCACATGTCCGCACCAGCGCCGTCCCCGCTGGCCGTCGTCGACGCCCCGGAGCTGCCCCGGCAGGAGGAGGTCCTCACCGAGGCCGCGCTCGCCTTCGTGGCCGAGCTGCACCGGCGGTTCACCCCCCGGCGTGACGAACTCCTGGCCCGCCGCGCGGAGCGCCGCGCAGAGATCGCCCGCACCGCCACCCTCGACTTCCTGCCGGAGACGGCCCACATCCGCGCGGACGACTCCTGGCGGGTCGCCCCGGCCCCCGAGGCCCTGAACGACCGCCGGGTGGAGATCACCGGGCCCACCGACCGCAAGATGACCATCAACGCGCTCAACTCCGGTGCGCGGGTCTGGCTCGCCGACTTCGAGGACGCGTCCGCCCCCACGTGGGAGAACGTGATCACCGGCCAGCTGAACCTGACCGCGGCCTACACCCGGACCATCGACTTCACCGACCCGGTGTCCGGCAAGTCCTACGCGCTGCGCCCGGCGGAGGAACTGGCCACGGTCGTCGTGCGCCCGCGCGGCTGGCACCTGGACGAGCGCCACCTCACCGACGCGGACGGCACCCCGGTGCCCGGCGCGCTGGTGGACTTCGGCCTGTACTTCTTCCACAACGCCCGGCGGCTGCTCGACCTCGGCAAGGGGCCGTACTTCTACCTGCCGAAGACCGAGTCGCACCTGGAGGCCCGCCTGTGGAACGAGGTGTTCGTCTTCGCCCAGGACCACCTCGGCATCCCGCAGGGCACCGTCCGCGCCACCGTCCTCATCGAGACGATCACGGCCGCCTACGAGATGGACGAGATCCTCTACGAACTGCGCGACCACGCCTCCGGGCTGAACGCGGGCCGCTGGGACTACCTGTTCTCCATCATCAAGAACTTCCGTGACGCGGGCCCCCGGTTCGTGCTGCCGGACCGCAACGCGGTGACGATGACCGCCCCGTTCATGCGCGCCTACACCGAACTGCTGGTGCGCACCTGCCACCGGCGCGGCGCGCACGCGATCGGCGGCATGGCCGCGTTCATCCCGTCCCGCCGGGACCCGGAGGTCAACAAGGTGGCCTTCGAGAAGGTGCGGGCCGACAAGGACCGGGAGGCCGGCGACGGTTTCGACGGCTCCTGGGTCGCCCACCCCGACCTGGTGCCCATCGCCCTGGAGTCCTTCGACCGGGTGCTCGGCGACCGGCCGCACCAGAAGGACCGGCTGCGCGAGGACGTCGACGTGCGCGCCGAGGACCTGATCGCCGTCGACTCGCTTCAGGCGCGGCCCACGTACGCCGGGCTCGTCAACGCCGTCCAGGTCGGCATCCGCTACATCGAGGCGTGGCTGCGCGGGCTCGGCGCGGTGGCCATCTTCAACCTGATGGAGGACGCGGCGACCGCGGAGATCTCCCGCTCCCAGATCTGGCAGTGGATCAACGCGGGCGTCGTCCTCGACAACGGTGAACGGGTCACCGCCGAACTGGTCCGCAAGGTCGCCGCCGACGAGCTGGCGGACATCCGGACCGAGGCGGGCGAGGAGGCCTTCGCCGCGGGTTCCTGGCAGCAGGCCCACGACCTGCTGCTGCGGGTCTCCCTCGACGAGGACTACACCGAGTTCCTCACTCTGCCCGCCTACCAGCAGCTCAGGGGCTGACCGGCCTCACCGCAGGTGCGTCGACCAGTCCTGCCGGGCCGCCGGTTTGCCGTGCAGGTCGGGCACCTGCTTGAGCCAGTCCGGGCGGCCCCGGCGGGTGCGGTCGGCGCGCCGGGCGTTCTCCGCGGCGAGCTCCTCGGCGTCGGGGAAGTCGGTGGGCAGCCACTCCGCGGAGGCCCGGGCCCGCGCGAGGAGGTGGCCGACGTAGGCGTCCCGGGCCGCGTCCGGGGTGGCGAAGCCGGGCTCGTCGGCCAGCCAGGCGTCGGGCACCCGGGCCACGACGGAACGCAGCAGCTCCTCGGTCACCCGGGGTGCGAGCTCGGCGTCGGCGGCGCGGACGTCGGGTCCGTAGGAGCCCAGGGCGTGGTGCCGGAAGTCGTAGCGCCTGCGCGGGTCGAGCCCCTCCCAGCGGTGGTGGAAGACCAGCGCGGCGCCGTGGTCGATGAGCCACAGGCGCGGCGGCACGGTGCCCAGGGTCGGCCAGATCATCAGGTTGGAGCTGTGCACGGTGCGGTCGACGTTCACGGTGAGCGCGTCGAGCCAGACGATCCGGCCGGCCTCCAGCGGATCGACCGGGAAGACCTCCGCCACCTCGGGGGTGAAGTCCCGCGCGCCCGGCAGGAAGTCCATGCCGAGGTTGACGCCGGCGCTGGCCGCGTGCAGCTCCCGCACCTCCTGGTGCGGCTCGCCGGCGGCGATCGCCGGGTCGAAGTGCACCAGCACCAGCTCCGGGAACCGCAGCCCGAGGGCCCGCGCCAGCTCCCCGACGATCACCTCGGCGACCAGCGCCTTGCGGCCCTGCGCGGACGCGGTGAACTTCACGACGTACGTCCCGAGGTCGTCCGCCTCGACGACCCCCGGCACGGAACCGCCCTCCCGCAGGTGCGTGAGGTAGCGGGTGGCGGTGACCTCTCTCAACACGTGCGAAGGTCCCGCCGCGTATCTTCCCTGCATTCCACGACTACCTCCGAGGTGCTTCAGTCCGGGAATCAGCCCGATCACCCCCGCGGGGAGAATCCGGGACGTCGCTTCCGGCCTCCGGCATGAAGTGAGCATAGTGACCAGGCGTGACAGCCGGAAAGGAATTCCCGCGCCACCTGCCGGGCACGAGCGGCAGCCGGGGACATGGCCGCGCCCGGCCCCCGCACGGGCCGGGCGCGGGGCGCGCGTCACTACGCGGGGACACGCACCTCCTCGGCGGGCAGGGCGGCATCGTGCTGCTCGACGCCTCGGGCGAGGACGTAGTAGAGCACCCCGGAGACCAGGAGTCCGACGACGAACGCGAGGTCGGCGCCGCCGAGGGCCTGCGTCACCGGGCCCGTGTAGAAGCTGAGGGTGACGAAGGGGATCATGGACACGAAGCCGCCGAAGTAGGCGGTCAGCCCGCGCCAGGCCCAGTGGCCGTAGGAGCCGTGCGGGTCGATGATGTCGCCGATGGCGTAACGGCCGCGCCGGACCACGTAGAAGTCCACGAGGTTGACGGCGGTCCACGGCACCAGCAGGTAGCACATGACGGCGATGAAGGTGTGGAAGCTGTCCATGTAGGCGGCGGGCATGCTCAGGGTGATGCCGAGTCCCACCGCGCCCACCGCGCACACGCCGACGACGCGGAGCCGCAGGGTGGGGTTCACGCGTCTGATGCCGTCCAGGACCGTGGTGGCGCTGAGCATCGCTCCGTAGGCGTTGACGCCGGACGTGCCGATCAGCGCCGGCAGGGTGGCCAGGACCGCCACCGCGCCGAAGCCGGGGAAGACGGTGTCGCCGACCAGGTACAGCTGGCGCAGCGCGTCCGGCGCCGGGACGTGGGAGGCGAAGATCGCGCCGAGGCTGCCGAGCCAGGCGGCGCCGGTGAATCCGCCGAGGAACGTCCAGCCGATCAGCTTGCCGTCGGGGATGTTCTCGGGGAGGTAGCGGGAGTAGTCGGAGACGTAGATGCCGTAGCTGATCTGGTAGCCGCCCGCCGCGGCGAACTGGGCGAGGAAGGCGGCGCCGGAGAATCCGGTGGCGACGGGAGCCACGTCGCCCATCGGGTAGTGCAGGACGGCCGCGACGGTGACGACCGCGAAGATCGTCATGGTGAGGTAGCTGAAGTAGCGCTGCACGGTGTGCAGGAGGTCGTGCCCGACGACGGCGATCACGACCGCCACCACCGCGAGGACGACGTACCAGATCTTCTGGCCGGGCAGGAACATCGACAGCGCGTCACCGGCCAGCACCATCTGGAAGACGTTGTAGCCGATGTAGATGAAGACGGCCATGGCCAGCGGGAAGATCGCTCCGCGCGAGCCGAACTGGGCGCGCGACTGGATCATCTGGGGGAGGCCGAGGCGGGGGCCCTGGTTTGCGTGCAGGGCCATGAAGAGCGTGCCGAAGGCCATGCCGGAGATGACGGCGATCAGCGACCAGCCCATGCCCAGCCCCATGGACGGGCCGAGGAAGCCGATCAGCATGGACGGCAGCATGAAGCCGCCGGTCAGCCAGAACGGGCCCTGGTGCCAGGCCTTGCCGTGGCGTTCAGTGGAGGGGACGTGGTCGATCGACCGCCTCTCCACACCGTCCATCAAGGCACCCGAGGGGTTGTGTGCCATAACGGTTTCCTCCTGCTGTGTGCATGATGCTCAAGGGGTCCTTGGTTCTGTGGGGGTGGGTGGCGCTCGGCGGGAGGGGCGCCGCGAGCGGTGCGGCGCCCTGTCCGTACGGGTGGGTCAGCCGGCCCGGCGGAGGCTCGGGCGGACGGACTCGGCGCCCTGGTGTGCGGCGACGTTGACCCGCGCCTGCCAGCGCCTGGACCGTCCGGCCGCCCAGACCAGGGCGGAGCGGACGTCGGCGACGGGGCGCGGCCAGCGGGTGCCGACGCGGCCGTACAGCCGGGAGTAGCGCTGGGTCGCGTCCGTGACGGGACGCTGGCGCGCCTCCCAGGCGAGCAGGCCGCCGGGCACGTCGGTCCGGCCCTGAAGCATCAGGGCCAGGCCGTAGCCGTTGGTCATGGCCAGGCAGGCGGCCTGTCCGAGGTTGGGCGACATGGCGCTGGCGGCGTCGCCGACGAGGGCGACGTGCCCGTTGACCCAGCGGTGGCAGCGGACGTCGGAGAACGAGGCCCAGCGGGAGATGTCCGGGATGCGGTCGAAGATGCTCCGCAGGTGGGGGAACGACTCGGTCCAGGACTCCTTGTTGAACGGCCGCTCGCGTCCGGGGAGGTCGCTGGAGGGGCAGCAGGTGTAGATGTAGACCTGGTCGGGGGTGACGGGGACGACGCCCACGCGCCGGCCGCCGTGCCAGTACTCCAGGGCGTTGTCGACGGGGTCGTGCGGCAGCCTGGGGATGAGGCTGCGCATGCATCCGTCCTCCAGGTCGCGGACGACGAGGTTCAGGCCGACGGAGTTACGCACGGGTGAGCCGACGCCGTCCGCGCCGACGACGAGGTCGGCCTTGAGGACCTTGCCGTTCTCCAGGATCAGCTCGCCGTCGGGGTTGGCGCCCGCGACCAGCGAGTCGGTGACGATCTCGACCCCGGCCTCGGTGGCCGCGTTGGCGAGCGCCCGGTGCAGGTCGGGCCGCAGCACGGTGAACAGGCGGGTGCCGCCGCCCTTCATCCAGTCGTCCTGGAGCCGGCGTTGCCGCTCGTCGTAGAGCCGCCAGCTGTCGATGCGTTCGGCGCGGTGGACTGCTTCGTCGAAGGCGCCGATCTCCTCGAGGACGCGCAGGGCGTTCTCCCACATGAAGATGCCGGCGCCGATCTCGCGCAGCTCACGGCCGCGCTCGTGCAGGCGCACGCTCCAGCCGCGCTGGGCCAGGGCGGTCGCCGTGGTCAGGCCGGCGAGGCCGCCCCCGGCGATTTCGGCGTGACGGGTGGGCGATGACATGGGGCCTCCCTGCAGAGGTGACGGGTGCGGATGTCCGGACGCGGTGTCCGGCACGGCGATGCCGTGGGAGATGAGGGCGAGCGGTGGCGGAAAGGCCGCACACTTCGCGGCGCTCGAACAGAATCAGTCATCGGATGCACTGTCAAGGGTTGATTTCGTTATGCGCAACGAATCTGCGGGTTGAATCAGTCATTGACACGCGGCAGAGCGCGCGATTACGTTCCGGCTTCAACCACAGCCCCGTCGGGCGGACCATCGAGGAGGCGTACATGAGCGAGGGCACCGCGGAACTCGTCCTGATCTCGGACAAGGTGATCCGGATGGCCGAGGGCGAGCAGATGGGCCCCGGCTTCGTCGCCGTACGGGACGGGGTCGTCGTCGCCACCGGCCCCAAGGAGGACGCCGACGCCCACATCGGCCCCGGCACCCGGGTGCACGACGTCGGCGGGCGTCCCCTCATGCCGGGCTTCGTCGATGTGCACGCCCACATGGAGGTCGCCGCCCGTACGCACTACCAGACCGTCGACTGCCGGGCGCCGCGCTGCGGCTCCGTCGCCGACGTCCTCGCCACCCTCCGCGCACACCTCGGCGAAGCGGTCGACGGCTGGCTGGTCGGCCAGGCCAACCTCTTCTTCGACCAGAAGCTCACCGACAAACGCCTGCCGACCCGCGCCGAACTCGACTCGGTCAGCACGGAGGTGGCCATCGCCGTACGCGCCGGGGGACACATCACCGTCCTCAACAGCCGCGGCCTGGAGCTGGCCGGCATCGACCGCGACTACCGCGAGGCCGACTACAGCATCACCGGACTGCCCACGGTCCTGCGGGACGAGACCGGGGAACCCACCGGCGTCGTCAAGGAGATGGACAACCTCCTGCCACTCCCCCGGCTCTCCGGCGACGCGCTGCACCGCGCCGTCGAGCGGGGCGTGCGCGAGCTGTTCACGGCCCACGGGGTGACCACCATCGGCGAGATCTCCGAATCGGTGGACGGGCTGCGGGCCATGGACCGCCTGCACCAGGACGGCGAGCTGGGCGCCCGGCTGCGGGTCTATCTCTGGGCCCCCGGCACGGTCTCCCTGGACGAGGCCTGCACCCACCGCGAGTGGCTGGACCTCAAGGCGCCCGAGGAGCTGCTGCGCGTCCACGGCGTCAAGATGTTCGCCGACGGCGGCTACTCCGCCGCCAGCGCCGCCGTCAAGCAGCCCTACGTCAACGACGGCCACGCCGGCCACCACCACTGCGGCGACGTGGCCCTGAGCCCCGGTCAGATCGGCGAGGCGCTGCGCCGTACCGCGGAGGCGGGCCTCCAGCTCGCCGTCCACGCCAACGGCGACCGGGCCCAGGAAGAGGTCTGCGAGGCCGTCGCCGCCGCGGGCGGTGCCCCCGCCGGGGTCCCCGCTCCCCGCGTCGAGCACGCCGGCAACTTCCTTCCGGACCCGGCGGCGACCGCGCTGTGGCGCAAGGCGGGCATCATCCCCGTCCCGCAGCCGGTCTTCCTCTACACCTTCGGCGACTTCTTCCCCGCCTACCTCGGCGACTACGGCCGGCTCGGCCGCTTCCCGTTCCGGCGCCTGCTGGACGAGGGCTGGCCGATCACCGGCAGTTCGGACGTCTGGATCGGCTCGGAGGAGCGCGCGACGAACCCGTTCTTCAGCATCTGGTGCACCCTGCGCCGCCGGTCGTTCCTGGGCGAGATCCTCGACGCGGAGCAGGAGATCACCCTCGCCGAGGCCCTGCGCATGCACACCATCAACGCCGCCCGGACCCTGGGCGAGGGCGACCGCTACGGCTCGCTGGAGGCCGGCAAGTACGCGGACGTCGTCGTCCTGGACCGCGACCCCTTCGCCTGCCCGGTGGACGAACTGCTCGACGTCCGCGTCGACGAGGTGTATCTCGCCGGGCGCCTCGTCCACGAAGCCGCACCGATACGATGACTGCCATGCACGGCCCCTCCCACCTCGTCTCCGGCTTTCTCGACGGCTCGCTGCCGCTGCCCGGCCAGGACGAGGTGGACGCGCGGCTCACGGAACTCGACCGCCGGCTGATCCGCCTCCTCCAGGCGGACGGACGCCGGTCCTTCGCCGGCATGGCCCGCGAGCTGGACGTGCCGGAGAAGACGGTCCGCCGCAAGGTCAACCAGCTCCTCGACGACAACGTCATCCAGATCACGGCGGTCGCCGACCCCGCCCTCCTCGGCTTCCCGGTGATGGCCCTGGTCGGCCTCTGCTTCGACGGCACACAGGCCGTCAAACCGCTGATGAACTCCCTCGCGGAGCTGCCCGCCGTCGACTACGCCGTGATCACCACGGGCCGCTACGACGCGCTGGTGGAGGTGCTGTGCCGTGACACGGCGGAGCTGCTGACCGTCGTCCACGACACCCTGGCCAGGACACCGGGCGTCGGATCGGCCGAGGTCTTCCCGTACCTCCAGCTCCACTACCAGGAGCCGGCCTGGGACGTTGCCCAGGACAAGGCGGCGCCGGAGCGGACGGAGGACGGCGACAGCCCGCAGACCGCGTCGCTCGACGCCACCGACCGGCAGATCATCGGGGAACTCAGCCTGGACGGCCGGCTCCCCTTCCAGGGCGTCGCGGAGACGGTGGGCATCTCCGAGTCCCAGGTCCGCAAGCGCGTCACCCGCATGATCGGCGACCGCGTCCTGCGCATCACCGCCATCGCCAACCCGCGCAGCCTCGGCTTCGGGATGCAGGTGTGGGTGGCCGTCCGTTGCCGCCCGGGCCAGGGCATCGAAGCCCTCGCCCAGCTCCTCACCAAGATCCCGTCCATCACCTATGTCGTGGCCTGCGCCGGCCGCTTCGACATCTTCGCCGAGGCCGTCTGCCGTGATGCCCAGGACGTCATGCGGCTGATCGACTCCGAGATCAGAACCCTGCCGGGCGTGGAGCGGACCGAACTGCTCATGTGCCTGGACCTGTACTACCGGGCCGTGCGCCCGGCGGAACGGCGGACGTGAGGCGGGGCCACCGCGCCCCGGGTCCTTCGCGCCGCGGGTGGTGCCGCTGGCGCCGCGTGCCAGCGGTATGACAGCGGCACGCATGCCGAACGGTCAGCGGGGGCGGCTGCAATGGGTGACGTAGCACGCCACGGCGGCCCCGGCGACGGTGGTCCGCCCCGACCCCACCGGGAGACGTCATGGACAAGAACCTGAGCACCCTCGCCGACGAGATCCTCGAGCTCGAGGCCGAGACCTTCGAGATCTCCGACTACTCGGACGCCAGCGAGGTCGTGCTGGCCGGCTGCACCAGCACCAGCTCCACCTCGACGTCCAGCTCCACCTGCAGCACCACCTCCTGCTCCGCCTGATTCCGGCGGTGCGGTGACACCCGGTTCGTGCCGTCTCCGGTGGAGGCGGGGCGGGCCGGGTGTCAGGCGTGTCCGGACGCGGGACGCCCGCGGAAGCGACAGGCGGGTTCCCTGGGCCGGCGGGGTGCGCTTCCCGGGGCCGGCGGCGCGGCGGTGAACGTCCCCCTACGGGGCGGCGAACACCCGTCCCGGACGCGTCCAGTTTTCACAGGGCGGGGCCGCCCCCGGCACCCCCCGGACGGGCCGCCCGTCCGGGTCGCCACCAGTAACGATGCTGACAGCGCTGGAAGTTGACGTTCAGTCAGTGGCCGGAACTTGTCCACAAGTGATTGTGTGACCACCCCTTGACCCGCGTTCTACGCCGGTAGACACTCACGACTGCCACAAGAACGAAGGCGTATGCACGCAACCACTTCACAACTGCTTCCCCTCTCCCCTGCCGGGGGCGGGAATCGGAGCACGAGTGAGCCACCGCTCCCCGGTGGGTCGGGCACGGCAGCATGACCATCGCACCCGCGGGTGCGGATGCCGGCCCATGCGGCAGAGGTTCGAGGGTCAACGGGGGAAGGCTGTGCGTTTTCAGTTGCTCGGCCCGCTGAGCGTGACGGACGGGTGTGACGTGGTGGTCCTGCCACCGGCGAAACCGACGTCCCTGCTCGCGGCGCTGCTGCTCCGGCCCGGTGAGGTGGTCCCCACGGACCGGCTCCTGGAGGCGGTCTGGGGGGAGAAGCAGCCGGCCACGGCGAAGTCCGCGCTGCAGAGCTGTGTGCTCCGGCTGCGCCGCCTGCTCGCCCGGTACGGCATCGCGGAACGGCTGGTGGTCGCGGTCGCCGGCGGCTACCGCCTGTCGGCCGACGCCGAGACCCTGGACCTGCTGCACTTCCGCCGCCTGGCGGCCGAGGCGTCCGCCGCCGGGGAGTCCGAACTGCCCATGCTGCGCACGGCACTCGGGCTGTGGCGCGGCCCGCTCCTCGCCAACGTGCCCTCCGAGCTGCTGCACCGGGACGAGGTGCCCCGGCTGGCCGAGCAGCGGATGCGCGTCCTGGAACGCGTCTGCGAGATCCAGCTGGCGCAGGGCCGGTGCAGCGAGGTGCTGGTGGACCTCTGGGAGGCCACCGGCGCCCATCCCCAGCACGAGGGTCTGTCCGCGCAGCTGATGCGGGCCCTGTACGGGTCGGGCCGGCAGAACGAGGCGCTGGCCGAGTACCGCCGGATCCGCGGCCGGCTCCGCGACGAGCTGGGGGTCGATCCCGGCCCGCAGCTCCAGGCCCTGGAACTGGCCATCCTGCGCGGTGAGGAACTCCGCGGCCTCCCCCGCGGGCGGGCCACCGAACCGGCACCCGCCCTGCCCGCACCGGCCGCACCGGCCGCACCGCCCGGTCCGGCCGGCTCCCCGGGAGCCCCGACGGGTGCTCCGGCGGGGCATGGGACGGCCAACGGCGGCCCGGGCGGAATCGTTTCGGCCGACGACGCCGTCGGCCCGGCCCACGCGGGACGCGCGGTCCCGCTCACCGCCCCGGCCCGCCCCGCACTCGCCGCACCGGACACCACGGGCGCGGACGCCGTCCTCGCCGCAAGCGGCCCCGCCGGCGCGTCCCCCGCACCCCGGCTGCCCCGGGTGCCCGGCTTCACCGGCCGGGCCGACGAGACCGCCGGGCTGGTCGCCCACCTGAGCCGGACGGAGCTCGCACCCGGCGGCCCGGAACCGGTGCTTGCGGTCGTCTCCGGCGGCCCCGGGATGGGCAAGACGGCGCTGGCCCTGCACGCCGCCCACCTGGTCGCCGACCGGTATCCCGGGGGCGCCGCGCTGGTGTCGCTCACCGCGCCCGACGGCAGGCCCCGGCCCGTCGAGGAGGCCGCCGCCGAACTGCGCGCGCTGCTCGCGCCCGGTGCCTCCCGCGGCCCCTGTCTGGCGGTGCTCGACGACGCGATGCATCCGGATCAGGTGCGCGACCTGCTCTCCGGGACGTCCTCCGTCACCGGCCGGGGCGCCGTCGTCGTGACCAGCCGCCGGCGGCTGGCGGCCCTGGTCGCCACCCACGGGCCGGCGGTACTGCACCTCGGGGCGCTGCCCCGGCAGGAGTCGCACGCGCTGCTCACGCGCGTCCTCGGCCGCCAGCGGGTGGCGGCGGAGCACGCCGCGGCCCGCGCGCTGACGGACCTGTGCGGGCACGTCCCGCTCGCGCTGCGGATCGTGATGGCCCGCCTGCTGACCCGGCCCGCGCAGCGTCTCGCGGACTGCGCCACCTGGCTGCGCCGGGACCTGCCCGCCCGGCTGGCGCTGCCCGACGACCCCCGGCTGTCCGTCCCGCTGATCCTCGACGGTGCGCTGCGGCGGCTGCCCGCTCCGCTGGCCGACGCGCATCTGCGGCTGGCGCGGCTGAACGGGCAGCTCACCGTGCCGGACGCGGCCGGCGCGCTCGCGGTGCCCGAGACCCGCGCCGAGGAACTGCTGGAACAGCTCCTCGACCGCGGGCTCCTCGACGAGGAACAACCCGGCCTGCTCCGGATGAACACCCTCTTCCGCGCCCACGCGCTGCACCGCGGCACGCGGGCGGGCGAGGTCGCGCAGGCCCTCCTGCCCGTGGCCCGGCACGCCCTGCCGTCCGGCGCCACCTGACCCGCCCGGCCGCCCCCGCACAGCCCCCCGCCCGCCGAACCTCCGTCACGTCCACGCCACGACCGCCCCCGTCCCCGGCCCCGACTCCGCCCCCTCCCGCCCCGTACATCCGCGCCCGCCGACGGGTCCCACCGGACCCGCCCGCCCCAGGCGTCCCTTCCCCACCCGCTCGTCCACCCGCACCGGCCGCCAGGCCCCCACCCGGAGGTACGACCCGAGCATGCCCACCACGCCGTACGAGGAGACCGCGGACACCCGGCCCAGGGTGCGCCGCGACGTGCTGTTCACCGAGACGCCGGACGGCGTGATCTTCCACAATGCCGACGGCGGGTTCCAGGTCACCTCCCCGTCGGCCTACCGCTTCGCCACCCTGCTCGTCCCGCACCTGGACGGCAGCCGGACCGTGGCGGAGATCTGCACCGGCTTCAAGGACCCGCAGAAGGCGATGGTGGGCGGCCTGGTCAAGGCCCTCTACGCGCGCGGCTTCGCCCGCTCCGTGCCGGATCCCGCCGCCCCGGACGCCGCGGGCGGGACACCGCTCGAACCGGCCGTCGCGGACCTCTTCGCCGAGCAGATCGCCTACCTCGACCACTATGCCGACGGCGCGGAGCGCGCGTTCGCCGCGTTCCGCGGCACTCGGGTCGCCGTGCTCGGCGACGGCCAGACCGCCCGCTGGGCCGCGCTGTCCCTGATCCGCAACGGCTGCGCCGCCGTCGGCGTCGAGGCCGCGCTCGCCGAGGGCCCGGCGACCGCGCGGGACGTCGACGCCGTGCGCGCCGAGGCCGCCCGGTACACGGCGCAGGGCGGCCCGGCCGAGGTGGCGGTCCTGCCCGCGCCCGGGGGCGGTCCCCGGACGGACGGCTGGGCCGCGTACGAGGGGTACGACGTGGTGGTCGCCGCCTGCGGGCGCGGCGCCTTCCGGACCGCGCTGGCCCTGCTGCGCGAGGGCGTCCCGCAGGGCCGGGTGCTGCTGCCCGCCTGGACGTTCGGGAACCGTGCCGTGGTCGGTCCTCTCTCCGCCCCGGACGCGGCGGGCTGCGTCGCCTGCGCGGCGCTGCGGCTCGGCGCGAACGGGGGCGCGGCGGACGCCGCGGTGGCCGCCGGGCTGTGGAGCGGGCTGGCCCTGGAGGAGGCCGGCGGACCCGCGCCGCGCGGCCCCCTCGCGGCCATGCTCGGGAACCTGCTCGGGTACGAGGTGTTCCGGCTGGTCACCGGGGCGCTGCCGGCCGAGACGCGGGGGCAGGTGCTGGTGCAGGACATGGCGTCCTTCGACGTCCTGGCGGAGCGGCTGCTGCCGCATCCGCGGTGTCCGTTCTGCCGGCCGGCGCCCGCCCCCGTCGAGGCCGTCGACCTGACGGCGGCGCCGGAGCGGCCCGCGTTCGAACCGGTGGTGGCCGCGGCGCCGGACGACGAGGCGACCGAGGGCCCCCTCGCGGAACTGGACCGCCGCTCGCTCGCGATCCGGCCGTCGGCCGGTGTCTTCACCCGGTACGCGGACGAGCCGGTCACGCAGACCCCGCTGAAGGTGGGTGCCGTGGAGGTGGGGCTCGGCACGGCCGGGACCCGGACCGTCGCCGCGTTCGACGTGCAGCACACCGCCGGGGCCCGGCTGCGGGCCCTGGACGCCGCGGCCGCCGTCTACGCCGAGCACGTGGTCCCGGCGGCGCCCGTCCCGGCGGACGGCTCGCCGGCCGACCACGCGGACCCGCTGCCCCGCGTGTCCCCCGACGCGCTGACCACGGCGACCGGCGCCGGCGGTGATCCGGTGACCGGATGGCTGGCGGGCACCTCACTGCTGACGAAGGAACAGGTGCTGGTCCCGGCGGGCGCCGTCCGGCCGTTCGGGCCGGACAACCAGGACCGCCGCTTCGAGCCGTCCCGGGCCGGGGCGGGCGCGGGCGGCGGGCTGCCGGAGGCCGCTGCGGCAGGACTGCTGTCGGCGCTGGCCCACGACGCGCTGTGCCGGTCGGTGCGCGGCGCCGGGCGGACCGCGCCGCTGGCCCCCGGCGAGGTGGACGGCGACGCGGAGGCGGCGTTCCTGCTGCGGACCGCCGGGCACATGGGCCTGGACGTGGAGCTGCTCGACCTCGGCGAGGCGGACCGCAGCGGGGTGTCCGTCGTCCTGGCCCGGACACGCCCGGCCGGCGAGGACGGGCCGGCGGACCGGGCCGGGGCGTCGCGGTGGGCCGCCGGCGCCGCCCTGGACCGGACGGCGGCTGCGGTCGACGCGCTGCGCGACCTGCTGGGCACGGTGCAGCTCGCCGAGGAGGGCGCACTGGGCGGGCCCGACACCGGTGACCCGCTGCTGGCCGACCTGGACGCAGCGCTGGTTCCCGTCACCGCCGGGCCGGGGACGGCGGGGCCACCGCACGCCCCGGTGTCCTGGACGGACGTCCTGGAACGGCTGGCCGCGGCGGGGCGGGACGCCGTGGTCGTGCCCACGCACGCCGCCGACCTGCCGGCCGCGGGCATCCACACCGTCCGCGTGCTGCTCACCAAGGCGGCCGACGATGACGACTGACCTCGCGGGAAGAGGAGGGGGAACCGGGGCCGGGACGGGGTCCGGGACCGGGAGCGGCCCCGGGGCGGAGACCTGGACCGCGACCGGCACCGGGGCGGGGACCGGCACCGGAACCGAGACCGGGACGGAGACCTGGACCGCGACCGGCACCGGGGCGGGGACCGGCACCGGAACCGAGACCGGGACGGAGACCTGCACCGCGACTGAGACCGCGACCGGGACCGGCGGGACGGCGACCAGCACCGCGACCGAGACCGCGACCGGCACCGGCGGGACGGCGACCAGCACCGCGACCGAGACCGCGACCGGCACCGGCGCCGGGACCGGAACCACGACCGGAACCACGACCGGGACGGGGACCGGCACCGGAGCCGCGACCGGAACCGCGACCGGGCCGGCCGTCGGGTCCGGCCGCGGGAGACCCCCCGCGGACCGGCAGGACCGGCAGGACCGGCCGCGGGACGCCGCCTGCCACCGCTTCGCCGGTGAACTCCGCCGTGCGCTAGCAGACTTGCTGCCGGCCGCCGCGGACCGCCCGCTGCCCGAGGTGGCCGTCCGCGCCCTCGGTGTCGACGACGCCTTTGGTGTCGACGACGTCTTCGGCCCGCCCGCCGGGCAGCCGTCGGACGGCCGGGCGGCCCCGGCCGGCGCCGTGCCCGTGCACCTCTACGGTCACCACGTGATCGTCGGCCCCTGGCCGGACGGGGACGGGCCGGGCTGCGGGAGCTGTCTGCGGCGCCGCTGGCAGTCCGTGCGCTCGGTCGGCCTCCGGGAGGGCCTGGAACTGCGGGGCGGCACCCGGGAGGCGGGACCCTGGCCGCACCTCGTGCCGTTCGCCACGCAGGCCGTCGCCGCGCTGATCGCGGGGCGCGCCGGGGACCCGGCCCGGCGGTCACGGCGGCCGTTCCCCGACGTGTGGCTGGTGGACGTCGAGCGGCTGACGGTGCGTCATCACCCGTTGGTGCCCGAGCCGGACTGCCCCGGGTGCGCGTCCCCCGAGCCGGTGACCGCCGAGGGCGCGGCCCTGGTGCTGCGGGCCGCGCCCAAGTACCGGCCGGGTGTCAGCAGGGTCCGGCCGGTGGACGCGTACGAGCTGGAGGTCGACGCGTTCGCCAACCCGCACTGGGGCGCCGTCGGGCCGTCCGTCGTCTGCGACGTCACCTCGCCGACGACGTCCGCCACCGTGGGCTGCTTCTCCAGCCGCTCGGGGGACTACCTGCGCGAGACGTTCTGGGGCGGCCACGCCGACACCTACCGTGCGAGCACCCGGATCGGCGTGCTGGAGGGCCTGGAACGGTACGCGGGGATGCGCGCCCGGGGCCGGGCCGTGACGCTGACCGCCACCCTGGCCGAACTCGGTCCGGACGCCGTCGACCCGCGGGAGACCGGGCTGTACACGGACGCGTTCCACGCGCAGAACCCGTGGGTGCCGCCCTTCACGCCCGACCGCCGGATCCCGTGGGTGTGGGGCTGGTCGCTGCGGGACGCGCGGCCCCGGCCGGTCCCGGAGGTCCTCGCCTACTACCACAAGCCGGGCATCGAGCACCGGTTCGTGCAGGAGAGCTCCAACGGCTGTGCCTCCGGCGGCAGTCTGGAGGAGGCCGTGCTGAGCGGGCTGATGGAGGTGCTCGAACGGGACGCCTTCCTGCTGGCCTGGCACGGGATGCAGCCGCTGCCCGAGATCGACCCGGCCACCAGCCGCGACCCGCGCACCCGGTACATGGTGGAGCGCATGGCCCTGTACGGCTACCGGGCGCGGTTCTTCGACACCCGGATCAGCTTTCCGGTGCCCGTGGTGACCGGGGTGGCCGAGCGGTTCGACGGCGGCCCGGCCCGCATGTGCTTCGGCGCCGGGGCCTCCCTCGATCCGGAGGCGGCCCTCGCGGCGGCGCTGTGCGAGATCGCCACCGACTCGGTGCAGCTGCTCCAGCGCTTCCGGCGCGACGAGAGCGACTACCGGGCGATGGCCGCCGACTTCACCCGGATCACCAGCCTGCACGACCACCCGCTGGTCTACGCGGTCCCCGAGATGGGCCGCTTCGCCGACTTCCTGCTGCGTCCCGGCCCGGCCCGTCGGACGGCGGAGCGGGTGGAGGTGGCCGCGCTGCGCTGGGACCGCGCGGACGGGTCCGGGCCGGACGTGCGGGACGACCTGCTCGCCGCCGTGGACGCGGTGACGTCCGCCGGTTTCGACGTGGTCGTCGTCGACCAGACCGCACCCGAACAGCGCGCCCTGGGCCTGCACACCGTCAAGGTGATCGTGCCCGGACTGCTGCCGCTCGACTTCGGCTGGACCCGGCAGCGCGCCCGGCACCTGCCCCGGACCTTCACCGCCCTGCGCGAGGCGGGCCTCAGGCCCGGCGACCTCACCGAGGCGGACCTCAACCCCGGCCCCCACCCGTTCCCGTGACCGGCCGCCCGCCGCGCGCGCACCGGCCGTCCGTGTCACCCGTCCCGCCGTCCCTGCGCCCCCAGCGGGCGCGTCCGACCACCGCGAGCACCGAGGCAAGAAGGAAAGGGGGATGCCATGGGGTACGCCCATGAGTACGCGCACGCCGTCCTGCACCGCGGCCGCGTCCCGATGGAACCCACCGACCACGTCGTGGACTGGGCCGACGGCCCGCGCAAGGGCAAGTTCTACCCGGACGCGCCGGCGTTCGCGCTGCCCGGCACCGAGGACCTCGCCGACGTCCCGGTCGCGCCGGGCCTGCTGCCCGACTCCGTCCCGACCCGGGACGCCGACCGGGCGCCCGGGTTCACCCTGCCGCTGCTGTCGGCGATGCTCCGGGACTCCTACGGACTGACCGGGCGGCGCCTGGGCATCCAGGCCAACACCGACCTGGCCGGGCTGCCGTTCCACACCCACGCCAACTGGTCCCGGGGCACGGCGGGCGGGGGCGGCCTCTACCCGATGGGCATCCACTGGGCGTCCGGCCCGTCCGCCCCGCTCACCCCGGGCCTGCACCACTACGACGTCCAACGGCACGCGCTGCAACGCCTGTTGACGGGTGACGTCACGGACCGGGTGCGGGACGCGCTGGGCGCGGACGCCCCCGCCGACGCCCTGGACGCCGACCAGTACCTGATCCTCTCGGTGAAGTACTGGCAGAACTCCTTCAAGTACAACAGCTTCTCGTTCCACGTGGTGTGCACCGACCTCGGCACCCTGGTGCAGACATGGCGCCTGTGGGCCGCGCCCCGCGGACTGCGGATCGCGCCCGTGCTGTGGTTCGACGAGCCCCGCCTGAACGAGCTGCTGGGCGTGCCCGGCGAGCAGGAGGCGGTGTTCGGCGTGGTTCCGCTGCACTGGGCGGGCGGCCCGTCCGGCCGGCGGCCCGCCGCCGCCGACGGCGCCGGACGGCCGCGCACGGACCCCGGGCACCGGCCCGCCGTGCGGCACCGGGACGCCGAACGCTCCCGCACGCTCCTCGACTTCGACGCCCTGCGCGCCATGCACACCGCGACCCTGGCGGGCGCCACCGAACGGCCCGCCCCCGGCGCGCTGGCCGCTGCCGCCGCCCCCACCGGGCCTCCCCCGGCGGCCACCGAGCCGCGCGTCCCGCTGCCCGAACCGGTCCTGCCGGACACCGGTGTCCGCCGGTCGCTGCGCGAACGGCGGTCCAGCTTCGGCCGGTTCGACGCCCGGCGCCGCGTCGCGCCCGGCGAGCTGTCCGCCGTCCTGGCGGCCTGCGCGCAGACCCGCCTGGCCGGTGACACCGACCCCTCGGGCCGGCTCCGCCTCGCCCGGCTCTACGCGTTCGTCAACCACGTGCGGGACGTGGAGCAGGGGGCGTACGCCTACGACCCGGACCGGTGTGAACTGCGCCTCGTCGACGCCGGGCCGCAGGGGTCGTTCCTCCAGCGGAACTACTTCCTCGCCAACTACAACCTGGAACAGGCCGGCGCGGTCCTGGTGCCGACGGTACGGACCACGGCCGTCCTGGACGCCGTCGGCGACCGGGGCTACCGGCTCGCCGTCGGCACCGCCGGGGCCGTCGCCCAGAGCTTCTACGTGGCCGCCGCCGCGCTCGGCCTGGGCGCCGGGGTGGCCCTGGGCTTCGACAACGTGTCGTACGCCGAGCGGCTCGGGCTGACGGAGGGCGACGAGGCCCCGCTGCTCATCATGGCCCTCGGTCACGAACGGCCCGGGTCCGCCGACTTCCGCCACGAGATCGCCTGACGGCCGCAGAGGACTGCTCATGACACCCACCGAGTCCGGCACCCCGGACGTCACCGCGGCCCCGGACCCCGCTCCGGACACGGGCCCGCGCCCGGCCGACGGAGCCGACGCACCCGCACCCGCACCCGCGACCGCGACCCTGCCCGGCCCCGTCGGCACCCACTGGGAGCCCGGACGGCGTTTCGTGCTCCGCGCGGCCGGGCTGCCGATCGAGACCGTGCACGGGCTGCGCTGTCCCCGCACCCGCCGCTGGGCGGAGGTCGTGCTCACCGAGGAGACCCGGCTGACCGCGGCCGGGGCGGAACTCAGCGACCTGCTGCACACCCTGGTCAAGGCGACCACCGGCCCCGACGAGGCGCCCGGCGACGCCGCCGCGCGCCGCGCCCTGATCAACCTGCGCCGTCAGGTGTTCAACAACCGGCTCCCTGCCGATCCCGCGGCCGCCGTCCGCCTGGTGACGGACCGGGACCCGGACACCGGCCGGCGCACCGCCGACTGGCTGCGCGACCGCGCCCGGCTGGAGGAGCTGCGCGCGGACGGCGGGGACCTGCTCGCCGCCGAACTGGACGACAGCCGACGGGCGTTGCGCACCGCGCTGGCCGACGACCGGCTGCGGCACGGCCTGCTGCTCGCCTCGCCCGCCCTCGACGGCCGGCTCGACTCCTACCTCAAGGACGGTTCGGGGCGGCCGGGCAGCAGGCTGCGCAAGATCGAGCGGTCGGCGCTGACATACCTGTACCGCACCGCCTGCAAGACCAGCCCGTTCAGCACCTTCACCGGTGTCGGCCTCGGCAGCTTCGCCGGTCCGCCCGGGGACGACGGGGCCGGTCTGACGTGCGGCGAGGACTGGGTGAGCCATGTCCGGCTCAACGTGGTGGTGCTGACCCGGCTCACGGAGCTGATCACCGCCGACCCGGAGCGCCGCCGCGACCTGCCCCTGGTCCTGTCCCCCGGCTGGGGACGCGACGCCGACCGCATCCGCTACGTGCGGCACGTGATGACCGCGGGCGACGACAGCGCGGCGGTGACCTTCGACGCGGTGCGCGACCGGCTGTTCTTCCTGCGCAGCAGCGGCACCCTGGAGGCCCTCCTGGAGTGGCTCGGCGACCGCGAGGAGCCGGTGCGGCACCGGGACCTGGTGGACCGGCTGGAGCGCGACCACGGCGCCGGACGCGAGGAGTGCGAACGGTACGCGTCGGCGCTGCTGGACCTGGGCATGGTGCAGGTCCCGGTGCTACGCACCGACGTGCACAGCCGTGACCCGCTGCGGTCCTACCAGGAGGCGCTGCGCTCCCTCGCGGTGCCCTGGGCGGACCGGCTGGCCGGCCTGCTGGACGGCCCGGCGCGGTGCCTGGACCGCTACCCGCGGGCGGACACCGCCGGGCGCCGCGCCCTGCTGAGCACCCTGCGCGCCGGCCTGCTGGACGCGCAGCGCGACCTGGGGGCCGAGGAGCCGACGCTGCCGCAGACCCTGGTGTACGAGGACGTCGACACCGGGGGCGACCTGGTGTGCGGTCCGGGGGTGCTGGGCGGGGACACCGGGAGGTCGCTGCGGGCCGTGGAGGGGGTGCTGCCGCTGTTCGACCTGACGCTGCCGCACCGCGTCACCCTGCTCGGCTTCTTCCTCGCCCGCTACGGCCGCGGGGGCCGCTGCGACGACCTGCTGGGCCTGGTGCACGACTTCCACGAGGACTTCTTCGACCAGTACGTCTCCTTCACCGGCCGGCGCGTGCCCTTCGACGCCTCGGGCGCCTACGTCCCGGAGGAGAACTGGCTCGGGCAGGACGAGATGCGCACCCTCGACCGTGCCCGCCGCCACTTCCACGACGGCATGCGCGCCCTGTGGCAGGACGGCCGGGACGCGGAGGAACTGGAGCTCCCCGAGGGCCTGCTGGCCGGGACGGCGACTGAACTGGAGCCGCTCACCGGGCACTTCACGCCCCAGAGCCACCATCTCCAGCTCTGCCGCGCCCCGGAGGGACCCGACCGTGATCTGGTCGTCCTGAACAAGTCGTACGGCGGACTGGCCTTCCCCTTCAGCCGGTTCACCCACCTCTACGACGGCGCCGGACCGGACGCCGGCGGCGACGACGCGCCGGGTCTCTCCGCGACGCTGCGCGAGGAGATGGCCGCCCGGGCGCCCGAGGGGGCGGTGTTCGCGGAGGTCACCGGCGGGCCGGTCAGCAGCAACCTCAACCTGCACGGACGCCTGACCGGGCACCACATCGTCTGCCCCGGCGAGACGAGTTCGGTACCGGAGGACGCCCGCATCCACCTCGACGACCTCTACGTCGAGCACGACGAACGGGCCGGCCGGCTGGTGCTGCGCTCCCGCCGCCTGGGCCGGGAGGTCGTCCCGGTCTACCTCGGCTACCTGGTGCCGGTCGCCCTCCCGGAGATCCCGCGCACCCTGCTGCTGCTCTCCCCCAGCACCATGGCCCCCGTCGACGTGTGGGCGGGCGTCCCCGAGGGCGAGCCGGTGGCCGGGGTCACCCGCAGGCCGCGCGTGCGGCACGGGAACGTGGTGGTGAGCCGCCGCAGCTGGACCGCCGACGCCGAGGTGCTGCCGGTCCGCGAGCCCGGGGCCGGGGAGGAGGAGCACTATCTGCGCTGGCTGCGCTGGCAGCGGGCGCACGGGCTGCCGGACCGCTGCTTCGCCACGGTCACCCTCCCCGACCGGGGGCCGGTGGGCGCGAAACCGGTGTACGTCGACTTCGACAGCCCCCTCGCGCTGGCCGCCTTCGAGGCCCTGGTGGAGCGCGGGCCCGGGGTGCGGGTGACGTTCCGGGAGATGCTCCCCGCCGAGGACGCCCTCCACCTCACCTCCGCGCGCGGCCGGCACGTCGCCGAGCTGGCCGTGGAGACCTTCACCACCCGTCCCCTGCCCTCGTCCCCCACGGAGGTCTCCCCGTCATGCCCGAACTGACCGAACCCGCGGCGTTCCGGCCCGGCCCCGGCACCGCGCCCTCGCCGTGGCTGGCCCTGCACGTCCACTACGCCGCCAACCCGCAGCCCCTGCTGGTCCATTGCGTGCGCCCGCTGGTCGACCGGCTCACCGAGGAGGGCCTGCTGTCCGGCCACTTCTTCATCAACTACTGGCTGGAGGGCCCGCACGTGCGGCTGCGGCTGCGGCCGAGCGGTCCTGAGGCCGAGCCGGAGGTACGCCGCCGCGCCGAGGAGGCGATCGGCCACTTCCTGAAGACCCGCCCGGCGCTCTACGAGGTCGACTCCGGGTTCCTGAAGGACTTCTACAACTCGCTGTTCGACATCGAGTTCCCCGGCGAGGACCGGGCCCGCTACATGGGCCCCGACGGCCGGATGAACCTCCGTCCCAACAACTCCTACCGGTACGAGGTCTACGCCCCCGAGTACGCCAAGTACGGCGGCCCGGCCGGGGTGGAGCTGGCCGAGTGGCACTTCCGGCACTCCAGTGACCTGGTGCTGGAGGCGTACCGGAGCATGAATCTGCACGTGCGGACGGTGCTGCTCGGCACGTCGGCGCAGCTGATGATGGTCATGGCGAGCTGCTTCCTGCCCGAGGAGGACCGGCTCGCGGACTACCTCGACTCCTACTACGCCTTCTGGCACCGGCTGTTCCCGGGCACCGGGTTCATCGGCTCCACGGAGTACGAGCGCACCTACGCGCAGATGGCGCCGGCGCTCGGCGCCCGGTTCGCGATGCTGCGCAAGGTCGTGGCGGACGGCGGCACGGACCGGCTGCCGCCCTTCCTGCGGCGCTGGGCCGAGCACTGCCTGGAGCTGCGCGCGCGGGTGGTGGACCTGACGGAGCGCGGGGAGCTGGCCTTCCCCGCCTGGGAGGGCCCGGCCCGGGAGGACGCCGGGCAGGAGCGTGCCGAGGACCCGGACGCGGCTCCGCTGGTGACCGTCACGCACGTCCCGGCGGTGCTGCCCCGACTACTGTCGCCGTACATGCACATGACCAACAACCGGCTGCATGTGACCATCCGGGACGAGGCGTACCTGGCCTTCGTGCTGGGCCGCGTCCTGCGCGAGCCGGAGACCTCCGGGGGACGGAGAGACGCCTCATGAGCACCACCGACCGCCCGGCCACCGACCGCCCGGCCACCGACCGTCCCGCCCCGCAGCGCACGGCCCCGGAGCCCACGGCCCCGCAGCGCACGGCCGACGCCGTGCGGGCCTACCGGCCCGCCCTGCGCGACGGGGTGCTGATCAGTCCCGCGCTGCTGCGCGGCCCCCGGACGGTGCACCTCGTCAAACACCCCGTCAGCCAGGCCGCGTTCGAGATCGGCCCCCGGGAGCGCTTCGTCCTCGGCCTGCTCGACGGCACCCGGGACGCCGACGACGTCGAGGCCGCCTACGCGCAGCGGTTCCGGCGCCGCCTCCCGCCCGAGCAGTGGACGCGGCTGCTCGGCCTGCTGGGCACGCGCGGGCTGCTCGACGGCTCCCCGGACCCCGCACCGCCCGAACCGCCCCCGGCCCGCACCGGCACCCTGTGGAAGGGCAGCCGCCGGACCGTCGCCGACGCCCAGGCGACCACCGGGCGGCTGCACCGGCTGCTGCGCCCGCTGCTGCGTTCCTGGGTCCAACTACCCCTGCTGGGCGCGGTCCTGATGATGACGGCGGTCGTCCTGGCCGATCCGGGGGCCGCCTGGAACGGCACGGTGGAGCTGCTCAGCCGGCCCCTGCTGCTGGTCCCGTTCGCGGTGTTCCTGTGGTTCAGCGTCTGCGCGCACGAACTGGCCCACGGCGTCGCCGCCCGCCACTACGGCGGGGTGGTCACGGAGATCGGGCTGCGCTGGCGGTTCCCGGCCATGATGATGTACTGCACGGTCGGCAACTACCTGTTCCTGAAGGGGCGTCGGGCCAAACTGGTGGTCGCCGCCGCGGGCGCCCACGTCAATCTCCTGCTCCTGCTGCCCCTCGGGCTGTGGTGGGTCTTCCTGGACCCGTCCGACCCGGGCCGCGCGCCGCTCACCGGCATGCTGTTCGTGGGCATCGTGCAGGCGCTGAGCAACCTGGTCCCGCTGCCGCCGCTGGACGGCTACCGGATGCTCGGACACATCCTGGGGACCGCGAACCTCGCCCCGGAGACGGCCGCCTACCTGAAGCTGCGGCGGCGCGGCCGGGACGCGGTCGCCGCCTATCCGCCGCGGGCCCGCCGCATCCACACCGCGTACGCCGTGACGGCCGTGGCGCTGGTCCTGCTCGCGGTGGCCGGAAGCGTCACCGCCGTCGCCCTGCTGGTGATGCGATGACCCCGCAGGCGACGACCCCGCACACGACGGCGCCACATCCGATGGCCCCGCGGGCGGAGACCCCGCATGCCCCGGCCGCGTATGCCCCGGCCGCGCGTACGACGGCTCCGCACCGGAGCGTCCCGCCGCCCGTCCCCGACCCGGTCCGTCCCCCGTGGACCGCGCACCAACCGCGCAACCGACGAATGAGGTACCGCACATGACCCCCACCCACCCCGTCCCCGCGGACGGGACCCCGCCGGCCGTCACGGTCCGGGACGTGACCAAGCGGTACGGCGACCGGCGGGCCGTCGACGCCGTCTCGCTGGAGGTCCGGCGCGGCGAGTTCTTCGGGCTGCTCGGCCCCAACGGCGCGGGCAAGTCCACCCTGGTGGAGATCATGGAGGGCCTGCGCAAGGCCGACTCCGGCTCCGTCACGGTGTTCGGCGAGTCCCCCTGGCCGCGCAACACCGGCCTGCTGCCCCGCATGGGCGTGCAGACCCAGTCGTCGGCGTTCTTCGTCCGGCAGACCGTCCACGAACACCTGCGGACGGTCGCCGCGCTGTACGGCGTCCGGGGCGCGGCCGTCGACGCGGCCCTGGAGTCGGTGGGCCTCGGCGACCGGCACCGCGTCCGGGTCGACGACCTCTCCGGCGGGCAGCGGCAGCGGCTGGCCATCGCCTCCGCCCTGGTGCACGGGCCGGAGCTGATCTTCCTCGACGAGCCGACCGCCTCGCTCGACCCCGAGGGGCGGCGGGACCTGTGGGAGGTGCTGAGGGGACTGAAGGCCGAGGGCCGCACCATCGTCTACACCACCCACCACCTGGACGAGGCGGAGGCGCTCTGCGACCGGGTGGGCATCCTCGTCGCCGGGCAGCTCGTCGTCACCGACGCGCCGCAGAACCTGATCGGCTCCTTCGGCGCGGCCGGGCGGCTGCTGGTGCCGGCGGACCGCATCGACGAGGCGGCGGCCGCCGCGCTGCCCGGCGTGGACCGGGTCACCGTGCAGGGCGGGCACCTGGTGCTGGAGACCCGCGCCACCGGGCGGGTGCTGGCCGCGCTCGACCCGCTGACCGGCCTGGACGGGGTGCAGACCCGCATGCCGAGCCTCGAGGACGTCTACCTCGAGATCACCGCCCGCCGGGCCGGCCGGACCGGCGACACCACGGCCCCGGACGACCGGGCCCCGAACCACCAGGAGCAGCAGGCATGAGCGCCTACACCGCGCTGACCGCGGCGGGCTACCGCGCCCAGGTCCGGGACAAGACCACGGTGTTCTTCACCTTCGCGTTCCCGCTGATCTTCCTGGTCGTCTTCGGGCTCATCTTCCGCGGCCGGGACGTCGAGGAGAGCGGCTTCTCCTACCTCTCCTACACCGCGTCCGGGGTGCTGTCCTGGGGCGTCGCCAACGCCGCCGTGTTCGGCATCGGGTTCACGCTGATGCAGTGGCGTGCGGACGACATCCTGCGGATGATCCGCATGTCGCCGGCGCCGCTGTCGGCCGTCATCGGGTCCCGCTACGTGCTCGCGGTGGGCGTGGGGCTGGTCCAGTCGGCGCTGTTCGTGGGGGTGGCCATGCTGCCCGGCTTCGACCTGGTGCCCGACTCGCGGTGGCCGCTGCTGATCCCGGTGCTGGTCCTCGGCGTCACCACGTTCCTCCTGCTCGGCGTGATCGTCGGCAGCATCGGCAACACGCCGGAGTCGGTGGCCGCGATCGCCAACTTCCTGATGCTGCCGATGGCGTTCCTGTCCGGGTCGTTCTTCCCGCTGGACGCCATGCCGGACTGGCTGCAGAAGATCTCCCTGGTCCTGCCGCTGCGCTACCTCAACGACGCGGTCGCGGCGGCCCTGACCGGCCGCGGCGACCTGGGCGACATCGGGGCCGGGTGCGCCGGACTCGTCGTGTTCGCCGTGGTGTTCGGGGTGCTCGCCGCCCGCCTCTTCCGCTGGACGAAGAGCTCATGACGGCGCCCGCCCGCGGCACGCTGCCGCATCCGATGACCGGGGCCCGCGACGCGCTCCAGGAGTTCCTCGACGCCCGCTTCGGGGCCGGCGCCCCCCGGGTGGTGCCGGTGGGCGCCGTCGGCGCGGGCGGCGGCGACGCCGGGGCGCCCGACCCCTGGGCCGCCGACCGCCCGGACGCCCTGGTCCACGTCACCGCCTCCGCCGTGCTGCTCGGCCCATGGGGCGGCGACGGCCGGGCCCCCGCCTGCGGGCGCTGCCTCGCGCTGCGCTGGCAGCGGCTGCGCAGCCGCAGTGAGCGCAACGCCCTGGAGACGGGCGGCCCGCAGGGGCCCCGCCCGGCCGGGGACTGGCCGGTGCTGACCGGCCACGTGCGGGACGCGGTGGCCGCCCTGTGCGAGGCCCTGCTGCACGGGCCCCGCCCGGTGTCGCCGTCCGCGGATCCGGCGGACCGGGCGCTGCCCCGGGTGACCCGGCTGGACCTGGCGAACCTGACGGTGCGGACGTATCCGCTGCTCGCCGACCCGCTGTGCCCGTCCTGCGCCGGGCGGCCCCGGCCGCGGGCCGCGCACGAGGTGCGGCCGCTGTCGCTCGTCCCGCGTCCCAAGCCGGACCGGGACGGCTACCGGCTGCGGCCGGCCTCCGCGCACCCGCTGCCCACCGACGCGCTGGCCAACCCGGTGTGCGGTGCGCTCGGTGCCGGCACCTGGACCGACGTCACCTCGTCCACCACGGCGCCGGTGGCCGGCAGTGCCTTCGTGCGGGGGTACGCGGGGCTGCACGACGTCACCTGGAGCGGGCAGGAGAACTCCTTCGCCACCAGCCGCCGGCTGGCGTTCCTGGAGGGACTGGAGCGGTACGCGGGCACGCACCGGCGCGGCGGCTCCGCCCCGGTGACCGGCAGCTACGAGGAGGTGAAGGCCGACGCGGTGGACCCCGCGGAGTGCGGGCTGTACGCCCCGGAGACCTACCGGGACGATCCGCTGGTGGAGCCCTTCGACCCCACGAAGCCCATCCCGTGGGAGTGGGGCTGGTCGCTGCGCGACGCACGGCCGGTGCTGGTGCCGTCGCGGCTGGTCTACTACAGCATCCCGACGGCGGGCGACAACTTCGTCTTCGAGTGCTCCAACGGCTGCGCCATCGGCGGCTGCACGGAGGAGGCGGTGCTGGGCGGCCTGCTCGAACTCGTCGAGCGGGACGCCTTCCTCAACGCCTGGTACGGGGCGGCCCGGCTGCCCCGCGTCGACCTGGCCACCGTGGGCAGCACCACGGCCACCGCGATGGCCGAGCGGGCGGCGCTCCAGGGCTACGACGTCCACGTCCTCGACAACCGGATCGACCTGGCCGTGCCGGCCGTCACCGTGGTCGGGGTCCGCCGGGACGGCGGGCCGGGCACCCTGTCGTTCGCGGCGGCGGCCTCCCTGGACCCGCGCGCGGCGATCGAGGGCGCCCTGTCCGAGGTGCTCAGCTACATCCCGCACCTGGCCCGGCAGACCGCCGAACGGCGCACCGAACTGGAGGCCATGGCCGACGACTTCACCCTGGTCCGGCATCTGAAGGACCACCCCCAGCTGTACGGGCTGCCACGGATGGCCCGGTACGCGGCGCACTCTCTGGAGCCGTCGCCGCCCCGGCCGTTCGAGGAGCTGTACGGGAACTGGGAGCGGCACGGCCGCCCCCGGACCGGCGATCTGCGCGACGACGTCGTCGCCGTCGTGGACGAGCTGGTGACGGCGGGCCACGACGTGATCGTCGTCGACCAGACCTCGCCGGAGCAGGAGCGGATGGGGCTGCGGACGGTCGCCACCGTGGTGCCGGGACTGCTGCCGATCGACTTCGGCTGGAACCGGCAGCGGGCCCTGCTGATGCCCCGGCTGCGCACCGCGCTGCGCCGGGGCGGGCACCGGGAGAGCGACCTGACCGACGCGGAGATCCTCCGGGCCCCGCACCCCTTCCCCTGACCCGACGTCCCCCCGTCCGGGTCCTCCCATCGCACGCGGGAGGGCCCGGCCCGAGCGGAAGCGCGCCGATGAACCGACCGTCCGGCCCCGCCCCGTCCCCCGACGCCCGCACCGTCCCGGCCGGCCGGCCGGACGGCGGTGCCGCTCCGCCGGGCGCACGGTCCCTCCTCGACCGCGCGGGGGACGTGCTGCGGCCCGCGCTCGCGCTCTACCTGGACCTGCACGCGCACCCGGAGCCCTCCGGGCAGGAGGCCCGCACGGCGGACCGCTTCGCCCGACGGCTCGCGGCGGCGGGCTGCGAGGTCACGCAGGGCGTCGGCGGGCACGGCGTGGTGGGGGTGCTCCGCAACGGGGACGGGCCGCGGGTGTGGCTGCGCGCGGAGCTCGACGCGCTGCCGGTGCGGGAGCGGTCCGGGCTGCCGTACGCGAGCCGGACCGGGGCGATGCACGCCTGCGGCCACGATCTGCACCTGGCGGCCGCCGCGGGCGCGGCGGACCTGCTCGCGGCGCTGGCCGACGACTGGCGGGGCACGCTCGTGGTGGTGGGCCAGCCCGCGGAGGAGACCCTGGACGGGGCGGAGGGCATGCTGCGCGACGGGCTGTACGAGCGCTTCGGCCGCCCGTCGGTGGTCCTCGCCCAGCACGCCGCGCCCCTGCTCTCGGGCACAGTCGCGCACGCCGCGCCGCCCGGCCTGCCCGGCCCTCCGGACGCGCCGATGACGGCGGCCGGGGCGGTGCTCGACGTCGTGCTGCACGGGCGGGGCGGGCACGTGGCCACGCCCCACCTGGCGGTGAACCCGGTCGTCACCGCGGCCGCGGTCGTCACCCGGCTCCAGGACGCCCTGACCCGCCTGCCCGCCGCCGACGGGCAGATGACCCTGACGGTGGGCACCCTGCGGGCCGGGACGGCCGCCAACGTCATCCCCGACCGGGCGGAGCTCGGGGTGGCGGTGCGGGCCGCGAGCGACACCCTGCTCGACGAGGCGCTGACCGAGGTGCGCCGGATCGTCCGGGCCGAGAGCGCCGTCGTGGGCGCCCCCAGGGAGCCGGAGGTGACCGTCGGCTCCCGGTCGGCGGCCCTGTGGTGCGACCCGGACGCCGCCGCTGCCGTACGGGCCGCACACACCGCCCTGCTGGGGGCGCGGCGGGTGCTGACCTGGCCGGGTTCGATGGCCGCGGAGGACTTCCCGCTGTTCGGCGACGCGGGGGCCGAGGTGCACGGGCAGCGGGGGGTGCCGCTCGTGTACTGGATGCTGGGCGTGGTGGGCGCCGAGGAGTGGCGCCGGGCGGCGGCCGGAGGCCCCGGCGCCCAGCCCCCGGCCCCGAACCACTCCCCCGCCTTCGCCCCGCACGTCGGCAGTGCCCTGCGCCCGGCGGTCGCCGCGCTGGCGGGCGCGGCACTGGACCGGTTCGCGGCGGGGTGAGCCGGGCGGGGCGGCCGGCTCGGGCGGAGCGGTTTCGCGGCCATCGGGTGCGGCAGCGGGCCGCGGCCCTCGACCGGCCCACCGCAGGCTGAGCCGGACAGGGCGCCCGGCTCAGTCGGAGCGGTCACTCCTCGAAGACGCGGCCATCGGGTTCGGCAGCGGCCGGTAGCCGGCCGCGGCGTTCACCCGGCTCGCCGCCGGATGAACCGGACGGAGCCCCAGCGGCCGGGCGCGGGCCGCGGCGCTCCGCCGGTTCGCCGCCGGTAGAGGAGCCGGACGGTGCCCCCGGCTCAGACGCAGCGGCCTCCCCGCGGTGTCGCGGCCCTCGGGTTGGGCAGCGGGCCGACAGCGCTCGGCCCGCTCGCAGCGAGGTGAGCCGGCGAAGCGCCCGGCTGGGACGGACCGGTCGCCCGGCGGTGCCGCGGCCATCGGGTTGCGTCGCGGGCGACGGCGCTCGACCGGCTCGGCGCGGGTGAGCCGGGCAGGGATTCCGGCTCAGACGGAGCCGTCTCCCCGCGGTGCCGCCGCCATCGGGTTGGGCAGCGGCCGGTAGCGGGCGGCGGCGCCGTCGGCCCCGGTCCAGCGCAGCAGGAGGTTGGTCTTGCCGGGGAGGGTGGGGGCGGTGAGCAGGGCCGTGGCTTCCGGGAGGCCGTGGCGGGCGAGTTCGCGGCGCAGGGCTGGCCAGGGGTCGAGGCCGGTGTGGTGGTCGGCGAGGGCGGCGGCGATCTCCAGGAGGTGGTTGACGACGAGGCAGTACACCAGCCGTTCCCAGCCGGCCTCCCGGGACACCGCGGGCGGTGCGTCGTCCTCCCCGGCGGCGCCCCGGCCGGCCAGCAGCTTGACGCCCTCCGCGTCCCGGAACAGGACCTGCGCCGGACGGCCGTCGGCGTCCATGGCGACCAGGGTGTTCTGCAGGTGCGCCTCCAGGACGACGCCGTGCCGGGCGTAGGCGGCGAGCGCCGGGGGGACCACCCGGGACAGGTACGCCTCCCACCAGGCGGCGGGGTCGGGCGCGGCGGTGAGCGGGTTGCCGTCGAAGCCCTCGGCGAGGGCGGCGGCCAGGTAGGGGGTGGTGCCGGGCAGCAGGTGGCCGCGCAGCCCGTCGCGCACCACGACGGCGAGTTCCTCGTCGGCGAAGGCGGCGGTGCGGTGCCCGCGGTCGCCGAGCCAGGCCGCCGGCCCGTCGAAGGCGGCGAGGGCGGTGCGGGCGGCGGTGTCGGTCCGCTCCCGCCGGCGCAGGTCGTGGCGCCACAGCCGGCGGATGTCGTTGGTGATGCGCACGTCCAGGCTGAACTTCAGGAACAGGTCGCGCCCGGGTGCGTACAGGGTGCGGACGGCGGCCGTCGGCCACGCGTCGAAGGCGGTGGTGCCGAGCCGGAGCAGCCGGCCGTCGGCGAACGCGGGGGCGAGCCGCCGGGCGTTCAGATCGAGCTGCCAGGGGTGGGCGGGCAGCAGGCGGTAGCCGGGGGGCGGGGTGCCGAGGAGGTCGAGGGCGGAGGTGTCGCCGTCGTCGACGACGGTGTCCTCGCGCAGGCCGAGCAGCGTCAGCGGGAAGCGGGCGTGGGCCTCGGGCGCGTAGGGCAGCCAGGCCGCGGCGGGGCCGCCGCCGCGGGCCTTGGGCGCGGGGTGGTGGGTGTGGCCGGTGACGAGGGCCTGCTCGGAGCGCACGTAGGGGTCGTCGGGCGGGGCGGCGCGGGCGCGGGCGGCGAGGAGGGCGGCCACGACGTCCCGGCTGTCGGTCATCTCGCCGGGCAGTTCGTGATTGGGGACGCCGGTGTGGCGGCGCAGTTCCTCGGCGGTGAGTTTGACCAGTTCGGCGTGGCCGATGCGCTGCCAGCGGCCCGCGGTGCGCACCTCGGGGTCGGTGGGCCGCCGGGTGCCGCGCACGCGCAGCAGACGCCCGAGACCCGGCAGCCGGTAGATGCGGTGCCCGCCGGTGTCCGCGACCGGCCGGGCCACCTCGCGCAGCAGGCAGTTCAGCAGCGGGACGGCCGCGTAGGCGTCGGCGCGCCGGGCGAGGGCCCGGCGGTGTGCCGCGTCGTCGTCTGCGGGCAGGGGAAGGAGGTCCACGCGTTCCACTGTTTCCCTACGGTCTGTCCGGGCGGTGACGATCAGTATGTCTGCCGTTGTCCGCCCGTTCGTGCCGTTCCGGTCGTACCCCGAGGAGCCGCCCGTGCACCGTTCCCCCTCCGCGGAGGCCGAAATCGGCGAGGAACTGGCCGCGGCGCGGCCGGGGCTCTCGGCGCGCTACGCGGACGCCCTGCCGGGTGCCCGCGCGGCCGTGCTGACCCGGCTGTGGCGGGGTCTGGTCCATGATCCGCTGCCGTGGGCCGCCGGCCGCGAGACGGGCCCGGAGGGGGTGGTGCTGCGGCTGGCGGACGGCCGGTGTCTGCGCGGCCCGGTGGCCGATCCGTATGCGACGGGCGACTGTGTCACGGCCGTCCGGCTGGACGGCCGTGACCATGCCGATCCGGCGCGGCTGATGGCGGAGCTGGCCGTGCCCCGGTCGGCCGCCTTCGCCGGGGAGCTCGGGCACAGTGTCGCGTCCCTGGCGCTGTCCCGGGCGGCGAACCCGGACGACGCGGGGCGGTCCGTTCACCGGAAGGAGTGGCCGGTACGGGACTGGGAGTGGGAGCAGCGGGTGGTGGACGGACATCCCTTCCACCCGTCCTGCCGGTCCCGGCCGGGACTGTCCGTGGCCGAGCAGCTGACCTACGGGCCCGAGCACCGGCCGGTCGTGGGGCTGGGCCTGCTGCCCGTGCCCGCCGGGGAGTGCCTGCTGGCCGGGGACTGGCCCGGGTGGCTGCGCGACGGGGGGCGGGTGCTGCTCCCGGTGCATCCCTGGCAGGAGGCGCACGTGCTGAAGCGGGCGGGCGGGGAGCGGCTGGCGGCGCATCCGCTGATGGCGCTGCGCACCCTGGCGCTGCCCGGTGGACCGCATGTGAAGACGTCGCTGACCGCGCGGCTCACGTCGTCGGTGCGGGACATCTCGCTGGGTTCGGTCGCCGCGTCGCGGACCCTGTCGGAGCTGGGGGAGACGGTGGCCGCGCGCACGGACGGGCTGCTGCACGTCACCCGCACCCTGGGGGCGGTGGCCGCCGGGTCCCCGGACCTGGCGGCCGTGCTGCGCGAGTCGCCGCAGGAGTACGCGGGCGCCGGGGAGCGGGTGGTGCCGGTGGCGGCGCTGGCGACGACGGGGCTGCCCGGTGTGCCGGGCTGGCCGGCCCGGCTGGCGCGGCTGGCGCTGGCGGTGGGGCTGCGGCTGCTGGAGCTGGGGGTGGCGCTGGAGGCGCACGGCCAGAACCTGCTGGTGGTGCTGTCGCCGTCCGGGGAGCCGCTGCGGCTGGTCTACCGCGATCTCGCGGACATCCGGGTCTCCCCCGCCCGGCTGGCCCGGCACGGCATCCGGGTGCCGGACCTGCCCGCGCGGGTCGTCACGGACGACGAACGGGCGCTGCGGCGCAAGCTGTTCGGCTCGCTGGTAGCCGGTGCGCTGGCGGGGACGGTGGGGTCCGGCGCGGGCCTGCGGGCCGCCCTGGAGCCGGCGGTGCGGGAGCTTCCGCGCACCGGGGATCTGGCGGCCCTGTGCGGCGGGCCGGTGCCCGCGAAGGCGCTGACGCTGATGCGGCTGTCGCCGGGTGGGGCCGGGGACCGGTGGACGGAACTGCCCAATCCGCTGGAAGTCGCACGGTTCTGACGGCCCGTTTTGGAGGGCGGCAGCCGTCGTCCATAGGATCCCCCGATGATCACAAGAAAACGGCCGGTGGCAGGCGCCTGCGCGCTGCTCGCCGCCCTGGCGGCCGGGCTGGTGTTCCCGGCCGGGGCGGCCGCCGGTGAACCGGCGGGCGGGGACGCGCCCAAGGTCAACCTGCTCCTCGACGTGAGCGGCTCGATGCGGGCCAAGGACATCGACGGGCAGTCCCGGATGGCGGCGGCGAAGCAGGCCTTCAACGAGGTGCTGGACGCGACACCCGAGGAGGTCGAGCTCGGCATCCGCACGCTCGGCGCGGACTACGCGGGCGACGACCGCAAGGAGGGCTGCAAGGACACCGCGCAGCTCTATCCGGTCGGCCCGCTGGACCGCACCGAGGCCAAGACGGCGGTGGCCACGCTCACCCCGACCGGCTGGACGCCGATCGGGCCGGCCCTGCTGCAGGCCGCCGACGACCTCGACGGCGGCAACGGCTCCAAGCGGATCGTCCTGATCAGCGACGGCGAGGACACCTGCGCCCCGCTCGACCCGTGCGAGGTGGCCCGGGAGATCGCCGCGAAGGGCATCGGGCTGACCATCGACACGCTGGGCCTGGTCCCGAACGCGAAGCTGAGCCGCCAGCTCAGCTGCATCGCGGAGGCGACCGGCGGGACGTACACCTCCGTCGAGCACCAGGACGAACTGACGGACCGCGTCAACGAGTTGGTGGACCGGGCGGCCGAGCCGGTGGTGACGCCGGTGGCCACCGAGGGCGGCGACCGCTGTGCCCAGGCCCCCACCCTGAAGTCCGGCCTGTACACCGACCGCGCGGAGTTCGGCCGGCAGCGCTGGTACCGCGTGGACGTGCTGCCCGGCCAGGAGCTGCGCGCCTCGGTGAGCGTGGCGGCGGACCGCGCGGTGCGCCCCGACTACGGCGTGCTGATGCGCGGGGTCACGGTGCACGGCCGGGAGATCGTGCGCGGTGAGGCCACGGGCAACGGCCGCACCGACGTGCTGTCCACCGGGCTGCGCCACCCCGAGCCCGAGCGGGACGACGACGGTGACGAACCGGCCGCCGTGGCCGTGTGCCTGGCCGTGACCACCTCCTTCTCCCCGGGTGCCGGGGTGAAGACCACGCCCGGTCTGCCGCTGGAGCTGACCGTCGACGTCGTCGACGGCCCCGGCGCGGCGTCCGACGTCGCCTCCTTCGGCCTGGGCCGCGGCTGGTGGCTGCTCGGCGCCCTGGCCGTCACCGGCTTCCTCGCCGGTCTGCTCTGGGGCTGGCTGTCCCGCTGGCGGTTCGCTGTCTGGAGGACCCACTGATGCGCGCCCTACGTGTGCTGAGCACCGCCCTGCTGGCGCTCGGGCTGGCGGCGGCCCCCGCCGCGGCCGACTCCTCGCCCTCGCCGGAGGCGTCCGGGGACGGCGCGGGCCCCACCCGCGCGGGCACGTCGTTCCGTACCGCGACGGAGGTCGAGCAGGGTCAGACCGCCACCGCGCGCGCCTCGACGGGTGACTACCTGTACTGGTCGTTCCCGGCGGACGCGGGGCAGCGCCCCACCGTGAAGGCGACGGTGAAGCTGCCCGAGACGCACGCCGCCGAGACCTGGCAGGTCGACGTGTACGACGGTCTGCGCCGCCGCCAGGCCTGCCAGTACGGGGCGCAGACCCGCACGGCGGCCGCCGACGCCCCCTCGGTGGAGCTGACCTGTGTGCTGCGCACGGTCCGCGCCTGGTCGGAGCCGTGGGCCAACGACCCGCTGCCGGGCACCTACTACGTCCGGCTGACGGCGCTGCGCATCTCGGCGGCCGACCTCGGCCAGGCGGTGAACGCCGAACTGCGCGTCGAGTCCAAGGACATGGGCGGCGCGGCGGCGGTCGACGGCTCGCTGTCCGAGCCGCTCGTACCGGGCGTCGCCGCCCGCGCCGAGGCGGAGGAGGACGAGGAGGACGACGCGTCGTCCGCCGTCCTGGCGGCCCTGGAGCCGGAGGACGGCTGGGCCTCCGGCTGGTGGTCCGACCGCTGGGTGTGGACCGCGGCAGGCGGCGCCCTGGCCGCCCTCGCGGGCGTCGCCGGCTACCGCCTGACCCGCGGCCCGGGCCGCCCGTCCCGGGTGCCGCCGGGCGCCTGACACCCGCAACTCACCCCAGGGAGGCCCGCCTTGCGCGGGCCTCCCGCGTGTGGCGAGCGGTCACGACCGCGGGCGCTAGCTGACCAGCCCGTGCCGGTACGCGTACACCACCGCCTGGACCCGGTCGCGAAGGTTCAGCTTGGTGAGGATGCGGGAGACGAAGGTCTTGACGGTCTCCTGGCTGATGACGAGCGCGGCGGCGATCTCGCTGTTGGAGCGGCCGTCCGCGATCAGGCGGAGGACCTCCAGTTCGCGGGGGGTGAGCGGGGTGTCCTGCGGGCTGCCCCCGGCGGGACGGATGCGGGCGGCGTAGTGGCCGACGAGGCGGCGCGTCACCTCCGGGTCCAGCAGGGCGGCGCCCGTGGCCACGGTGCGGATGCCGTGCAGCAGGCGGTCCGGCGGGGCGTCCTTGAGGAGGAAGCCGCTGGCCCCGGCCCGCAGTGCCTCGTAGACGTACTCGTCCAGGTTGAAGGTGGTGACTACGAGCACCTTCACGGGGTGTTCGACCCCGGCGCCGGCCAGCAGCCGGGTGGCCTCGATGCCGTCCAGGACCGGCATGCGCACGTCCATGACGACGACGTCCGGGCGGAGCCGCCCGGCCAGCTCGACGGCGGTCCGGCCGTCACCGCACTCCCCCGCCACGGCCATGTCGGGCTGGGCGTCGATGATGGTCGACAGGCCGGTGCGGATGAGGGCCTGGTCGTCGCAGACCAGGACCCGGACCGGCGCGCTCACGCCGGGGTTCCCACGGGTATCCGCGCCCGGACGAGGAAGCCTCCGTCGTCGCGCCGGCCGGCCTCGAAGTCGCCGCCCAGGACGCCGACCCGTTCGCGCAGGCCCGCCAGGCCCCGTCCGCTGCCGCCGGGGGACGCCGCCCGTGAACCGGTGCCGTCCGTGCCGACCTCCACCGTGATCTCCCTCCCGCCGTGGCACACCAGGACCGAGGTCCGGCCGCCGTGGTCGTACTTGAGCGCGTTCGTCAGGGCCTCCTGCACGACACGGTAGGCGACGAGGTCGGCGCTGCCGGTCGAATCCGGTGGCGTGCCCTCCTCCGTCAGTTCGACGGGCTGTCCGGCCCGCCGGGTCTGCTCGACGAGGGTGAGCACCCGGCCGACGGGGGGCGTCCTGTCGTCCCGGCTGCCGGTGCCGTACTCGGGGTTGAGCAGGTCGAGCAGGTGCCGCAGGTCGGTGAGGGCCCGTCGGCCCGTGTCGCTGACGGTGGTGAGGGCCTGGTCGAGGCGGTCCGGCGAGGCGGTCAGGTACCGGGCGGCTTCGGTCTGCACGACCATCGCGGTCACGTGATGGGTCACGACGTCGTGGAGTTCGCGGGCGATGCGGGTGCGCTCCGCGGTGCGGGCGTCCTCGGCGACGCGGCGGCGCCGTTCGGCCTCGGCGGCGCGGGCGGAGCGCATCCACGCGCCGATGCCCCAGGCGAGGGCCAGCGCCAGGTAGAACGTCACGTACTCCGCCACGGGTTCGCCGGGCCCGCTCCGGTCGATCACGAACGCCAGCGCCACGTACGCCACGGAGGCGGCACCCATGGCCGTGCGGCGGAACCGCTCCGCGTACGAGCCGGCGCTGACCAGCGCGACCGGCAGGGCGATACTGGCGAAGAGGTGGTAGCCGCGCAGCTGGTCGAGGGCGAAGCCGCAGGACACCAGGGCGAGGCAGACGAGCGGCCACCGCCGGCGCGCGGCGAGCGGCAGGCTCTGCAGCACGGCCGCGACGACGGCGAGCGCGTCGGCGGGGCGGGTCGGCACACCGCCGAACTCGGTGCCGTTGCCCTGGAAGCCGGGCAGGGCCGAGGCCACGAGGATCAGGATCCCGAGGGGGAGGTCCCGGGCCGTGACGTCCAGGCGGCGCCACAGCTCCGGGACACGTCGGCGGTCGATCACCGGGGCAGTGTAGTCGCGGAGTTGCGGCGGGCCGCCCGGCGGGCACCGAAGGGGACGACGTTCCCGCGCCGGTGGGCCAGCCAGAGGAACACCAGGGTCAGCATGGCTCCGAAGCCCACCGAGTACACGCTGCCCTCGGGGCCGAACGCGCCGCCGGTGAGCAGTTCCGGCCCCGACGTCGTGGCGTCCAGGAGGCCCTCGCTGGCGCCGTTGCCGGAGACCTCGGTGCTGAAGACGCCGGCCGCGGCGAAGTTCCAGCCGAAGTGCACGCCGATCGCGAGCCAGAGGCTGCGGGTGGCGGCGTACACGGCGGCGAGCATGAATCCGGCCTCGATCGCGATGGCCAGGGCGCCCCACAGGGTCGCGTTCTCGTTGAAAAGGTGCGAGAGGCCGAACACGACACCGGTCAGTCCCATGGCCGCGTAGGTGCCGATGTGTTCCTCGACGATCCGGAACAGCACGCCCCGGTAGACCACTTCCTCGGTCGCCGCGGCGGCGGCCATGAAGCCGAGCAGCCCCACCGCGCCGGTCACCGAGCCGACGCCGTCGATGTCGTAGTGCCCGGAGGTGTAGAGGTTCACGATGACGGCCGTGAACATCCCGCCGCCGATCAGGATGCCCCAGGCGGTCCGGGACGCGGCGCCCTTGCGGGCCACGTCCGTGGCGGGCCGGTGCTCGGTCCGCCGCACGACCCACGCGTAGACGAGGACGATCAGGGCGGCGGACGCGAGACCGAGGACGAGCGTGAGCCACTCGTTGTCGCGCACCGCGTTGACGGCGGCGCCGCTCAGTGCGTACACCACCAGGATCGTCAGGAACTGCCGAACGAACCGCATGAACACCCCTCTGCCGGGCCGCGACCGGTGTGTCGCGGGCTGCAACGGGACGCTACGGAAACGGCGTTCGGGGATCGTCACCTCACGGTGGACACCTCGCGGTAGCTCGCACGGGGGACAGGACCGGGGCCGTCCCTCCGGAGGGGGAACGACCGTCCGGGACCGTCCGGGACTCCGCCCCCTCCGTCACGCCTCCCGCAGGCGTTTGGCGAGCGGGCCGTCGCCGTCGACCGCGACCCGTCCGGCGCGGACCCCCTCGGTGAGGGGGAGTTCGCCCCGGCCGATGGCCGTGCAGGTGTCGGTGTCCAGCGACAGGACCGCGTCGGGCTCCTGGCCGGCCGGGCCGTCGCCGTAGACGGGACCCGTGGCGCCGCCCCCTGCCCTCAGGTGGAACACCCCTTCGTCCAGGCGGACTTCGACCAGGCCCGTCTCCCCCTCCAGGGCCCGCAGCAGGGGCAGCGCGAACCAGTGCGCCCGCACCGCGTCGGTGGGCCCCCGCTCCCCCAGCCCGGCCTCGCCCCAGGTGCCGAGGGCCTGCAGGACGGGCAGCAACGCGCTTCCGCGGCCGGTGAGTTCGTAGACGTAGGCGGCACCGGGCGGCGCAAGCCGACGGCGGGTCGCGAGGCCGTCGCGCTCCATGTCCTTCAGCCGCGAGGCCAGGACGTCCGTGCTGACGCCGGGCAGGTCGGCGTGCAGGTCGGTGTAGCGCCGCGGACCGGCGAGCAGCTCCCGGACGATCAGCAGGGTCCAGCGGTCGCCGACGGTGTCGAGGGCGCGCGCGACGGAACAGTACTGGTCGTAGCTTCGGCGAGGTGGCATGCGACGCAGTCTAGACATGTCGTTGGACTTTCCAAGCATCCACTTGGTAAAACCAAGTAACACGAGAAACCGGAGGGGCGCATGGAGTTCCGGCAGTCCAGCAAGCTCAGCGAGGTCTGTTACGAGATCCGCGGGCCGGTCATCGAGCACGCCAACGCGCTGGAGGAGGCGGGCCACAGTGTGCTGCGCCTCAACACGGGCAACCCGGCCCTGTTCGGCTTCGAGGCGCCGGAGGAGATCCTCCAGGACATGATCCGGATGCTCCCGCAGGCCCACGGCTACACCGACTCCCGCGGCATCCTCTCCGCCCGCCGCGCGGTCGCCCAGCGCTACCAGACCCTCGGCCTGGAGGTCGACGTCGACGACGTCTTCCTGGGCAACGGCGTCTCCGAGCTGGTCTCCATGGCGGTGCAGGCCCTGCTGGAGGACGGCGACGAAGTCCTCGTCCCCGCACCGGACTTCCCCCTGTGGACCGCCGTCACCAACCTCGCGGGCGGCAAGGCGGTGCACTACCTGTGCGACGAACAGGCCGACTGGTACCCGGACCTCGACGACATGGCCGCGAAGATCACCGACCGCACGCGGGCCGTCGTCATCATCAACCCCAACAACCCGACCGGCGCCGTCTATCCGAAGGAGGTCGTCGAGGGCATCCTCGACCTGGCCCGCCGGCACGGGCTGATGGTGTTCGCCGACGAGATCTACGACCAGATCCTCTACGACGACGCCGTGCACCACTCGGCCGCCGCCCTCGCCCCCGACCTGGTGGTCCTCACCTTCTGCGGACTGTCGAAGACCTACCGCGTGGCGGGCTTCCGCAGCGGCTGGCTGGTGGTCACCGGCCCCAAGCAGCACGCCAAGGACTACCTGGAGGGCCTCACCATGCTGGCCTCCATGCGCCTGTGCGCCAACGCCCCCGCGCAGTACGCCATCCAGGCCGCGCTCGGCGGCCGCCAGTCCATCCGCGACCTCACCGCACCCGGCGGCAGGCTGCGCGAACAGCGGGACGTGGCCTGGGAGAAGCTCAACGAGATCCCCGGCGTGAGCTGCGTGAAGCCCAAGGGCGCGCTGTACGCCTTCCCCCGCCTGGACCCCAAGGTGCACCCGATCCACGACGACGAGAAGTTCGTCCTGGACCTGCTCCTGCGGGAGAAGATCCAGGTGGTCCAGGGCACCGGCTTCAACTGGCCCTCCCCCGACCACTTCCGCATCCTCACCCTCCCCCACGCCGACGACCTGGAGGCGGCGATCGGCCGGATCGGGCGGTTCCTCAGCGGCTACCGGCAGTAGACGTACCCGCGCCCCAGGGCTTCGTCCGGGCGCCCCACGAGCCTGTCCGGGCCTGTCCGGGCCGCGACGCGTGACGCGCGGCACCGACGGCTGGTTGGACACGGGGCGGCAGACGGAGGTGTGGGGACATGAGCGTGGAACCGTACGGCGCGGACGAGGAGTCGGCGGCCGTCCTGCGGACGGTCGGGCGGATCATCAAGATGTGCCGGGAGCGGGAGGGCCTGACGCAGGCCGGCCTCGGGGCACAGATCGGGTACAGCGAGGAGCAGGTGTCCTCCGTGGAGCGGGGGCGGCGGGCCCCGGTGGAGTCGTTCCTGGAGGCGGCGGACCGGGCCCTGGGGGCGGCGGGCCTGATCTCGGGCCTCAAGGCGGACGTGGCGAAGGCCAGGTTCCCGAAGAAGGTCCGGGACCTGGCCAAGCTGGAGGCGGAGGCGGTGGAGGTCTGCACCTACGACAACTCCGTCGTCAACGGCCTCCTCCAGACCGAGGAGTACGTGCGGGCGGTCTTCGCCTCCCGGCGGCCGGCCTTCTCCCCCGAGGAGACGGAGGAGCTGGTCTCGGCCCGGCTGTCCCGTCAGGAGATCGTCCGGTCGGGCACGGCCTTCAGCTTCGTGCATGACGAGGCCGCGCTGCGGCGGCCGGTCGGGGGCAGGATGGTCCTGCGCCGCCAACTCGAACACCTGCTGGAGGTCGGGCAGATGCGCAACGTGGTGATCCAGGTGCTGCCCCTGGCCTCGGAGGACAACGCCGGCCTCGACGGCCCCTTCCACCTGCTGCGGCTGAGAGACGGCTCGACCGTGGGCCACAGCGACATCCAGCTCGTCAGCCGGCTGGTCGCGGACCGCCGCGAGGTCCAGCTTCTGGAGCTGCGCTATGGGATCATCCGGGCGCAGGCGCTCACGCCGCGGGAGTCGCTGGCCCACATCGACGGACTACTGGGAGAGACATGAGCGTGACACCCCTTGCCGAGCTGGAGTGGCACAAGAGCAGCCACAGCAACCCCGATGGTGCTGCGTGCGTCGAGATCGCCGCCACCCCCCATACCGTCCACGTCCGTGACTCGAAGCACATACCCGGCCCGCACCTCACCTTCTCCCCCACCCAGTGGGCCGCCTTCCTGCCCTACGCCCGCGGAGACCGATGACCCGTCCGCCCACCGCCGCCCAGCGTCGTCTCATCGAGGCCGCCGATCCCGTGACGGGGCGGCTGACGGGGACGGACGCGCAGCTCGCGGCGCTGGTGAAGCGGGGGCTGGCCTTCCGGCACCCGCGGCCTCCGCACGACCACTTCCTGACGCCCGCCGGGCACCGGGTGCGGGAGGCGGAGCCCGAGCCGGAGACCCGGGCGGCGCCCGCCGCGTCCGTCTCCGGGGTGTTCGCCGCGCGCGTGGGCGGTGAGGACCCGTCACCCGCCTCCGGGCCGGCCCGGCTCCGGGAGGTGCGGGGTGCCTGGCAGGGCATGCTGGAGCTGCGCCGGATGACCAACCCCGACGGTGCGACGGACCGGCCGTGCGGCTGGGAGCGCGGGCACCTGGTGCAGGCCGCCGCGCTGGCCCTGGAGGCCGCCGGGCACCGTCCGGCCGGCCCGGACGGCGGGGGCGGCTACCGGGTGCGGGAGACACCGCAGCCGGAGGCGGTCGCCGTGTACGCGCCGGACGACGCGGAACTGCGGGCCTGCGCGGCCACCCTGGAGGGGGCGGGCTGGCAGGCCGGGGAGTACACGGAGCCGAGGACGCGGACGCGTTACGTGCTGGCCTCCCCGCGCCGGGTGTGACGGGCGTGTCAGGATCGGCGGGTCGGGCCACCATCCGCAGCGTCATGAAGGGGACCACGCAGTGAGCGAGCCGAGGGAGCCGTTCTCCGTCCGGGTGACCGTGCGCGGGTACGAGACGGACACGCAGGGCCACCTGAACCAGGCCGTGTATCTGAACTACGCGGAGCACGCGCGCTGGTCGCTGCTCCAGGCGGCCGGGATCAGCCAGTCCGGGCTGATCGCTGAGGGTGTGGGACCGGTCGCCCTGGAGACCACCATCCGTTACCGCCGCGAGCTGCTCGCCGGGGACGAGGTCGACGTGAGCTGCGCCTTCGGCTGGGGCGGCGGCAGGACGTTCACCATCGAGCAGAAGCTCACGAAGGCCGACGGGACGGTGGCGGCGGAGCTGACCGGGGTCGGCGGGGTGCTGGACCTCGAACGGCGCAAGCTGGTGCCGGACCCGGCGGAGGTTTTCCGTCAACTGGCCACCGACCCGGGGCTGTTCGGGCTGTAGTACGGGAGAGGCGAGCGGGGCTCAGCTTTCACCCGCTGAAAGTTTCCGCCGCCCGGTTCCCGAGTTTCCAGGCCATCCGCTCCTACAGTGGACCAGACCACCAGAGAGACACGACGACTCTTTACAGGCCCGGAATCTACGTGCGTAACTAATGACGCGCGCACGTCAAACGGTACGTATCTGCCCAGGTGGCAGCGGCCGACGTCACCTCCTTCGCTCATCCCCACATGTGTCAGGAGGCAGCCCCCCCCATGTTCTCTGTCCCGCGCTCCACGACCGGCCCCACCAGACGGACCGTCACCGCCCTCGGCGTCGTCGGCGCCGCCCTCGCCCTGACGGCCACCGCCATCGGCGGCGCGAGCGCCGCACCGCAGCCCGGCCATGACCGGGTGACCGTCGAACCCGGCGAGGCGTACATGGGTGTCGGCACCCGCATCCACGAGGGCATCCCGGCCGGCGAGCCGACGATGGGCGTCCTGGCGCCGACCGACGGCGTCCAGGGCATCGACGTCTCGCACTGGCAGGGCGCCATCAACTGGACCTCGGTGCGCAACGCCGGGATCCAGTTCGCCTGGATGAAGGCGACCGAGGGCACCGGCTACAAGGACTCCAGCTTCAACACCAACTACCCGGCGGCCCACCGCGCGGGCGTGATCCGCGGCGCCTACCACTTCGCGCGCCCGAACCTCTCCACCGGCGCCACTCAGGCGAACTACTTCGTCAACAACGGCGGCGGCTGGTCCCGCGACAACCTCACTCTGCCGGGCGTGCTGGACATCGAGCACAACCCGTACGGGGCGATGTGCTACGGGCTGTCGACCACCCAGATGCGCACCTGGATCAACGACTTCTACACCGCCTACAAGTCGCGGACGGGCCGCGACGTGGTGATCTACACGACCGCCGGCTGGTGGAACACCTGCACCGGCAACTGGACGGGCATGTCCGCCAAGAGCCCGCTGTGGGTGGCGCACTGGACCTCCGCCTCGTCCCCGACCATCCCCAGCGGGTTCCCCACCTGGACGGTCTGGCAGTACACCAGCACCGGATCGGTGAGCGGCGTGTCCGGAAACGTGGACCGCAACAAGTTCAACGGCTCCCGCGACCGGCTCCTGGCCCTCGCCAACAACACGTGACGCCGTAGTCCCGTCGTCCCGTCACGTACGCGATCACGCGGTGGAGCCGGCGGCCCCGCGGCCCCGGCTCCGCCGTCTTCCCCCCACCCTCCCCCCCTCGAACGAGGAGTGATCGTGCATCCCCAGCCCTCTTCCCGGCCGCCCTCTCCCCGGCGCCGGCTCCTGCTCGCCGGCGCGGCCGGGCTGGCCGCCGTGGCCGCCCTGCCGAGCACCGCCCGGGCCCGTGGCGCCGAGGCCGTCGAGCCGGACTTCGACTCCACCGCGGACTGGAACGCCCGCGCCCCGAAGGGCACCATCAGCGTGCTGCAGTACCGGCCGAGCCGGATCGTCGTCCACCACACGGCGAGCACCAACTCCACGGACTACTCCCGGAGTCAGGCGCACGCGCACGCCCACTGGGTCCAGGACCTGCACCTGGACAAGAACGGCTGGGCGGACACCGGTTACCACTTCCTGGTGAGCCGGGGCGGCTGGATCACCGAGGGACGGCACGGCAGCCTCCAGGCGCTGCGCGGCGGCCGCACCTTCGTGCTCGGCGCCCACACCTCCGGGCAGAACAACCAGGCCCTCGGCATCGCGAACGAGGGTTCCTACCACGCGGGCGCCGTGCCGCCGGACGCCCAGTGGGACGTGCTGGTGGCGCTGTGCGCGTACACCTGCGCGCAGTACGGCATCCCGTCCACGCAGATCTACGGGCACAAGGACTACGGCACGACCCTCTGTCCGGGCGTGTACCACGACATGCTGCCCCGGCTGCGCGAGGAAGTGGCGGCGGCCCGGGGGGCCTGACACCGCCGGGCGCGGCGGCCGGAGCGTGACCCCGGCCGCCGCGCCGGCCCGTCAGGGCGTGGCGGCCGGGGCGCCGGTCGTCGTGTTCTCCTCGCCCGGTTCCGTCACGGGGACGGAGGGAGCGGTGGGAGGTGGTGGGGGCCGTCTCCGGGGTCCGCGCGTCCGCGCGCGCCCCGGAGACGGCCGCCGCGGACCCGCGGGTCCGCGGTCACCGGCCGGGAGCCGTCCCTCCCGGCCGGAGACATCCGGGGTGTTCGCCCGTGGCTCAGTCCCCGGCGGCGATCCGGGCCAGGCGCTGCGCCTCGGCCCGGGTGTCGCGGGCGATCGCGTCCTCGTCGACGGTGAGCAGCCGCCCGTCCTCGACGATCTGACGGCCGTGCACGAAGGACGCGGTGACCGGGGCGGCCGCGCCGAGGACCAGGGCGGCGACCGGGTCGGCGATGGAGGCGTGGGCGAGGGTGTCCATCCGCCACAGCACCAGGTCGGCCAGCTTGCCGGGCTCCAGGGAGCCGATGTCGTCGGCGCGGCCGAGGACCCGGGCCCCGCCGTGCGTGCCGAGCCGCAGGGCCTGACGGGCGGTCAGGGCGGCCTCGCGGTGGGCGCCGAGGCGGTTGACGAGCAGGGCGTTGCGCAGTTCGGTGTGCAGTTCGCCGGACTCGTTGGAGGCGGTGCCGTCCACGCCGAGGCCCACCGGCACGCCGGCCGCGAGCAGGTCGGGGACGCGGGCGATGCCGGCCGCGAGACGGGCGTTGGAGGAGGGGCAGTGGGCGACGCCGGTCCCGGTGCGGGCGAAGGCGGCGATGTCGGAGTCGTTCATGTGGACGCAGTGCGCCATCCACACGTCCTCGCCGAGCCAGCCGGTGGACTCGAAGTAGTCCGTCGGGCCCATGCCGAACAGCTCGTGGCAGAACTTCTCCTCCTCCACGGTCTCCGAGCCGTGGGTGTGCAGGCGTACGCCGAGCCGGCGGGCCAGCTCCGCTCCCTGCCGCAGCAGTTCGGTGGAGACGGAGAACGGCGAGCAGGGCGCGACGGCGACCTGGGTCATCGCGTCGGAGGAGGGGTCGTGGTGGCGGCGGACGGTCTCCTCGGTGGCGGCGAGCGCGCCGTCGAGGGTCTCGACCGCGAAGTCCGGGGGCAGCCCGCCGTCCTTCTCGCTGCGGTCCATGGAGCCGCGCGCCAGCGTGAAGCGGACGCCGGTCTCCCGGGCGGCGCCGATGATCGCGCCGGACAGGTCGCCGGTGCCGCGCGGGAAGACGTAGTGGTGGTCCATGGCGGTGGTCACGCCGCCGCGGGCCATCATCGCCAGCGAGCCGCGGGCCGCCGCGCGCACCATCGGCTCGTCGATGCGCGCCCAGGTGGGGTAGAGGGCGACCAGCCAGTCGAAGAGGTTGTGGTCGGTGGCCAGGCCCCGGGTGATCCACTGGTAGAAGTGGTGGTGGGTGTTGACCAGGCCGGGGGTCGCCAGGTGGCCGGTGGCGTCGATCCGGCGGACGACGTGTCGAAGGCCCTCGGGGGCCGGTCCCGCGCCGACCGACTCGATGCGGTGGCCGGCGAGGACGAGGTGGCCGGAGGCGTGCTCGGTGTCCTGGCCGTCGACGGTCGCGATCGCCGCGTTCTCGATGACGATGCGCTGGACTGCTGCCATGGTGCGTCCTTTTCACATACGGAGGGCGGGCACGGCAGGACCCTGGGGTGGTTTGAGTGCCGTGGCCGGGGAGACGCGGTGGTGCGCCGGGTTCCCCGGCCACGGGTGCCGAAATGCGGTGCGGTCAGAGGTTGGTCAGGTCGACCGGGATGAGCGCCTCGCAGCCCTCGCGCAGCACGGTGGCCTCGATCAGGCCGTAGGGGCGGTCGGAGGCGAAGTACACGGCCGAGTCGGCGGTGTCGTTCTTCAGCCCGAAGGGCTCCAGGTCCACCAGGAAGTGGTGGCTGTTGGGCAGGGAGAAGCGGACCTCGTCGATCTCGTCGCGCTGTTCCACGATGCGGGCGCCCATCTCGTAGAGCGTCTGCTGCAGGGAGAGCGAGTAGGTCTCGGCGAACGCCTCCAGCAGGTGCCGCCGGGTCTCGGCGTAGGACTCCTCCCAGTCGGGCATCGGCCGGGCGTCGTCGGTCCAGTTGAACCGCCAGCGGGCGGAGACGGAGGTGGCGAGGATGCGGTCGCGGGTCTCCTTCAGCGTGGTGTAGCGGTCCTTGACGTAGCCCCAGAACTCGGAGTCGGTGGAGTTCAGCACCGTCAGGTCCGTCAGGCCCGAGACGACCTCCCAGCGCTCGCCGTCGTAGGTGACCTGGGTGAGGCGGGTCTCCTGGCCCTTGCGGACGAAGGAGTGCTCGCCGCGGTCGGTGCCGGGGGCGGCGATCCGCTCCCAGGCGTACTCCTCGACGCGGATGCGGGCCCGGTGGATGGGCTCCTGCGAGGTGACGAAGTGGCGGGCGAGGTGGACGGCGAACTGCTCGGCCGACTCGATGCCGTGTTCCTTGGCGAAGGCGAAGACGGTGTTCTTGGTGGTGTCGGTCGGCAGGACGTGGGCGTTGGAGCCGGAGTAGTGGACGTCGTCCATGTCGCCGGAGAGGGCGACGGACACGTTGAGGTCCTTGATGTGGTGGGTGCTGCCGTCCCGGGTGATCCGGACGACGCGGTTCTCCGCCTTGCCGTACTGGTTCTGTCCCAGGACGACGGGGCGGGCGGGTCGGGAAGTGGCGGCCATGGTCTGCTAGCTCCCTCGGTAAACGGAGTAGCCGAACGGGCTGAGCAGCAGCGGAACGTGGTAGTGCTCGCCCGGCACGACGGCGAACGTGACCGCCACCTCCGGGAAGAACACGGCCGGTCCGCTGTCCCGGTGCGCGGGGGCGTCCTGCTGCGCGACGGCTTGCTTCTTCGCGTGCTGTTCGAAGTACGGCTCGACGGCGAAGCCGAGCCGTACGTGGGTGGTTCCCTCCGGCAGGGCCGGGAGGTCCTTGCACCGGCCGTCCGCGTCGGTGGCGGAGCCGCCGAGCTCCTGCCACCGCGCCTCCCGCCCGGCGCGGGCGGCGAGGTGGACGGCGACGCCCGCGGCGGGGCGGCCGGCGCTGGTGTCCAGGATGTGCGTGGACACGGAAGCGGTGGTGGTGGTGCTCATGGCTGCGTCAGTCCTCCGCGACGAGTCGGGCCAGTCGGATGCGGTTGATCTTCGCCAGTTCGGTGCGGACGGTCTCCCGCTCCTTCTCGGGCGGGTTGCCGATCCGTTCCCGGACCGCGTCCCGCATCTGCTCACCGGTCAGGCCGGTGGCGCAGATGAGGAACACATGGCCGAACCTCTCCTGGTAGGCCAGGTTCAGCTCCAGCATCTCCGCCCTGAGCGCGGCGGAGGCCGCGGACATGCCCGCCTGTTCGCGGGTGGACTCCGGATCGCCCGGCTGGGGGCGGCCTATCGGAGGGTGTGCGGTCATGGCCTCGGCGAGGTCGGCCGCCGTCAGGTCGGCCATGGCGGCGTCGGAGGCGGCGTACAGGTCCTCGGGGGTGGCGTAGGGGCGGGCGGCGAGCAGCTGCCCGGCCCATGCCGTGGAGGCGCACGCCTCCAGGAGTGCGGCGCGGGCCGCGCTCTCGTCGAGGGTGTTGAACCGGGCCAGACCCTGCGGCGTGTCGGTGGACGTCACGGGAGCCTCTCGGGGGCCGCGCACGGCCGTGGTGCCGGACGCGGGCATCGTGCGGAACGGTCGGGGCGCCGGACCGGTGGATGCCGGGCCGGCGTGCCGACAGTGAACGCCGCCCCACACGGCACGTCAACAGTTTGTTGAAAATTCGCGGGGCGGACAGCCGGCCGCCGGGCCGCGGTCACGCCACGAACGCGCTGGTGGGACGGGCCGGAGAGGGTTCCGGGACGCCCCCGCGCGTCAGGAGCCCTTCTCGCGGTTCAGGTAGTTGTAGACGGTGAAGCGGCTGACGCCGAGCGCGCTCGCCACCGTCTCCACGCCGTGCCGCACCGCGAAGGCGCCGCGCGCCTCCAGGCCGCGCACGATCTCCTGCTTGGCCTTGCGGTCCAGTTCCGCGAGCGGCCGGCCCCGGCGGCGTTCGAGGGCGGCCAGGATGTGATCGAGGGAGTCGGCGAGCTGCGGCAGGCGCACGGCGACGGCGTCGGCGCCCTGCCAGGCCAGCACGACGTCGTCCGGTCCGGCCTCGTCCGGTGGCAGCAGCTCCCCGCCGATGGCGTCGACCAGCGGCTTGACGGCCGCGATGAACGGCTCCTCCCCCGCGCCGCTCACGCCTGATCCTCCCCGATCACGTTGACCTGGAGCGAGACCCGGGTGGCGCCCGCGGCGAGGGTGCGGCGCAGCAGGGCGTCGACGGCGCCGAGCACGTCGTCGGCACCGCCCTCCACGGTGTTGCCGAACGGCCCGACGTCGACCGCGTCCAGCTGCGCCGCCTCGACGGTCTCGCGGGCCACCACGGCGTGCCGCGGGGCCTCGTCGAGGTCGAAGGGCTCGGTCGTGAACTCCACTCTCAATCGCACGCGCTCAACCTAACCCGCACCGGGGATCCGGGGCCCCAGGGCGGAGGGGAATGCCCCGGACCCCGCCGCCCCCTCTTGACAACCACGGACGACCGACGGCAATCTTCCAATGTGCAGAAAATAACTTCCGCATAGTGGAATTCATGGGCTCATCGAATACCGCCGGCGGAGGAGCGCACCCCCCGAGTCCCCGACGTCCGTCCCCGACGGCGTCCCGCCCACGGAAGGGAGCGGCCCCGATGCCGGGTTTCGACCGGAGTACAGCCGCCGACCAGCGCTTCAGCGTCAACCTGTCGATGCTGTTCACCGAACTCCCGCTCCTGGAGCGCCCCGCGGCCGCCGCCCGGGCCGGCTTCACCGCGGTGGAACTGTGGTGGCCCTGGACCGGCACCCCCATCCCGGAGCGGTCCGAGCTCGACGCGCTGCGCACGGCGATCGAGGACGCCGGTGTCCGCCTCACCGGACTGAACTTCTACGCCGGCCGGCTGCCCGGCCCCGACCGCGGCGCCCTGTCGGTGCCCGGTGAGGAGTCCGAGCGGTTCCGCGCCAACGTCGACGTGGCCGCCGGCTTCGCCGGCTCCCTCGGCTGCACGGCCCTGAACGCGCTGTACGGCAACCGCGTCGACGGCGTGGACCCGGCCGAGCAGGACGCGCTCGCGCTGGACAACCTCGCCCTCGCGGCCCGGGCCGCCGACCGGATCGGCGCGGTCCTGCTGATCGAGGCGCTCAACGCGCCGGAGTCGCCGCGGTATCCGCTGGTCTCCGCGCCCACCGCCGTCGAGGTGGTCGAGAAGGTCAACGCCGCGACCGGGCTGGACAACGCCCGGTTCCTGATGGACCTGTACCACCTGGCGATGAACGGCGAGGACCTCCCGGCGGTGATCGACCGGTACACCGCCCTGACCGGACACGTACAGATCGCCGACAGCCCCGGCCGCGGCGCCCCCGGCACCGGTTCGCTGCCGCTGGCCGGCCTGCTCGGCCGGCTGACGAGGGCGGGCTACACGGGCCCGGTCGGCCTGGAGTACAAGCCCGGCGGCCCCACGAGCGACCGGTCCTTCGACTGGCTCCCGCCCGAGGCGCGCGCCGCCCGCTGAACACCCCGGGCACCGGCGGCGCCGCCCGCGGCCGGACGCCCGCGCACTGAGAGAGGCAGAGAGGCAATCCCTATGAGCACGCTTCCCAAGGTCGCCTGGATCGGACTCGGCATCATGGGCTCCCCCATGTCCGAGAACCTGGTCAAGGCGGGCTACCAGGTCACCGGACACACCCTGGAGCAGGCCAAACTCGACCGTCTGACCGCCGCCGGCGGCACCGCGGCCGGCTCGGTCGCCGAGGCGGTCCGCGACGCGGACGTCGTCGTCACCATGGTGCCCGCCTCCCCGCAGGTCGAGGCCGTCGCGTACGGCCCCGACGGCATCCTGGAGAACGCGCGCCCCGGCACGCTGCTGATCGACATGTCCTCCATCACCCCGCAGACTTCCGTCGACCTGGCCGCCGCCGCGCGGGAGAAGGGCATCCGGGTGCTCGACGCCCCGGTGTCCGGCGGGGAGGCCGGAGCAATCGAGGCCGTGCTGTCCATCATGGTCGGCGGTGAGCAGGCCGACTTCGACGAGGCCCGGCCGCTCTTCGAGACGCTCGGCAGAACCGTCGTCCTGTGCGGCCCGCACGGCTCCGGCCAGACCGTGAAGGCCGCCAACCAGCTCATCGTCGCCGTCAACATCCAGGCGTGCGCCGAGGCCGTGGTCTTCCTGGAGAGGTCCGGCGTGGACCTGAAGGCCGCGCTGGACGTGCTGGGCGGCGGGCTGGCCGGCTCCACCGTCCTGACCCGCAAGAAGGACAACTTCCTGGCCCGCGACTTCGCGCCGGGCTTCCGCATCGACCTGCACCACAAGGACATGGGCATCGTCACCGACGCCGCCCGCGCCGTCGGTGCCGCGCTGCCCGTCGGCGCGGTCGTCGCCCAGCTGGTGGCGAGCCTGCGGGCGCAGGGCGACGGCGGCCTGGACCACTCCGCCCTGCTGCGCGCGGTCGAGCGGCTGTCCGGCACGGCGGCCTGACGCCGCGCCCTCCCGGCCTCCGGGCGGTGCCGGTGCCGACACCTGTTTCGTCGCGCCAAGGCACCGGCACCGCCCGGATCCCCCACCCCCACCCCACCGCCTTTCCACCGGAACGGCACACGAGCTCGCGTACGGCCCCTGACGGGAGGTCGGGACCGTACGCGCGGCCCGCACGGACTCCGCGGCGCCCCGACGAGGGGCACCGGGCGGAGTCCGGCGGGCGGGACGGGGACCCGCGGTGGCGTGCGAGCCAGTGCGGTGGTGAAGGCCCCGGCGCCACTCCTTCGACCTGAGGGGAGGAGCACCGGTGCCGTCGCACCCGCCGCGGTCCCCGTCCGGAACCGGCACCCCCGGCCCCGTCCGGCGGCGCGAACGTTCCGTCGCGCCCGGCCTCGCCCGCCGGACGGTCCACCTCCCCCACGGCCCCGGTGCGGACGACCCCGCACCGGGGCTCCCGCATGCCCGGGCCGGCACCGGCCGCCCCGGGGTGCGGACCGCGGCGGGGCGCAGCAGCCTGGAGACATGGCACCTCCCACCGAGCGGCCGCACATCGTGGTCCACGCGCCCGGCCTGGACGGCTCCCGCCGCGTCACCTCGGGCGACGAGACCCTGGGACTCGCCACGCACGCCGACGACGTGAGCGAGATCCTCCGGCTGGCCGACCTGTACGTGACCGACGTCGAGACCACCGACCTCGTCGAGTGGCAGGGCGGCGGCCCCGACGACTGGCCCGGGCTGTCCCGCCACCACCCCACGCCCTGACCTCGCGTACCGCAGGGGTCGTAGACGCGCTACGGCACCCTCAAATCAACCTCTGAACCGGGGCCGCCGAGGCGTGGACCGCCCGTCGCGGCGGGAAGAACGCCCGCACACGGGGCCCGCCGGCACGGGGGCGGCGGGCCCCGGCCCAGAGGGCCGGGGGTGCGCCATGGACGAAGGCACGACGCTCCACGGGGCGACGCCGCACGAGATCGCGCTGCTGCGGGGCGGCCCGCGGGCCGCGGTCACGGTCGCCGTGGTCGCCCTGCATCTGCGGGGCGCGGTGGAGCCCGGACCGCCGGGGACGGTCCGGGCGGTGCGCGGGCCGGGCGCGCGGGGCCTGCCCGCGCTCCCGCCGGCGGGGGTGCCGCTGGATCCCGCGGACGGCCGGCCGGGCGCCGTGACCCGCGCCGAACGGGCCCGGTACCTGGAGAGCGCGGTGCACTCCGGCCTCCACGAGCCGTGCACCGTGACGGAGTTGGCCGCCCACCCGGATGTCCGCTGGGCGGTGGCGGAAGTACGCGTCCCACTCGCCGAGGCGGGGCTGCTGCGCCACCCGCTGCTGCGGCCGACCCGGGCGGCCCGCCGACACGTGCGCGTCCTGCGCGCGGCGTGCCCGGTCCCCGCGAGCCGCCGCGGCCTGGCCGAGCGCACCGTCCTCCTCGTCACCGCCCTGCACGGCGAGCCCGCCCTGCGCGCCCTCGTGCCGCGCTTCGCCCTGCGGGCCGGCCTGGTGGCACGCGTCCCGCTGCGCGACGTCCGCCTCGTCAAGCGCTCCCCGTACGGGGGTCCTTGGGGCGGCGGCGGCTCGGGCGGCGCGCTCAGCTGCGGAGGGGGCGGCGGCTGCGGGGGCGGCGCGGACTGATCACTCCGGCACGCACGGGCACGGCTGCGGGCGGGCCGGCCCGTGGGGGCGGCCCGCCCGGTGCCGGAGGGTCTCCGGGGCTGCGGGGCCTCAGACCTCCAGCGGCCTGATGGCGGTGGGCGCGTGGCCCGGCTCGGTGGCGAGTTCCTCGAACTCGACGACCGCGCCGATGTCGTTGGTGGTCGACATGGCGATGTCGGTGACGCGTTCCAGGACGGCCTCGACGACGACCGGCACCCGGAACTCGGCCGCGAGGCGCTTCGCCTCCTCCAGGGCGGCGGCCAGCTCGCCCGGGCCGGTCACCCGGATCGCCTTGCAGCCCAGGCCCTCCGCGACCTTGACGTGGTCGACGCCGTAGACGCCCAGCTCGGGGCTGTTGATGTTCTCGAACTCCAGGTTGACCTGGAAGTCGATGTCGAAGGCCCGCTGTGCCTGGCGGATCAGGCCCAGGTAGGCGTTGTTGACCAGGACGTGGATGTAGGGGATGCGGTGCTGCGCGCCGACCGCCAGCTCCTCGATCATGAACTGGAAGTCGTAGTCGCCGGAGAGGGCCACCACCTGCGCGCCGGGGTCGGCCTTGGCCACGCCCAGCGCGGCGGGGACCGTCCAGCCGAGGGGGCCGGCCTGGCCGCAGTTGATCCAGTGCCGGGGCCGGTGGACGTGCAGCATCTGGGCGCCCGCGATCTGGGAGAGGCCGATGGTGGACACGTAGCGGGTCTCCGGGCCGAAGGCGCGGTTCATCTCCTCGTAGACGCGCTGCGGCTTGATCGGGACGTCGTCGAAGTGCGTACGGCGCTGGAGGGTGGCCCGCCGGTGCTGCGCGGCCGCCGCCCAGGCGGTGCGGTCGGGCAGCCGGCCCTGCGCACGGAGTTCCTTCGCGGTCTCGACGAACAGCTCCAGCGCGGCGCGGGCATCGGAGGCGATGCCGTAGTCCGGGGCGAAGATGCGGCCGATCTGGGTGGGTTCGATGTCGACGTGGACGAAGGTGCGGCCGGCCGTGTAGACGTCGATGCGCCCGGTGTGGCGGTTGGCCCAGCGGTTGCCGATGCCGAGCACGAAGTCGGACTCCAGGAAGGTCGCGTTGCCGTAGCGGTGCGCGGTCTGGAGGCCGACCATGCCGGCGTTGAGTTCGTGGTCGTCGGGGATGACGCCCCAGCCCATGAGGGTGGGCACGACGGGCACGCCGGTCAGTTCGGCGAACTGGACGAGGAGTTCGGCGGCGTCCGCGTTGATGACGCCGCCGCCCGCGACGATCAGCGGGCGCTCGGCCGCGTTCAGCAGGGCGAGGGCCTTCTCGATCTGGGCCCGGGAGGCGGCGGGGCGGTAGACCGGCAGCGGCTCGTAGGTGTCGGGGTCGAACTCGATCTCCGTCTGCTGGACGTCGATCGGCAGGTCGATCAGCACGGGGCCGGGTCGCCCGGAGCGCATCAGGTGGAACGCCTTCTGGAAGACGCCCGGCACCTGGGCAGCCTCCAGCACGGTGACCGCCATCTTGGTGACCGGCGCGGCGATCGAGGCGATGTCGACGGCCTGGAAGTCCTCCTTGTGGATCACCGCGGTCGGGGCCTGGCCGGTGATGCACAGGATCGGCACGGAGTCACCGGTCGCGGAGTACAGGCCGGTGATCATGTCGGTGCCGGCGGGGCCGGAGGTGCCGATGCAGACACCGATGTTGCCGGGCCGGGTGCGGGTGTAGCCCTCGGCCATGTGCGAGGCGCCCTCCACATGGCGGGCGAGGGTGTGGGTGATGCCGCCGGATGCCTTGAGCGCCGCGTAGAAGGGGTTGATCGCCGCGCCGGGAACACCGAACGCGTCGGTGACGCCCTCGCGCTTGAGGATCTCAACTGCCGCGCGGGCAGCGGTCATTCGAGCCATGGAGTACTCCTGCTTCGGCCGTCGGATTCGCACTCCCGTCGCGCCCCGCGGTGAGCTCCTCCGGTGGGAACCTGCTCGACTTCCGCCCGTTTTCCACTATGCGGAAGCCTTCTTCTGCTATCTGGAATGAAGGTAGGGCGGCCGGACGAAGCCCGTCAAGAGAGCGCCCGTCGAGAGAACGTCGAGAGAACAAGGGGGCCGGGGCGGGACGGATGCGCCCGCCGCCTGGCGGCCGGGCCCGGGCCGACGGGCGGCGGTGGCCCCAAGTGGCGGACAGGCGGGCGGCCGAGGGAGGACGATGGGGACCACGAGGTGCCGGACCCGGGGGACGGTCCGGGAACGGGGTGGCCATGTCCGAGTACCTGACGGTGCGCTGTCCGGTCTGCCGCCGGACACACCGCTACACGCTCCCGTCGTATCCCTGCGCCTGCGGCGCCCCGGTCGCGCCGCCCCTGGACCGGCACCGGCCCGCCGTCCCCGTGGTCCACCGGGCCTGGCAGGAGGAATGGGTCACCGTGCGGTGCGCCGCCTGCGGCCTGCCCGGCGAGTGGCCGCGGCCCGAACTGGGCTGCCCCTGCGGGACGTCGCTGCGGATCCCGGTGACGGAGGACCGGACGGCGGCGACACCGGACGGGCAGGTGCCGGACGCGGTCGCGGCGGCCGAGCGGTACCTGCGCCGCCTCGGGTACCGGGACCTGCGCCGGACCGGGCGGCGCCTGCCGTCCGGCGTGTGGCTCAGGGGCCCCGGCGTCCTCGCCCAGGTCGACCCGGCGGCGCCGCCCGCGACGGAACGGGACGTGGAGTGCCTGTGGCTGGCGGCGCTGGCCGAGTCCCGGCGGGGCGTCCACTTCTCCCGCGCCGGACACACCGACGGCGCCCGCGCCCGCGGCGACGCCCTCGGTGTCCCGCTGTTCCTCATCGGCCGCGACGGCGTCCCCCGGCCGGTGAACCCGCCCGCCGACGGCCTGGACGCCACCGGGGCCTGAAATCCCGGGGACGCATGGGGCCCGGGCGGCCGATACTCGGCGCATGCGCATCCGTCCCGCCGCCCCCGGCGACCTGCCCGCCCTCCAGGACATCGAACGGGCCGCCGGTGCCCCCTTCCGCGACGTCGGCATGGCGGAGATCGCCGACGACGAGCCGCCCTCGCTGGGGATGCTGGAACGCTACCGGCGGGCGGGCCGGTGCTGGGTCGCGGCCGACGGCGCGGGCCGGCCCGCCGGATATCTGCTGGCCGAGCCCGTCGACGGCGCGCTGCACGTCGAGCAGGTCTCGGTCCACCCGCGCGCCGCCCGCCGGGGCGTGGGCCGGGCCCTCCTGGAACACGCCGCCGGCCGCGCCCGCGAGGAGGGGCTGACGGCGCTGACCCTGACCACGTTCGCCGACGTCCCGTGGAACGCGCCCTACTACGCCCGGCTCGGCTTCCGGGTCCTGCCGCCGGACGGACTGCCGGACGGGCTGCGCCGCATCGTCACCGAGGAGGCGGAACACGGGCTGGCCCGGTGGCCCCGCGTGTGCATGCGGAGGGAGGTACCGCCGCACGACTGCTGACGGGTGGGCCACCGCCGGACCGGAGGGGGCGGCACGGCTGAGGACGGGTGGGCGGCTCCCTCGGCCGGAGGGCGTCACACGGCTGCCGACCGGCAAGAAGGCGGCACCCCGCGCCTGAGGGCACCGCGCGGCTGCCGGACCGGCGGGCGGCACCCCGCGCCGGAGGGCACCGCACGCCCGCTCACCCCGGACCAGAGGGCGCCGCACCCCCGCTCAGACCGGCCACCGTGCCCTCCGTGTGGCGCTCGCGCAGCTCCACCTTGCGGACCTTGCCCGGCACGGTCATCGGGAGGGAGTCCGGCAGGCTCAGCCGGCTCGGCACCGTCCGCGCACCTGGTCGACCAGGGCGCGGTAGTCGCTGCTTTCGTGGGCGATAGAGGCGATCAGCACACCGATACCGGCCTGCTTCAGCACGTACTCCGGCCCGTGGGCGCGGTACGCCGGGTTGGTGTTGACCATGATCGCGCCGATGCGGGCGGTGGCGAACCGCACGAGGACCCTCCCCCCTGCCTCACAGGCGTGGGAGGTGCCCCCAGGGGCAGTTGACCGCCCGGATGCCCACTGACCGCCCGGATGCCCACCCGGTCGCCGGTCGTGACGCCCTTGGCGAGCAGTCCGCGCGCCACCTCGTCGACGGCCGCGCCGAACTCGGTGTACGTCCAGCGCCGTCCGGAGGGGACGTCGACCAGGGCCTCGCGGTCGGGCCAGGCCGCGACAGCGCGGGCGAGGTCGGCGCCGATGGTGTCGCCGAGCAGCGGGGTCGTGCTCGTGCCGTGGGCGTACGACAGGGCGGTGGGCGCCGGGGATGCGGTGGTCACCGGAAGTCCTCCTCGCGGTACTCGGCGGCGGAACCCGCGGCGGTGGCCTCGCGCAGCGCGATGCGGCGGATCTTGCCGGAGACGGTCTTGGGCAGCTCCCCGAACTCCAGGCGGCGGATCCGCTTGTAGGGGGCGAGGGTGCGGTGGGAGTGCTCGAAGAGGGCCTTCGCGGTGTCCGGTCCCGGCTCCCAGCCCTCGGCGAGGACGATGTACGCCTTGGGCACGGCGAGCCGCAGCGCGTCCGGGGCGGGCACCACGGCGGCCTCGGCCACCGCCTCGTGCTCCAGCAGGGCGCTCTCCAGCTCGAACGGGGAGATCTTGTAGTCGGACGCCTTGAACACGTCGTCGGCGCGACCCACGTAGGTGATGTAGCCGTCGGCGTCCCGGGAGCCGATGTCGCCGGTGCGGTAGTGGCCGCCCGCCATGGCCTCGGCGGTGCGGTCGGGGTCGCCGTGGTAGCCGGTCATCAGGCCGACCGGGCGGTCGGACAGGTCGATGGCGATCTCCCCCTCGGCGGCGCCGGGCGCACCGGAGACGGGGTCGAGGAGGTCGATGCGGTAGCCGGGGCTGGGGCGGCCCATGGAGCCGGTCTTCAGCGGCTGTCCGGGGCTGTTGGCCACCTGCACGGCGGTCTCGGTCTGCCCGAAGCCGTCCCGGATGTCCACCCCCCACAGGCGGCGGACCTGTTCGATGACCTCGGGGTTGAGCGGTTCGCCCGCGGCGACGACCTCGCGGGGCGGGCGGGCCAGGCGGGTCAGGTCGGCCTGGATCAGCATGCGCCACACGGTCGGCGGGGCGCAGAAGGTGGTGACCCCGGCGCGGTCCATCTCGGCCATCAGCCGGCCCGCGTCGAAGCGGGTGTAGTTGTACAGGAAGACGGTCGCCTCGGCGTTCCACGGGGCGAAGAGGTTGGACCAAGCGTGCTTGGCCCAGCCGGGCGACGAGATGTTCAGGTGCACGTCGCCGGGCCGCAGCCCGATCCAGTACATGGTGGCCAGGTGCCCGACGGGGTACGAGGTGTGGGTGTGCTCGACCAGCTTGGGGCGGGCGGTGGTGCCGGAGGTGAAGTACAGCATCAGCGGGTCGTCGGCGAGGGTCGGCCCGTCGGGCGCGTAGTGCTCGGCCGCGCCGTAGGCGTCCTCGTAGGGCAGCCAGGCGGTGCCCGCGCCCGCCCCGACCGCGATGCGGGTGTAGTCGCCCGGCACCTCGTCGAACTTGGCGGTGTCGGCGGCGCGTGCGATCACGTGCCGCACGCGCCCCCGGTCGACGCGGTCGCGCAGGTCGGCGGCGCCGAGCAGCGGGGTGGCGGGGATGACCACGGCGCGCAGCTTCATCGCCGCGAGGGCGGTCTCCCACAGTTCGGCCTGGTTGCCGAGCATGACCAGCACCCGGTCCTCGGCCCGTACGCCCTGCTGACGCAGCCAGTTGGCGGCCTGGTCGGAGCGGCGGGCGAGGTCGGCGAAGGACAGCCGGGTGGCGCCGCCGTCCTCCTCGACCAGGTGCAGGGCGGTGCGGTCGTTGCCGTCCGCGATCACGTCGAACCAATCGAGCGCCCAGTTGAACCGCTCGGGCCTCGGCCAGGTGAAGCCGGCGTGGGCGGTGGCGTAGTCCTCGCGGTGTTCCAGCAGGAAGTCCCGGGCCCTGCGGAACTCTTCCGTCGCCGTCGTCATCGTTGCTCCGGTTCCTCTTCTCCGTCCGGGCGCGCTTGGGCGGGCTCCGGATCGGTGTCGGGAGCCCTGCGGCTCGTGTACCCCCCGGCGCCGGACCTTGCCGGGCGGCCGTGGTCCATCGTGTAATCCGTGATGCAGGTCTCACTACCCCCGATCGGGGGTGAGGCGCGCTCGGAACCGCGACGAAGGGGCGATCAGGTGACGACTGACCCGTGGGGAGCGGCCGGCGTGGCGGAGATCCGCGGCGCGCCGGCCCGGCTGCGGCGCACCGCCGGGCTGCCGGTCGCCTTCGGGGGTCTGGTGGAGGCCGGGCGGCACCAGGTGCGGATCAGTGAGCCGTCCGGTACGGCGACGCCCGCACCGCGCTCCCCGGCGGTGACCTCCGGCACCGGGCCGGTCGGCCCGGCGGTCGCCCTGGCCCGGCCGTGCGCGGTGACGGACCACTCCGGCTCCCGCCGGATCAGCCACGAGGACGACGCACCGGTCGCCGCGGAGGGCCTGCGCTCGGTGGTTCCAGCACCGTCACCCGGCTCCCGCGCCGGTGCACGCGCCCGGCCCGGCGGCCCCGGCCGGGGTGCGGCTCACGCCCCGGGAGGCGGACGTGCTCGGGTGCGTGACGGCCGGGGCGACCAACGCGGTGACCGTGCGGCAGCCGGGTGTGACGGCCGAAACCGTCAAGGCGTACCTGCGGTCGGCGATGCGCAAGCTGGGCGCGCGGACCAGCGGGGAGGCCGTGGTCGCGGCACGGAGGGCGGGGTGGTTGCCGTAGGTTTGCGGTGATTTCCCGCCAGGGTGCTATTTCCGTGGGCGGGGCATTGGATTTTTCCGGATGTCGCTGCACTGTTATTTCCCTCACCACGCCGTCCGTCCGAAATGAAAGAGTCGATTGCCTAATATTGGCCAGGACACGACACTCGGAGGGGAGCGGTGACCGTGCAAGGGGACTTCAAGGAGCCTGCCAGGTGCCGCCCCGACCTGGTCATCGGCCGGGAGGAGTTGTACGCGGACGCCCGCGGGCAGCTCGCCGGGGGCGGCAGTGTGCTGCTCCACGGGCCCGCTGGAATAGGAAAATCGACCGTGCTGCGGGCACTTGCGGCGGAAAACGCCGGCGGCGCGCGGACCGTGTTGCGCTGTTCGGCCACCGAGTCCGAATCCCATCTGCCGTTCCTGGCGTTGGCCGATCTGTTCGGTCTCGTCCTGGACCGGGTGTCCGCCGGGCTGCCCGCCGCGCAGCGCACCGCCCTGGAGTCGGCGCTCACCGGCCGCGGCGAGTCCTCCCTCCAGCGCGACGGGCTCGCGCTGCGGCTGGCCGTCCTGTCGACGCTGCGGGCGCTGGCCGCCGAGGGCCCCGTCCTGGTCGTCGCCGACGACCTCCAGTGGCTGGATTCGGCCAGCGCCGAACTCCTCGGGTTCGCCGCCCGGCGCCTGGGCGACACCCCGGTGCAGATGCTGTGCGCGGTGCGCACCGAGGGCCAGGAGTACGACCGGCACCTGCGGGCCTGCCCGCCGGACACCCACGCGGTGCGGCTGGGCCCGTTCTCCCGCTCCCAGGTGTCCGCGCTGCTCGACCACCGCGGCTACACCGGGCTGTCCCGCTCCACCGTCCGCGACATCCACCGCACCAGCGGCGGCAACCCGCTGTTCGCGCTGGAGCTGGGCCGCGCCCTCGCCGAGAGTCCCACCCGGCCCCGGCCGGGCGAGCCGCTGCCGGTGCCGACCTCACTGCGGGCCCTGGTGCTCAGCCGCCTGGGCATGCTGTCCGACGAGGCGCGCCGCACCCTGCTGGTGGCCAGCGCGGGCGCGCGGCCCACGCTGGCGCTGCTGCACGCGGCCGGACGTGACCAGGCCGAGGCGGAGACCGCGCAGGCCGCCGCCCTGGGGCTGCTGACGACCGACCCGGAGGACCCGGCCCTGCGGTTCGCGCACCCGCTGATCTCGGCGGCGCTGTACGCGGAGGCCCCGGTGCACGAGCGGCGGGCCGTGCACACCGCGCTGTCCACGGCGGCCTCCGACCCCATCGAACGCGCCCGGCACCTCGCCCTGGCGACCACCGGCACCGACCCGGACGTGGCCGCCCGCCTCGCCGGGGCCGCCGCGCTGGCCCGCGACCGGGGCGCGCCGTCCGTCGCCGCCTCGCTCGGGCTGCTCGCGGCCCGGCACACCCCGGGCGGCAGCGCGCCGGGCCCGGACGAGCGGCGGTTGCAGGCCGCCGAGGACGCGATCATCGCCGGGGAGGCCGACCTGGCCCGGGACATCGCCCGGGAGGTGCTGACCCGGGCGAGCGTGCCGGCGGAGCGGGTGCGCGCCTGGATGGTCGTCATCGAGGCGGCCGGGCAGGCCCTCGGCGAGGTCGACGCGGTCTTCCCGCAGGTCCTCGCCGACGCCGGGGACGACCCGAAGCTGCTGGCCCTGGTCCACTACCAGCTGGCCTGGCGGGAGCTGGTGGTGCACGGCGACTTCGACAAGGCACGCCAGGAGGCCGCGCACGCGGCGGAGCTGGCCGCCCGGGGCGAGGACCGGCGCACCGAGCTGATGGCGCTCGCCTTCCAGTCGTCCACCGAGACCCTGATGGGCCACCCGGACGCCGCCGCGACCGTCAAGCGGGCCCTGCGCGAACCGCAGGACCCCTACGTGGCCTGCCACCACAACGGCGCGGGCATGGCCCGGTTCCGCTGGCTGCTGATGAGCGACCAGCTGCCGCAGGCCCGCACCACCATCACCGGACTGCTGCGCGAGGCGCGGCGGCGCGGCATGGTCGAGAGCGAGGTGCACTTCCTGCGCTTCCTCGCCGACACCGAACTGCGCACCGGCCACTGCGGCCGGGCCCTGGACCTGGCCCGCGAGAGCCTGCGGCTGGCCCGGGACTCCGGGATCGGGGAGGGCGCCTCGGCGATGCTGGCCTCCCTCGCGGAGGCGTCCGGCGGCGACGTGGACCGGGCGCTGGCCCTGGCCCGGGAAGCGGCCGACCACGCCGAGGTGGACGGCGACCAGATGTACCTCTCCCGCGCCCTGGCCGCCCTGGGCTACGCCCAGCTGGTGGCCGGGGACGCGGCGGGCGCGGTGCGTTCGCTGCGCCGGGTGCGGGAGCTGGAGCAGGGCATGGGCATCACCGACCCGGCCCGGGGACGCTGGCACGGGGACCTCGCCGAGGCGCTGGTGCGCGTCGGGGAGCCCGCGGAGGCGCAGGAACTCATCAACCGCACCCGCGCGCACGCCCTGCGGCTGGACCGCGGGGGCGTGCTGGCCGTCCTGGACCGCGCGGAGGCGCTGGTGCGCGCGGCACGGGGTGAACACCAGGCCGCCGAGGCGCAGTTGACGTCGGCCCAGGACCGGCTGGGCGCGCTGGGCTACGGGCTGGAGGAGGCCCGCGCGGCCTTCGTGCTGGCCCGGCTGCGCGCCCGCCGCCCCGGTGCGGTGGCCTACGAGGAGGCGGCGCGGCTGTTCCGGCGCTGCCGTGCCGTGCCGTGGCTGCGCCAGGTGGACGCGGCGGTCGCCGCCGGCCCGGTGCGGCCGGAGACGGTCCCGGCGGCGGCCTCGGACGCGCTGGACGGCCTGGCGTCGATGGAACGGCAGGTGGCCTCGCTGGTGATGGAGGGGGCCACCAACCGGGAGATCGCCGGCCGGCTGTTCATCAGCGTCAAGACGGTCGAGGCGACCCTCACCCGGGTCTACCGCAAACTCGGCATCCGCTCCCGCGTCGACATCGTCCGCCTGGCGGCGGGGCGGCGTACACAGTAGGCCTCGACGGGCGGCCCGGAGGGGGGAGTTGGCGCCTTCCGGGCGGGTGGGGCGGGGTCAGGGGCGGGCCTGGGGAGCGCGGCGTTTATCGCCGTGGGGCGGCTGCCTGTGCTGCGCCTCGCGATTCGCGCCGGAGGCTGCCCGCGCCGTGCCGCACGATCCACGCCGGAGGCTGCCCGCGCCGTGCCGCACGATCCACGCCGGAGGCTGCCCGCGCCGTGCCGCACGCCGGCCGGGTGCTCCTCCCGGCGCCGGGGTACCGGTTTCCGGCCAACGGCCCGCCGTCCGGTGTGTTCTCCTGTCGCCGGGCCGCCTCTCCCCCGCCGAGCGCCCGTTTCCGGCCAACGGCCGCCGTCCGGCGGGCCGGCCACCGTTTCGGGGCGGCCGGCCACCGTTTCGGGCCGACCGGGTGCCGTCGAGCCGTCCGGCCGCCGTCGAGTCGGCCGGGTCCGCCCGGGAACCGAGGGTTTTCCCTGCCCAACTCCCGTAGGGGCTTCCCTCATTGGGGGCGTGCGCCGGTGCTCGTAGCGTAAGTCCGTGCCGCTCGCCGGGCACACGGGGCCGGTTCACCGGACCTCGTGCTCCACCCCCCACCCCGCGCGACCCCCCACCGGCAACCCTCCGAGGAGAACCATGTCCGGGTTCACCCGCGCCAAGAAGGCCGCCGCCGTCCTCGCGGCAACCGCTGCCGCCGCCGCGACCGCGCTGTTCACCGCCCCGGCCGCGAGCGCCGCCCCCCAGCCCGTCGTCGGCGGTACGACGACCACGACGTCCGCGTACCCGTTCATGATGCAGATCACCGACGCCTCGCAGGACCAGTTCTGCGGCGGCACCCTGGTCACCCCCACGAAGGTCGTCACCGCCGCGCACTGCATGGTCGGCGAGACCACCGGCAGCGTGCGCGTGGTCGGCGGACGCACCTACCTCAACGGAACGAACGGCACCGTCGCCCGGGTCAGCCGGATCTGGATCCACCCCGACTACCGCAGCGTCACCCGCGGCGACGACGTGGCCGTGCTGACGCTGTCCACGCCGATGCCCTACACGACGGCACCGTACGTCTCCCCCACCGACACCTCCGTGTACGCGGCCGGGACCACCGCCCGCATCCTCGGCTGGGGCACGACCCGCTCCGGCGGCACCTCCTCCAACCAGCTGCGCACCGCCACCGTGCCCACCGTGTCCGACAGCAGCTGCCGCACCTCCTACGGCTCGCGCTACGTGCCGAGCGACATGGTGTGCGCCGGCTACTCCTCCGGCGGCGTGGACACCTGCCAGGGCGACAGCGGCGGGCCGCTGCTGATCGGCGGGCGCCTGGCCGGGATCACCTCCTGGGGCGACGGCTGCGCCGCGGCCGGCTCCCCCGGCGTCTACACCCGGCTGACCACGTTCTCCGCGCAGGTCACCGCCCAGATCAACAGGTAGCCGCCAAAGGTGCCCGGCGGTCCGCCGGGCGAACAGACCAGGGGGCGTTGCGGGCTTCCACGAGCAGCCCGCAACGCCCCCTCTCCATGCGGTGTCACGCCCGTACGGTCCCGAAGCGGACGTCGTACGCCGTACCGGGGTGCATCACCGCCAGCATGCGCCGCCCCTCGGCCTCGACCTCCGCGCGCCGGGCCCGGTCGAGCCGGCCCAACGGCTCGACGGTCAGAGCGTGTTCGTCCAGCCGCCACACTCCGGCGAGAAAGCCGTCGACGAGGAGCGCGGGGTAGGCGGTGTTGCCCCGCCACGTGCTGCCCCAGTGCTCGGCGGGCACGACCCGGGTGCGGTCGGCGTGGGACAGCAGCAGGTTGTCGAACTCGGGCAGGAAGCGGGGCGGCGCCGGGGTGCCGGGGTCGGGGCGGGGCGCGTCGGGAAGGTCGAAGAGTTCGGTGCCGCTCTCGTCGCGGAAGGTGACGAGCCGGGGCCGGAGCCGCTCGAAGGCGGGGCGCAGCCGGGTCAGGCCGGCCCACGTCTGCATGTCCTTGACCGAGGCCGGTCCGAACGCGGCGAGGTAGCGCAGCACCGTCGCGTCGGGCGTCTCGGGCGCGGGCTCGGCCGGGCGCCCCAGCCAGTGCTCGGCCGTGGTGAGCGTGACCTGCCCGCTGCGGCCCCACAGTCCGCGCGGGGTGATCTGGACCAGGGGCAGCTTGCAGCGGGCGGCGACCCCCAGGGCCTGCGGGTCGGCGTCCGGCCAGTGGGCGAGCAGGGCCTCGCGCAGCTGCTTCATGGTGCGCGGCTCCTCCTCGACCAGCTCACGGGCGAGCGCGGCGAGCCGGTCGAGGTCCACCCCGGCGAGCCCTTTACGGAACAGGGTGAGCTCGCGGTCGCGGGCGGGCTGCACGAGGGGCCGCAGGGTCAGGCAGTCGTCGGCGGTGTGGGTGTGGATGGTCGAGCGCAGGGTCACGATGCGGACGACCTCGCGGTCGGCCATCGGGCCGGACAGCGCCTCGGGTGTGAAGCCGTCGAGGCGGGCGGCGAGCGCGTAGTAGGGCGGCTTCACGTTCTGCGCCTGGAGGCCGACCAGGTGGCCGACCGCTTCCCGGGCGGACACCGGCGCGGGGCGCAGGAGCAACTGCCGTGCCAGTGTGGCCCGGTTCAGGGCCCGGGGGCCGAGCACGGCGACCGGCCGCCCGGTGGCGCTCCGCTTGCTCTTCGTGGTCATACCGGCAGGCTAACGAGCCTTGCGGCCGGTTTCTGTCCGCAAGTCCGGTCATGTCGGTGTGCGGGCGGCGGGCGGCCGGGTGCCGGGGCGCGGGAAGGAGCGAGGGAACCTTACAAATCCGGACGATTGCCCCAGGCCGGGCGGGGAACTCGGTGCGCGATGCTCACACAGGACGATGTGCGCCCGAAAAGGGTCCTGCTGGCCGGGTGGTTCAGCTTCCGCGACGGGGAAGCCACCGCCGGGGACGTGCTGGCCCTGCACCGCGTCGAGGAGGTGCTCCGCGCCGCGGACATCCCCTACGACGTGGTCTGGAGTCCGGGCTTCCGTCCGGACGCCCGGCACTTCGACGACGTCCGCCCGGGCGACTACTCCCACCTCGTGTTCGTCTGCGGTCCGCTGCACGGGCCGCAGATCGAGGAGCTGCACCGGCGGTTCGCGCACTGCGTCCGCATCGCCGTGGGGACCTCCGTGATCGACCCCGGCAGCCCCGCCGTGACCGGCTTCCACCGGGTCCTGGCCCGGGACGCGCCGGACACCCCGCCGGTGGAGGACCTGGCCGCTCATGCCCCGACGCTGCCCGCCCGCCCCGTCGTCGGGGTGATCCTCACCCACGGGCAGCACGAGTACGGGCAGCAACGCCGGCACGGCCAGGTCGCCGAGACGGTGACGCGCTGGCTGGCCGGCAAGGACTGTGCCCGGCTGGAGCTGGACACCCGGCTCGACACGGCCGACTGGCACCTCAACGCGACCCCCGCCCAGACGCAGTCCGTGCTGGCCCGGCTCGACCTCGTGGTCACCGACCGGCTGCACGGGCTGGTGCTCGGACTGCGGGTGGGGACGCCGGTCCTGGCCATCGACCCGGTGGCGGGCGGTGCGAAGGTCTCGGCCCAGGCCCGCGCCTGCAACTGGCCCGCCCTGCTGACCGCCGAGCGGCTGGACGAACGCGGACTGGACCGGTGGTGGTACTGGTGCCTGACCTCCGGCCGGGTCGCCGCCCGCCAGGCCCGCGACGCCTTCCGCGAGGACGCCGCCCCCGACAGCGCCGACCACCTGGTCGAAGCGCTGACCCACAGCGCCCGGCGATAGCGGGACCGGTCACGGCGCGCTCTCGGCCGGCGATGGCCTCAGGGCCCGGGCGCGGTCCGCCGGTTGGGCGGGGGCGGGGCGGGGCACTCGGCTGCGGTGACCGCCGTCCGCTTCGGGAGGTGAGCCTGTGTCCATCGGTCGACTCCCCGACCACGAGCAGCGGCTGCTCGACGAGATCGAACGGGCGCTGTGCCGTGACCGTCGCCTCGCGCGCCGCCTGCGCACGCTGCGCTGGAGCCGGTGGCCCGATGTACCGGCCATGCTGCGGCGGGTGGCGTCGTACCGCCCGCACACCCTCACCGTGGCCCTGCTGTGCGCCCTGTCCGTCGGCCTGATGGTGACCGGGATGGTCACCTCGGCGCCGGCCGTGATCTGGGCCTTCGCCGTCGTGTGGCCGCCGACCCTGTTCGCGGTGTTCCGGCTGCTGTGCCGGTGGTCCGGTGGCTGAAACGGCGTTCCGGTGCCTGAACGGCTTCCCGATGCCTGAATGGTTTCCCCGGGCGGGGCGGGCGGGGTGCGGGCGGGGTCAGCCCGTGTAGCGCCGGGCCGTGGAGGTGCGCTGGGCGGGCTCCAGCAGGCGGAGCCGGGACTCCACCTCGTGCGGCAGGACGCGGCGTTCGCGCAGCACCCAGGGCAGCGCCGCCGTCGCCTCCGCGAAGGCGCGCAGCGAGGTGGTGTCGCGCGGGACGCTGCGGGCCAGGGCCAGGGTGCGGCGCAGCGCCGTCCGGGGCGGGCGGCGCAGCCAGGTGAACCACAGGGTGTTGCGGATGCCGTGCCGGCGGCGCAGCGTCGAGTCGCGGGCCACCGAGGCGTGGTGATGGATCGCCAGGTCGTCGGCGTAGGTGAGCCACCAGCCGTCGGCCGCCAGGTCGGCGGCCAGCAGTTCCTCCTCGCCGCCGAGCCACAGCCGTGGGTGGAAGCCGCCCGCGGTGCGGAAGGCGTCGGTACGCAGCACGGTCGCCGCGGCCAGGAACGAGCCGAGCGCCGGCCCAGGCAGCCAGGGCGGTCCCGGCACCGGCGACTCGCGCAGTTCCCGCACGATGGGGTCCTCCGTACCGTCCGGTTCGACCACGATCCGGGCGGTGACCGTACCCAGCGCCGGATGCCGGTCCAGCAGGTCGGCGGCACCGGCCAGGGAGCCCGGCGCCCACCAGGAGTCGTCGTCGCAGAAGGCGACGTAGGGCGTGCGGACCTCCCGGACGGCGAGGTTGCGGCCGACGGCGCCGAGATTGCGGCCCGGGGACAGCAGCCGTACCTGCGGGTGGCGGCGGGCGACGGCCTCGGCGGTGCCGTCGGTGGAGCCGTTGTCGGTGACGATCACCCGGGGCCGTTCGGGGAGCGCGGCCAGGTGGCCGAGGGTGCGCAGGAGTTCGCGGCACCGGTTGTGGGTGATGACGACGACGGTCGTGCGCGGGTCGGTCATGCCTGCGTCCCCTCCAGCAGGCGGGCGGCCCGCTCGACGTGGGGTGGCAGCGGGCGGCGGGCGCGCAGTGCCGCGGGCAGCCGGCTGAGGGTCTCGCGCAGCGCGCGCCGGGCGTGGCCGTCGCTGCGGGCGTCGGCGGCGAGGGCGCCGGTGCGGGCCAGCGCGTAGGGGACGGGGCGGCGCAGCCAGGCGGTGAGGAGGGCGTTGCGGCGCTGCACGGCCGGGCGGCCGTCGCGGGGCCCCGGGTCCGGGTGGTGGTGGGCGACGATGTCGGCGCAGTGGGTGACGCCCCAGCCGTGGGCGGCCAGGTCGTAGGCGAGCAGGGTCTCCTCGCCGCCGAAGAACAGCAGCCGGTGGAAGCCGCCCGCTTGGAGGTAGGCGCTGCGGCGGACCACCGCGCCGCAGGCGAGGAAGCCGAGGACCTGGGTGCCGGGCAGGTCGGTGGCGGCGCCGAGGGGCGAGCGTGCGAGGACGTCGTTCATCGGGTCCGGCCGCGCGTCCGGGCCGACCAGGGTGCGGGCGGCGATGAGGCCGAGCCGGGGGTGGGCGTCGAACAGCTCGGCCGCCCGGCCGAGGGCGCCGGGGGCCCACCAGGAGTCGTCGTCGCTGAACGCCACGTAGGGCGTGCCGAGGGCGCGGGCGCCGTGGTTGCGGGCCAGGGCGCCGTGGTTGACGGGCAGCGCCAGTACCCGGACCCCGGGGAAGTCGCGGGCGAGCAGGGCGCGGGTGTCGTCGGTGGAGGCGTTGTCGACGACGAGGATCTCGGGCCGCTCGGGCAGCGCGAGGAGGTGGCGCAGGGTGACGGCGAGCCGGCCGGAGCGGTTCCGGGTGGCGATGACGACGCCGAGCGGGCGGGCCGGGGACGGAGCGGTCACGGGATGGTCTCCCCTTCTCGGGGCCGGGGGCCGGGCAGTCGGGCGAGGGCGTCCAGGACGTCGGCGGGGGTGATGCGCAGCAGCGCGGGGTCGGTGCGCAGGGCGTGCGGGTCGCCCTCGGGGCCGTACCAGAGGGCGACGTGGCGGGGATGGGGCGGCGGGCCCCAGCGGCGGGGCGGGACCGGGCCGAAGAGGGTGACGGTGGGGGTGGCGTGGGCGACCGCGAGGTGCGCGATGCCGGTGTCGCCGCTGACGACGGCACGGGCGTCCGCGACCAGGGCGGACAGCCGGCCGAACGGCACTCCGCCGGCGAGGACGTCGGTGCCGGGCAGCCCGGCCTGCTCGGCGAGCCGCGCCACCAGGTCGTCCTCGTCCGCTCCCCCGGTGACCACGACCCGCAGGCCCTGTGACCGCAGGGCGACGGCGACGGCCGCGTACCGCTCCACGGGCCAGCAGCGGGCCGGGGATCCCGCGCCGGGGTGCAGGACGACGGCGCCGGGCGCCGGGGACACGGCGGGCGGGCGGGGCAGCAGCAGGTCGGCCGGGTCGGCGTCGAGGCCGTACCAGCGCAGCAGGCGGCACCAGCGGTCCCGTTCGTGTTCCTCGGCGTACCAGGGCGGGCCCTCGATGCCGGGGGTGCCGGGGTGCGCGAAGGCCAGCAGCCGGCCCGGGCTCAGGCGGGACAGCAGGCGGTGGCTGGGCGGCCCGTTGCCGTGCAGGTCGACGGCGACGTCGGGGGGCGGCCCGGTCCAGTCGAGCGCGGCGGGCACGGCCCGGCCGGGCGCGGAGGCGGGCAGCAGCCGGTCCACGGCGCCGGTGGCCCCGGCGACCGGGGCGAGCCCGGCGGGCGCGGCCAGCACCAGTTCGTGACCGGGGAACCCGCGCCGCAGGGCCCGCAGGGCGGGCACCCCGGCGAGCAGGTCCCCGAGCCCGAGCGCCCGCAGCACCAGCAACCGGGGCCGCACGGCCCCGGCCACCGCCGTCTCCCCGTCGGGTGCCTCCGGTACGGGATCACGGTCCCCGGGGTCGGACGCGCCGTCGCCCGCGCGCCGGTGCCATCGGCGGACATCGGGACCCGGCGCGGTCCCGGCGGCCCACCCCTCGCGCGGCCCGGCCACCGTCGACGATCCGGCACCGGCGCGCCGACCGGCCACCGGCCGCACGGTGCACGCCGGTTCGGCATGCCGGCGGGCGGTCCCGTGCGGCTCGAGAGGCGCCGCCGACGTCCTCCTGGGCGGCGCGCCCCGATGCAAGGCCGACGCCCTCGCCACCCCGTCCGCCGACCGGCCGGGCCCGGGACGCCACACCGCGTCCCCCACCCCGCCAGGACCCCCCACCGGCCACACCCCGCCCCACGAGGACACCCACCACGGCACCGCGGACACCTCACCCGGCAGACCCCCCGCCACCCCTACCCGACCCGTCACCGGCCCTACGGCGTACGGCAGTTCGGGAGCCCGACGGGCAGCCACGGGCGGCGCGAAGTGCGCCGCCGACGTCCTCCTGGGCGACGCGCCCCGATGTGAGGCCGACGCCCTCGCCACCCCGTCCGCCGACCGGCCGGACGCCCGACCGGCCCCGGGACGCGACACCACGTCCCCCACCCCGCCAGGACCCCCCACCGGCCACACCCCTCCCCACCAGGCCACGCACCACGGCACCGCGGACACCTCACCCGGCAAACCCCCGGCCACCCCGGCCCAACCCGTCACCGTCCCTACGGCGTACGGCAGTTCGGCGTCCAGGCGGGCAGCCACGGGCGGCTCGAGGGACGCCCCGGACGCCGTCCCGAGCACCGCCGGCGGCCGTACCGTGCACGCCGGTTCGGCGTCGCGGCGCGCGGTCACCGGCCGCGCTCCGTGGCGCGTTCCAGGATGCCGGTGGAGGAGCGGCCCGCGAGGTAGGGCAGGAGGACCGCCTGGCCGCCCCACGCGTCGAGGAGGGTCGCCTCCGGCAGGTCGGCGGCCGCGTAGTCGCCGCCCTTGACCCAGACGTCGGGGCGCAGGTCGGCCAGGAGGCGTTCCGGGGTGTCCTCGTCGAACACGGCGACGGCGTCGACGCAGGCCAGGGCGCGCAGGACCCGCACCCGGTCGTCGAGGGTGTTGACCGGGCGGCCCGCCCCCTTGCGGCGCCGCACGGAGGCGTCGGAGTTGACGCAGACGACCAGGCAGTCGCCCAGTTCCCGGGCGGCCTGGAGGAGGCCGACGTGGCCGGCGTGCAGCAGGTCGAAGCAGCCGCCCGCGGCGACGACCGTGCCGTGGGCGGCGCGGACGCCGTCGGCGAGCGCGAACGGGTCGTCGCCGTCGGGCAGGTGGGCGTGCGCCGCGTCGGCGCGGGGCAGTGCTCCGGCGCCGCCCGCGCCGACGAAGGCGGTGGCGGCGGCGACCGCGCGTTCCACGGCCTCGCCGACCAGCGCGCCGTCGGCGAGCAGCCCGGCGGCCGTCGCGGCGAACCGGTCGCCGGCGCCGCAGCTGTCGCCGTGGTGCACGGCGCCGGCCGGGACGAGGAGCGGGTGGTCACCGTAGGAGAGGAGGGCGCCGCGGGCGCCGAGGGTGACGGCGACGGCGGCGGCCTTCCAGCGCCGCACGAGCGTGGCGGCACCGTGGGCGGCGGCGTGCAGGTCCCGGCGGCCGGGGCCGGCGTCGGGGGCGAGGGCCAGGGCCTCCTTCTCGGCGGGGGTGACGAGCCGGGTGCCGGGCACGGGCGAGCCGCCGCGCGGGTGGGGGTCCCAGACCAGCGGCGGGCGGGCGGTCAGCACGTCGCGCAGGGCGTCGGCGGTGCCCCGGCCGTAGTCGGAGACCAGGACGGCGGGCGCGCCGAGGACCGCCTCGCGTGCCTCGTCGGTGGCGGTGCGGGCCCGGCCGTCCCCGCGGTCCAGGCGGGCCACGGGCCGGTCCCCGGCCAGCACGCGGGTCTTCTCCGGCAGCGGCCCGGCGAGCGGCAGGGGGACGATCTCGACCCAGGGCCGAAGGAGCCGTTTCAGTTCACGGCTGGCCGGGTCGCCGCCCAGCGCGGTGACCAGGGTGACCTCCCGGCCGTCGCGGGCGGCGAGGTAGGCGGTGAGGGCGGCGCCGCCGGGCCGGGTCGTCTCCGCGCAGTCGTCGACGACGGGGACGGGCGCGTCGGGGGCGAGCCGGTCGGAGCGGCCGGTGAGGTCGCGGTCGAGCAGGGCGTCGCCGACGACCAGCAGGGGGGACTTGACGCCGGTGTCGCTCATGACGTCCTCCGTCCGCCGGTGGTGTCCTCCCGCCACCTGCCGCTCTCCAGCGCCGCGTCGAAGGCGGCGCACACCATGTGGACGGCCACCAGGTGGAGTTCCTGGACGGTGGCGGCCCGCGGGGCCTCCACGCACAGGCATTCGTCGCTGCCCGCCATCAGCGGGTTGGGGGCGGGCCCGGTGAGGGCCCACACCCGCAGGCCGGCCGCGCGGGCGGCGTCGGCGGCGGACAGCAGGTTGGCGCTGGCGCCGGAGGTGGACAGCAGCATCAGCACGTCGCCGGGCCGGCCGTGGGCGCGGACCTGGCGGGCGAAGACGGCGTCCACGCCGTAGTCGTTGGCGATGGCGGTGGTGCTGGAGGTGTCGGCGTGCAGGGCGATCGCGGAGAAGGCGGGCCGGTCGTCGCGGTAGCGGCCGACGAGTTCGGCGGTCAGGTGCTGGGCCTGGGCCGCGCTGCCGCCGTTGCCGGCGGCCAGCAGCCGGCCGCCGGCGGTGAGCACCTCGGCGAGGCGTTCTCCCCACCGCGCGGTGACGGGTGCGCCGGCGCGGAACGCCACGAGGGCGTCGGCGAGGGCGTCGCAGTGTCCGGTGACGGGGGGATGCACGGTCATCGGGCCACCTCCTTCGGGATCGCGTGTGCGGCGAGGACCTGGCGGTGGACGTGCTCGACGCCGTCGGCGACGCGCTGCCAGGTGTAGTGGGCCAGGACGCGGTCGCGTCCGGCAACCCCGTAGGCGCGGCGGGTGGCGTCGTCGTTGAGGAGGCCGCGCACGGCGGCGGCGACCGCCTCGGGGTCGCCGGGGGCGACGAGCCGTCCGGTGGTGCCGTCGGCGACGCTGTCGCGGTGGCCGCCGACGTCGGTGGCGACGACGGGGACGCCGCAGGCCATGGCCTCCAGCGGGACGATGCCGAACGGTTCATAGGCGGGCGTGCACAGCACCAGGTCGGCGCTGCACAGCAGGGCGGGCATGGCGGCGGGGTCGACCGCGCCGAGCATCCGCACCCGGTCGGCGACGCCGGCGCGGTGGGCGAGGTGCCACAGCCGCCGGGCCTCCTGGTCGCGGTCGAGCCGGGCGGCGGCGGGTCCGCCCGCGACGACGAGTTCGGCGTCCGGGATGCGGGTCAGGGCGCGCACGGCGAGGTCGTAGCCCTTGCGGCGGACGAGCCGGCCGCAGGCCAGCAGCCGGTGCGGTGCGCGGCGCGGCGGGACGGCGGGGCCGGTGGCGCCGGGCCGGAAGTGGCCGGCGTCCACCCCGCACGGCACCACGGACACGCGCCGTGCCGTCCGCACGCCCATGGCGGCGAGTTCGGCGACCTCGTCGGAGCAGGTGGCGAGGACGCGTTCGCAGGTGCCGGCGAGCTGCCGTTCGATGCCGATGCGGGCGGGCGGGCTGGTGTCCCGCCACGCCTGGTGGCGGCGCTTGACGGTGCCGAGGGCGTGGAACGTCTGCACCACGGGGATGCCGTGCGGGCGGGCGCCGAGCTGGGAGGCCATGCCGGACATCCAGAAGTGGGCGTGCACCACGTCGGGGCGGCCCCGGCCCCATGCGCGGGCCAGGTGGGCGCCGAACGCGGCCATGTGGGGCAGCAGTTCGTCCTTGGGCACGGTCCGGGGCGGCCCGGCGGTCACGTGCTCGACGACGGCGCCGCCGGGCAGCGGCACCCGTTCGGGCAGGGTCACCGCGTCGCGGCGGGTGTAGACGGTGACGTGGTGGCCGCGCCGGGCCAGTTCCTCGCTGAGCCGGGCCACGTACACGTTCTGGCCACCGGCGTCGACGCCGCCGAGCGCGGCGAGCGGGCTCGCGTGCTCGGACACCATGGCGATCCTCATCGGGCCACCTCCTTCAGCAGCCGCTCCCAGTCGTCCAGGAAGCGGGGGAGCCCGTAGCGGGCGAGGGCCGCCGCGCGGGCGCCCTCCCCGACGCTGCGGGCGTACAGCGGGTCGGCGACGAACTCCCGCACGGCGTCGGTCAGTACGTCGATCCGGTTGGACACCACTCCGGCGCCGGGCGGGACCGCCTCGGTGACCTCGGTGGTGGCGAGGGCGACCACCGGCATGGCGAGGTGCATCGCCTCCAGCAGGGACAGCCCGAGGGAGGTCCAGCGGACGGGGTGGACGTAGACGCGGCGGCGGGCCAGTTCGGCGTGCAGGTCGCGCTGGGTCAGCTCGTGGGCCCGGCAGCGGTCGGCGGGCAGGCCGACGTGTGCGGCGACGCCCTCGGTGCCCATGCCGAACACGTCGAGGGGCGCGGCGTCGGCGAACGCGGGCAGCAGGTCGGTGCCGGTGGTGCGGCCGCGCCGGACCGGCTCGTTGACCACGACGGCGGCCCGGGGCAGTTCGCCGGTCCACCGGGGGCCGGGGTCGACGATGCCGTGTTCGACGACGGTGGCGGGGGTGGCGCCGGCGTCCCACATCAGCCGGTTGAAGTGGGTGACGTGCACGAGGGTGACGCCGGGCACGTCGGCGGCCGGGTGGCGGGTGTCGGGCACGTCGCCGTGCGGGGCGTTGTGCTCCAGCCAGATCAGCGGCGGGCGGCGGCCCAGCCAGGCGTCCACCAGGGCGAGTTCGTGGGGGCGTTGCAGGACGACGACGTCGATGTCCGCGTCCCGCAGCCGTTCGGGCGGCATCTCGACGACCGAGTCGGGCCAGTCGAAGGTGCGGGCGCGGCCGAGGCCGTCGGGCCCGCGGTCGGGGGTGACGGGGACGACGTAGGTGTGGGGGCCCTGCACGAAGGCCGTGGTCCACGACCCGTGCACGTGCCAGAGCAGGATCCTCATGCCACCTCCACCAGCTTGCCGACGGCGGCTACGACGTCGAGCGCGGTCACGCCGTCCAGACACGGGTGGCCGGGTACGGGACAGGTGCGGGCCCGGGTGCCGGCGCACGGCGCGTTCTGGTCGCCGAGCAGCACGAAGGGCACGCCGTAGGGCCGCCAGCGTCCGGCCGGGACGACCGGCGCGAACAGGGACACCACGGGGGTGCCGACGGCGGCGGCGAGGTGGGCGGGGCCGGTGTTGCCGGTGACCGCGCAGGCGGCCCGGGCGAGCACCCCGGCGAGTTCGGCGGCGTCGGTGCGGCCGCCGAGGTCGAGGGCCCGGTCACCGGCGACGCGGGCGGTCAGTTCCCGTTCGCCGGGGCCGCCGGTCACCACCACCTGGTGTCCGGCGTCGGTGAGTTCGGCGACCGCCTGGGCGCACCGTCCGGGGCTCCAGGCGCGGGCGGGGACGCTGGCGCCGGGGTGGACGACGACGTAGCCGGCGGGGCCGGTCAGCGGCTCGGTGTCCGGGGGCGCGAGGACGCGCAGGCGGCCGTCGTCGGGGCACGGGAACCCGGTGGCGTCGGCGAGGTGCAGCGCGGCCTCGGCCTCGTGGGCGTGCGGGTCCCGGTGGTGGCGCACGTCGAGGAGGGAGCCGGGGTAGTCCTCGCTGTCGGCGGCGATGTGCCGGACGCCCGCCATGCGCAGCAGCAGGGCGGTGGGCAGCGGGGACTGGTGGAAGGAGGTGAGGACGAGGGCGGTGCCGGCGCCGGTGGCGGCGATCCGGCCGACGAGGGCGTCGACGTCGTCGCGCCGGACCGGGGGCGGCCGGAAACCGGCCCAGGGCGCGTCCCAGACGAGGACGTCGTCGACGCCGGGCAGGAGCCGGGCGGCGGGCGCGCCGAGCGGCCCGCACAGCAGGGTGACGTGGTCGGCGCGGGCCGCGACGGCGCGCACCGCGGGCCCGGCGAGCAGCACGTCGCCGAAGCTGTCGAGCCGGGTGACGAGGGCCTTCACGCGTGCCTCCCGAGCGCCGGGGATCCGGCGGCCGGACTGCGGCCGGGCTCCGGCAGGCCGTCCAGCACCGCGCGGACGGCCGTCGTCAGGTCCGGGGCGACGTGGGGCGCGGCGGCCGTCTCCGTCGGGCGGGTCACGGGGGTCGGGACGAGGACGGCGCGGGCGCCCGCCCGGTGGGCGGCCTCGATGTCGGCGCCGATGTCGCCGATGACGACGCAGTCGGCAGGGTCGGCGCCCAGGCGTCCGGCGGCCCGGAGGATCATGCCGGGGCGGGGTTTGCGGCAGGCGCAGCCGTCGTCGGGGGCGTGCGGGCACAGCTCCCACACGTCGAACGGGCCGAGGAGGTCGTCGATGCGCCGGTTGACGGCGCGGGCGTCGGCGGCGGTGAGCAGGCCCCGGGCGATGCCGGACTGGTTGGTGACGACGCCGGTGCGGATGCCCCGGGCCCGCAGGGCGGCGACCGCCTCGCGGGCGCCGTCGACGGGGCGGACCCGGCCGGGGTCCCCGTTGTAGGGGACGTCGTGGACCAGGGTGCCGTCGCGGTCGAACAGCACGGCGCGCACCGGGCTCACCGGGCCGTCTCCTGCCAGGCGGGGGCGTTGCGGTGGCGCCAGGCCCCGGCGAGCCGGTGCCAGGTGGCGGCGGGCGGGATGAGGACGCTGGTGAGCAGCATGGTGGTCACCTCGTCGCGGGTGCGCGGCCCGGGGAGGATGCGGGCGCGGGCGAACTCGGCGGTGCCGGCCGCCCAGCCGGCGGCGCAGGCGGCCGCCGCCCGCCGGTGTCCGGTGGCGGCGAGGACGCAGGCGGCGGCCCCGGCGGCGGTGATCGCGGCGTGGCGGCGGATCCGCCCGCGGGGGGCGACGGCCTTGTCCCACCAGTCGGGTCCGTGCAGATGCCGCATCAGCGCGTCGTCGGCGTTGCCGCGCTGCTGCTTGACGGAGGCCCAGCGGGAGGCGGGCCGCACGGGGTGCCGGGTGGTGCGGCTGCCCTGCCGTATGCGGTGTCCGGCGTCGAGGACGCGCAGGGCGAGGTCGGCGTCCTCGCGGAAGGCCCGCGGGAAGCGTTCGTCGAAGCCGCCGACCTGCTTGAGGACGGCGGTGCGGTAGGCCATGTCGGCGGTGATCCAGCGGGCGCGGGCGAGTCCGGCCGTGCCGCGTTCCCAGTCGGTGGGGCGGCGCCCGCCGGGCAGCGGCACGGTGATGACGCCCTGCACGGCGGCGACGTCGGGGGGCGCCTCGGTGAGGTCCGTCGCCAGCTGTTCGCACCAGCGGGGGCCGACCTGGACGTCGTCGTCGAGGAAGGCGACCCAGGGCGCACAGACGGCGCGCATCCCGGTGTTGCGGGCGGCGGCGGGTCCGCGTCCGCCGCCGGTGAGGACGGTGGTGCGCTCCCGCAGGTCGCCGAGGACGCCCAGCGGGTGGTCGAGCGCGGCCGGGTCGGGGTCGGGCCGGTCGTCGACGAGGACGATCTCGTCGGGGCGCGGCCCGGTCGCGGCGGCCAGCGCGGCGAGGCAGTCGGCGAGCGTGTCCCGCACCAGGGTGGGGATCACGACGGCGTAGGAGGTCATGCGTACGCCCTCCCCCTGCGCACCGCGTAGGGGCCGATCGCGAGCAGGTCGACGGGGGCGGAGCCGAAGCACTCCAGGGCGTCGCGGGGGTCGTCGACCATGGGCCGGCCGGCCGTGTTGAGGCTGGTGTTGACGACGACGGGGAGCCCGGTGCGGCGTTCGAAGCCGTGCAGCATCCGGGCGACCAGGGGCTCCTCCCGCTCGTCGACGGTCTGGATGCGGGCGGTGCCGTCGACGTGGACGACGGCGGGGATGCGGTCGCGCCATGCGGGCGCCACGTCGTGCACGAAGAGCATGTACGGGCTGGGCAGCGGGCCGCCGGAGAACAGGTCGGCGGCGCGGTCGGCGAGCACCATGGGGGCGACCGGCCGGAACTCCTCGCGGCCCTTGACGTGGTTGAGCCGTTCGAGGTTCTCGGCGCGGCCGGGGTGGGCGAGCAGGGAGCGGTGTCCGAGGGCGCGCGGTCCGTACTCGCTGCGGCCCTGGAACCAGGCGACGACGCCGTCGCGGGCGAGTTCCTCGGCGACGGTCTCGGCGATGTCGTCGGGCCGGTCGTAGGGGACGGCGGCGCGGTCGAGCCAGTCGCGCAGTTCCTCGTCGCTCCAGCCGCGTCCGAGGTCGGCACCGGGCATGGGCAGGGTGGCGACGCCCTCCTGGGCGGACACGTGCAGGGCGCCGCCGAGGGCGGTGCCGGCGTCCCCGGCGGCCGGCTGCACCCACAGGTGCCGGTAGGGCCCGCGGGCGGCCAGGCGGGAGTTGGCGACGCAGTTCAGGGCGACGCCGCCGGCCAGGGCCAGGGCGTCGCCGCCGGCCTCGCGGTGCAGCCAGTGCACGAGGTCCAGGAGCACCTCCTCCAGGACGGCCTGGGCGCCGGCGGCGAGGTCGGCGTGGTCCTGGTTCCAGGGCTCGTGCGGGGCGCGCGGCGGGGTGAGGGCGGCCCAGTCGACGCCGTGGGCGCGGAAGCCGCCGTCGCCGGTGGCGTGGACGTGTTCGCGCAGGCGGGGCAGGTGGCGGGGGGTGCCGTAGGAGGCGAGGGCCATGACCTTGTACTCGTCGCTGCTGCGCAGGAAGCCGAGGTGCTCGGTGAGTTCCTCGTAGACCAGGCCGAGGGAGTGGGGCAGGGCCTGGGTGGCGAGGGTGTCCAGTTTGCCGTCGCGGTAGCGGCCGGCCAGGTGGGAGGCGGCCTCCCCGCGGCCGTCGAGGACGAGGACGGCGCTGTCGGGGTGGGGGGAGGCGGGTCCGGCGGACGCGGCGTGGGCGACGTGGTGCGGCACGAAGACCACCCGGGCCGGGTCCAGGCCGGGCAGGGCCTCGGCGAGGAACTCGGGGGCGCGGCGGGCGTACTCCAGGCGGAGCGGGTCCCAGGGGTCGTCCAGGCCCTGGTCGGCGGCGGGGCGGGCGAGGGCGGGATCGAAGGAGTAGCTGACGGCGTCCAGGTCCGCGGGGGTGAGCCCGGCCCGCTCCAGGCACCAGCGGGCGGCCAGCTCGGGCAGCTCCCAGGCGGAGAACGGCACCGGGCGCTTGCCGTGCTTGCGTCGGCTGAAGCGCTCCTCCTCGGCGGCCGCCACGACCTGTCCGTCGACGACGAGGGCGGCGGCGGGGTCGTGGAACAGGGCGTTGATTCCAAGGATCCGCATGGGGCGTGCTCCGTCCTGGGCGACCGGTGTGGCTCCTGAGGAACGCGAGTGCCGTTTTGCGGTTGTCTCAAACACTTGGAGACGACTTGCCCGGACTGTTCCGATATGCAGCGGATTGCGGGGGGCAGTGCCGGCACGTGACCGCTCTCACATGCGGCTTGCGGTCCGCGCGGAGGCATGACCGGCGGACTATACATTGCGTGTATAAACGCTGTGTACAGTCCGGGCATGCCTTCTCCGACCAAGAAGACTTCGACCCGGAAGACGACAAGATCCGCGACCGCGTTCCGGGCCGCCGCCGCACTCGGTGCGGCGGCGGCCCTGCTCGTGGCACTGGGGGGTTGCGGGCGGACCGACACGACCGCACCGAGCAGCGTGCGCACCACCGACGTCCAGGCCCGCTTCGGCCCCGTCGACTGCCGCGAGGCGAAGTGCGTGGCGCTCACCTTCGACGCCGGCCCGAGCGAGCACTCCGCGCGGCTGCTGGACATCCTGAAGGAGGAGCAGGTCCCCGCCACGTTCTTCCTCATGGGCAGAAAGCACATCGACCGCTACCCGGCGCTGGTCCGGCGCATGGCCGACGAGGGGCACGAGCTGGCCAACCACACCTGGACCCATCGCCGCCTCACGGATCTGGAGCCGGAGGAGATACGCGAGGAGCTCACCCGCACCGACGACGCGATCGAGCGCCTCACCGGCCACCGCCCCACGCTCATGCGCCCTCCGCAGGGCCGCACCGACGCGACCGTGCACGAGATCTGCCGGGAACTGGGGCTCGCCGAGATCCTGTGGAGCGTCACCGCGAAGGACTACGCGACCACCGACTCCGAGCTCATCACCCGCCGCGTCCTCACCCAGGTCTCCCGCGACGGCATCATCCTGCTGCACGACCTCTACGACGGGACGGTGCCCGCCGTGCCCGGCATCATCGACGCGCTGAAGAAGCGCGGCTACGTGTTCGTGACGGTGCCCCAGCTGCTGGCCCCGGGGAAGGCGGAGGCGGGGAAGGTGTACCGGTGACCGCGGACGCGCCCCCGGGCGCTGGCCCGGGCGGGTGACGCGGCCGCCGCCCTGCCGGTGTGCCCGCCGGGTTCCCTAGGATCGTCCGGTGGCCACCTTCCTTGTCCGGCGCACGGCGCCCCTTCCCCCCGACGAGGCCTGGCGCCGGCTCACGGCCTGGCACCGGCACGGCAGCTCCGTCCCGCTCACCCGGATCACGGTGACCACTCCCCCGCCGACCGGCGAGGGCACCGTCTTCGTGGCCCGCACCGGGCTGGGCCCGCTCTCCTTCCGCGACCCGATGGAGGTCACGGTGTGGGAGCCGCCCGGGGACGGCACGCCGGGCCGGTGCCGCCTGGAGAAGCGGGGCCGGGTCGTCACCGGCTGGGCGGAGATCGAGGTGCGCCCGGGACCGGGCGGCCGGGCCCGCGTGGAATGGCGCGAGGACCTGCGGATCGCTCTCGTCCCGGCGGTGTTCGACGGCGTACTGGCCCGCGCGGGCCGCCTGGTCTTCGGCCGGGCGGTCAACCGGCTGCTGCGCCGGGCGTGACGGTCGCCGGCGCGGCGGGTGCAGGGCGCGACGGCGGCCGGGCGCGGCGGGTGGCGGGTGTGAGGGCCGCCGGGCGCGGCAAGTGCCGGGCGCGGCGGCGGCCGGGCCGCGGCAAGTGCCGGGCGCGGCGGCGGCCGGGCCGCGGCGGGTGCCGAGCGCGACGGCCGCGAGCGTGACAGCGGCCGGGCGTGACGGCCGTCGGCGCGGCGGCTGCCGGGTGTGAGGGCCGCCAAGCGCGGCAAGTGCCGGGCGTCACGGCGGCCGGGCGCGACGGGTGCCGAACGCGACAGCCGAGAGCGTGACAGCGGCCGCGCGGGACGCCACCGGCGCGGCGGCTGCCGGTACGGCGGTGCTCAGCGGGTGCCGGTGCTCGCACGGGTCACGCCCGCGGTGCTCAGTAGCTGCAGCGCCGACTCAGGCCACCGATCCGATCCGCCCCGCCGGCCCCGGGCCGGAGCCGCCGTCGTGATGGATCGGGGTGTGCGCGCCGGTGAGGGAGGCGCCGCTGCCGCCGCGCCGGTCGGCGACGATCTCCGCCGCGATGGACAGGGCCGTCTCCTCCGGGGTGCGGGCGCCCAGGTCCAGGCCGATGGGGGACCTCAGCCGGGCCAGTTCCAGCTCGGTCACGCCGGCCTCGCGCAGCCGGGCGTTGCGGTCCAGGTGGGTGCGGCGCGAGCCCATCGCCCCGACGTACGCGACGGGCAGGCGCAGCGCGAGCCGCAGCAGCGGCACGTCGAACTTGGCGTCGTGGGTGAGGACGCACAGGACGGTGCGGCCGTCGACCTCGGTGCGCTCCAGGTACCGGTGCGGCCACTCCACGACGACCTCGTCGGCCTCGGGGAACCGCGCCCGGGTGGCGAACACCGGGCGGGCGTCGCACACGGTGACGTGGTGACCGAGGAACTTGCCCACCCGGACCAGGGCCGCCGCGAAGTCGATCGCCCCGAAGACGATCATGCGGGGCGGCGGGACCGACGACTCCACCAGCAGCGTCAGCGGGGCCCCGCACCGGGACCCCTCCGCGCCGATCTCGACCGTGCCGGTGCGGCCCGCGTCCAGCAGGGCGCGGGCCTCGGCCGCGACCGTCCGGTCCAGTTCCGGGTGGCCGCCGAAGCCGCCCTCCCACGCACCGTCGGGGCGGACCGTGAGGGCCCGGCCGCGCAGCTCCGCGGGGCCGCTCACGACGCGGGCCAGCGCCGTCGCCCCGCCCTGCGCGGCGGCGGCGAGCGCGGCGGTCAGGACCGGGCGGACGGGGTCGTCCGCCCGGACCGGGGTGACCAGGATGTCGATGACGCCGCCGCAGGTCAGGCCGACGGCGAAGGCGTCGTCGTCGCTGTACCCGAAGCGCTCCAGGACGGACTCGCCGTCCCGGAGCGCCTGCTCGCACAGCTCGTACACGGCGCCCTCCACGCAGCCGCCGGAGACGGAGCCGATCGCCGTGCCGTCGGCGTCGACGGCCAGCGCGGCGCCGGGCTGCCGTGGCGCGCTGCCGCCGACCGCCACGACCGTGGCGACGGCGAAGTCGCGGCCCTCGGTGGTCCACCGGTGCAGTTCCTCGGCGATGTCCAGCATCGTGCTCTCCTCGGCAGCGGTACGCGTGCGGGTTCCCTGTGGGCGCGGGTCAGTGCACGCCCAGCCAGCTCTCGATGGGGGCGAGGGCGAAGTAGACCAGGAAGACCAGCGCCAGGCCCCACATGAAGGCACCGATCTCCCGGGCCCTGCCCTGGCCGGTCCGGATGGCGACGTAGGAGATGACTCCGGCGGCGACGCCCGCGGTGATGGAGTACGTGAACGGCATGATCACCACGGTGAGGAACACCGGGATCGCGGTGGCACGGTCGGCCCAGTCGACATGGCGGGCGTTCATCATCATCATGGCGCCGATCACCACCAGGGCGGCGGCGGCCACCTCGCCCGGCACGATCGCCGTCAGCGGGGTGAAGAACAGGCAGGCCGCGAAGAACAGGCCGGTGACGACGGACGACAGTCCGGTGCGGGCGCCCTCGCCGACCCCGGTCGCCGACTCCACGAACACGGTCTGCCCGGACGCTCCGGAGACACCGCCGATGGCGCCGCCGGCCCCGTCGATGAACAGCGCCTTCGACAGGCCCGGCATCCGCCCCTTGTCGTCGGCCAGCTTCGCCTCGGTGCCGACACCGATGATGGTGGCCATGGCGTCGAAGAAGCCCGCCAGGACGAGGGTGAAGACGATCATGCCGACGGTCATCGCGCCGACCTCGCCCCAGCCGCCGAACTCGACGGCGCCGAACACCCCGAAGTCGGGCATCGACACCGCGCTGCCGTTCAGTTCGGGTGCGCCGGCGGCCCACTGCTTCGGGTCGATGACGCCGAAGGCGTTGAGGGCGACGGCCAGGACCGTGCCGCCGATGATGCCGATCAGGATCGCGCCCGGTACGCCCCGCGCCTGGAGCATGAAGATCGCCAGCAGGGTGACGGCGAACAGCAGGACCGGCCAGCCGGACAGTTCGCCGGCCGGGCCGAGCGTGACCGGGGTCGCCTTGCCCTGGTGCACGAAGCCGGCCTTGTAGAAGCCGATCAGGGCGATGAACAGGCCGATGCCCATGGTGATCGCGTGTTTCAGGGCGAGCGGGATGGCGTTCATGACCATCTCCCGCAGGCCGGTGACGACCAGCAGCATGATGACGACGCCGTACATGACGCACATGCCCATCGCCTGCGGCCACGTCATCACGGGCACGACCTGCGAGGCGAGCACGCCGGAGACGGACAGCCCGGCGGCGAGGGCGAGCGGCACCTTGCCGAAGAAGCCCATCAGCAGGGTGGTGAGCGCTGCGGCGAACGCGGTGGCGGTGATCAGGGCGGTGCGGCCGAGGGTGTGGCCGGCCGCGTCCTCGCCGGACAGGATCAGCGGGTTGAGCAGCAGGATGTAGGCCATCGCCATGAAGGTGGTGATGCCGCCGCGCACTTCACGGGCGACCGTGGACCCTCGGTGCGATATGTGGAAGTAACGGTCGAGCCAGGACCGGCCGGCCGGGACGCGGGTTCCCGCGCCCGCGTCGTCGGCGGTGGTCCTGGGCTGCACTGACTGGGTCATGGTGCCATCTCCCAAGGTTCACAGGGGCACCCGTGCCCTCTTCGGGGTTCACGGGATTTGGGATGTGCACGACCCGGGGGACGGCCCGAGACGAACATCGGTGTGCGGCGCCGGGAGGACCGTGGGGTGCTGCTCCCTGCCCGGCGCCGGGTGCCGCGGGGTGCGGCGGGCACGCGGATCCCCGAGGGATCCGCTACGCGGTTCCCGTCAGGTGTTCGGGGCGGACCGGTGTGCGGTCGAGCTGCCGGCCCGTCGCGTTCCGGACGGCCGCGAGGACCGCCGGGGTGGACGACAGGGTCGGGGCCTCGCCGACGCCGCGCAGCCCGTACGGCGCATGGTCGTCGGCGAGTTCGAGCACGTCGACGGGGATGGTCGGCGTGTCGAGGATGGTGGGGATGAGGTAGTCCGTGAAGGAGGGGTTGCGGACCTTCGCGGTCTTCGGGTCGACGACGATCTCCTCCATGACGGCCACGCCCAGTCCCTGGGTGGTGCCGCCCTGGATCTGGCCGATGACGGACAGCGGGTTGAGCGCCTTGCCGACGTCCTGCGCGCAGGCCAGTTCGATCACCTTGACGAGACCGAGTTCGGTGTCGACCTCGACCACGGCCCGGTGCGCGGCGAAGGAGTACTGGACGTGGCCGTTGCCCTGGCCGGTGCGCAGGTCGAAGGGTTCGGTCGGCCGGTGCCGCCACTCCTCCTCGACCTCGACGGCGTCGTCGCCGAGCACGTCGGTGAGGTCGGCGAGGACTTCGCCGCCGTCGGTGACGACCTTGCCGCCCTCCAGCAGGAGTTCGGCGGTCGCCCACGCCGGGTGGTGGGAGCCGAAGCGGCGCCGGCCGAGCTCCAGGACCCGCTCGCGGACCAGTTCGCAGGCGTTCTTGACGGCGCCGCCGGTGACGTACGTCTGCCGCGACGCGGAGGTCGAGCCGGCGGAGCCCACCCGGGTGTCGGCGGGGTGGATGGTCACCTGGCCGACGCCCAGCTCGGTGCGGGCGATCTGCGCGTGGACGGTGACGCCGCCCTGGCCGACCTCGGCCATCGCGGTGTGCACGGTGGCGACCGGTTCGCCGCCGACGACCTCCATGCGGACCCGGGCGGTGGAGTAGTCGTCGAAGCCTTCGGAGAAGCCGACGTTCTTGATGCCGACCGCGTAGCCGACACCGCGCACCACGCTCTCGCCGTGGGTGGTGTTGGACAGGCCGCCCGGCAGCTGGCGCACGTCGGCGCCCTCGCTGGACTCCCACTGCCGCTCGGGCGGCATCGGCATCGCCTTGACGCGGCGCAGCAGTTCGGCGACCGGCGCCGGGGAGTCGACCCTCTGGCCGGTGGGCAGGAGCGTGCCCTGCTCCATGGCGTTGAGCTGCCGCAGCTCCACCGGGTCCATGCCCAGCCTGGCCGCCAGCTTGTCCATCTGCGCCTCGTAGGCGAAGCACGCCTGGACCGCGCCGAAGCCGCGCATGGCGCCGCAGGGCGGGTTGTTGGTGTAGAGGGCGATCGCCTCGATGTCGACGTCGTCCACGACGTACGGGCCGACGCCGAGCGAGGAGGCGTTGCCGACCACGGCCGGGGAGGCGGAGGCGTACGCGCCGCCGTCCAGCACGATGCGGCACTTGATGTGGGTCAGCCGGCCGTCCGCGGTGGCGCCGTGCTCGTAGAACAGCTGGGCAGGGTGGCGGTGGACGTGGCCGAAGAACGACTCGAACCGGTTGTAGACGATCTTGACGGGCTTGCCGGTGCGCAGGGCGAGCAGGCAGGCGTGGATCTGCATCGACAGGTCCTCGCGGCCGCCGAACGCCCCGCCGACCCCGGCCAGGGTCATCCGCACCTTGTCCTCGGGCAGGCCGAGCACGGGCGCGATCTGGCGCAGGTCGGAGTGCAGCCACTGGGTGGCGACGTAGAGGTGGACGCCGCCGTCCTCCTCGGGGACGGCGAGGCCGGACTCGGGGCCGAGGAAGGCCTGGTCCTGCATGCCGAAGGTGTACTCGCCCTCCACGATCACGTCGGCCCGCCCGCGGGCCGCGGCGACGTCGCCGCGCACGATGGGCTGGCGGTGCACGATGTTGGGGTGCGGGACGTGGTGAGCGTGGTGGTCCTCGCGGTTCTCGTGGACCAGGACCGCGTCGGGGGCGAGCGCGGACGCCTCGTCGGTGACGACAGGCAGTTCCCGGTAGTCGACCTTGATCTTGGCGGCGGCCCGGCGCGCGGTCTCCGGGTGGTCGGCGGCGACGATCGCGACCGGTTCGCCGTGGTGGCGGACCTTGCCGTGAGCGAGGACGGGCGTGTCCTGGATCTCCAGGCCGTAGTTCTTCACGTCGGTGGGCAGGTCGTCGTACGTCAGGACGGCGTAGACGCCGGGGGTCGCCAGGGCCTCGCCGGTGTCGATCGAAAGGATCTCGGCGTGGGCGGTGGTGGAGCGCAGGATGTGCCCCCAGAGCATGTCCTCGTGCCACATGTCGGAGGAGTACGCGAACTCCCCGGTGACCTTGAGGGTGCCGTCCGGGCGGAGGGTGGACTCGCCGATGCCGCCCCGGGCACCCGTGCCCTGTGTGATCTTGGTGGGAACACCGTTCGTCGGCATGGTCAGACCCCCTCGGACTGACGGGCCGCGGCCAGGCGGACCGCGTCCATGATCTTCTCGTAGCCGGTGCAGCGGCACAGGTTGCCCGACAGGGCCTCGCGGATGTCCGCGTCGCTGGGGGCCGGGTTGCGCTCCAGCATCTCGTCGGCGGCGACCAGCAGGCCCGGGGTGCAGAATCCGCACTGGACGGCGCCCGCGTCGATGAACGCCTGCTGGATCGGGGAGAGCTCGACGCCCTCGCCGGTCTGCGAATCGGTGCCCGCGGGCGCGGCCTGCGCTGCCGTGGCGTCGTCCGCGGTGCCGCAGGCGCCGGTGCCGCACGCGCGCTGCCGGGCGTGCTCCGCCAGGCCCTCCACGGTGACGACCTCGCGCCCCTCGGCCTGGCCGGCGGCGACCAGGCAGGAGCACACCGGGACGCCGTCCAGGCGCACGGTGCACGAACCGCACTCGCCCTGCTCGCAGGCGTTCTTGGAACCGGGCAGGCCGAGCCGTTCGCGCAGCACGTACAGCAGGGACTCGCCCTCCCAGACGTCGTCGGCCTCCTGACGGCGTCCGTTGACGGTGAAGGTGACACGCATCAGGCGGCTCCCTCGGTGAGGTGGCGGGCGCCGCGGTACGACTCCCAGGTCCAGGTCAGGGTGCGGCGGGCCATGACGCCGACCGCGTGGCGGCGGTAGCTCGCGGTGCCGCGCACGTCGTCGATCGGGTTGCAGGCCGCGGCGCACAGGTCCGCGAACTGCTTGGCGACGGACGGAGTGATGATCTTGCCGTTGTCCCAGAAGCCGCCCTCGTCGAGTGCGGCGTTCAGGAACTCCTCGGCCGCCTTCGCCCGAATGGGTGTCGGCGCGGCCGAGCCGATCCCGGTGCGGACCGTGCGGGTGCTCGGGTGCAGGGCGATGCCGAAGGCGCACACGGCGATCACCATCGCGTTGCGGGTGCCGACCTTGGAGAACTGCTGGGGGCCGTCGGCCTTCTTGATGTGGACGGCGCGGATCAGCTCGTCGGGCGCCAGCGCGTTGCGCTTCACGCCGGTGTAGAAGTCGTCGATCGGGATGCGGCGGGAGCCGCGCACCGACGCGACCTCGACCTCGGCGCCGGCGGCGAGCAGCGCCGGATGGGCGTCGCCGGCCGGGGAGGCGGTGCCGAGGTTGCCGCCGACGCCGCCGCGGTTGCGGATCTGCGGGGAGGCGACCGTGTGGGAGGCCAGGGCGAGCCCGGGCAGCTCGGCCCGCAGGTGCTCCATGATCTTCGTATAGGGGACGGAGGCGCCGAGCCGCACGCCGTCCTCGCCGGTCTCCCACTCGGAGAGCTCGCCGATGCGGTTGAGGTCCATCAGGTGCGCGGGCCGGCGATGGTCGAAGTTGATCTCGACCATCACGTCGGTGCCGCCCGCGATCGGCACAGCGGCGGGGTGCTCGGCCTTGGCGGCGAGCGCCTCCTCCCAGCTGGCGGGGCGAAGGAAGTCCATGACCGGCTCTCTTCTTCTTCGTCTCGTGGGTCGTACAGATCGAGCCATCCGGGTGCGGCGGACGGGGCTCGTACTCTGTGCAGTTCACTCGGAGTGCGCTCAGTACACCGCCCGCTGCTCCGCACGGGTCAGTCACGGATTGTCCGAAGGAGTTGGCTGGCCAGCGAGGTCATCTTGTAGATTCGTATGAACGGAGGTCGCCCGTAGCCTCCTCACCTCCTCCGATACCGGGGGAAGCGGTCCAGGAGCGGCCGACCGCGCTGATCAGCCACCCACCGGCCGGACACCGCACCGTTCCTCCCTGGCCCGTCACCGACATCGAGCGAAAGAAACGGCGGCGACGAGAATGCGGCTGCGCGCACTGCTGGACACCGACGCGCTGGGCCTGAAGCTGCTCGGCGGCGAGGACGAACTCGACCGCGGCGTGCGCGGGGTCATGACGACCGACCTGCGGGATCCGAGCCGTTACCTCTCGGGCGGGGAACTGGTGCTGACCGGTCTGGCCTGGCGCCGGGACGCGGCGGACTCCGAACCGTTCGTCCGGGTCCTGGCGCAGGCCGGGGTGGCCGCGCTGGCGGCGGGCACGGCGGAGCTGGGCGAGGTGCCGGACGACCTGGTGGTGGCGTGCGCGCGGCACCGGCTGCCGCTGTTCAGGGTGGACGAGTCGGTGGCCTTCGCGACCGTCACCGAGCATGTCGTCCGGCAGGTGTCCGGGGAGCGCGCCGGGGACCTCGCGGCCGTCGTGGACCGGCACCGGCGGATGATGACCTCGGGCCCGGCGGGCGGCGGCCCCGACGTGGTGCTCGACCTGCTGGGCTCCGACCTCGATCTGCGGGCCTGGGTGCTGTCCCCGGCGGGGCGGCTGATCGCGGGCCCGAAGGAGACGAGCCCCGCGGCGGGCCCGGCGGGCGGCGCGGGCCTGCCCGCCGACGTGTGCGCGCGGCTGGCGGCGGAGCACCTGGCGGCCGGGCGCGGCGGGCGCCGCGGACCCCACCGGGTGACGCTCGGCCCCACCACCTACAGCCTGTTCCCGGTGCGCAGCACCGGACGGTCCCCCGAGTCCGGGCGCGGCGGCACGGACGCGTCCGCTCCGGCGGAGGGGGCGCTGGCGGACTGGGTGCTCGCCGTGGAGGCGGACGCCGGTGACTGGGCCGAGGAGCGGCTGGACCTGCTGCACGGGGTCACCCAGCTGATCGCGGTGGAGCGGGACCGCCGGGACGCGGCGCGCACCGTCCGCCGCCGCCTCGCGCAGGAGGTGCTGGAGCTGGTGCAGACCGGTGCCGCCCCGGCGGAGATCGCCGCCCGGCTGCGGGTCGCGGCCCCGGTGCTGCTGCCGGGCCTCGGCGCGGCGCCGCACTGGCAGGTGGTGGTCGCCCGGGTGGACTGGGACGGCGGCGAGGGGGGCGGCGGTCCGCTGGCCCAGTCGCTGCTGGAGGAGATCCTCGTCGACCCGGCCGAGACGGGGCCCGAGCACTCCGACCGCATCGCGGTGGCCCACACGGGCGACGAGGCGATCGCCCTCGTGCCGCTGCCCACGCTCGCCACGGCCGAGCATGAGGAGTCCGGGGCGGGCATCCTCGCCGACACCCTGCTGGCCGCGGTGCGGGACCCGTTGTCGGCCGGGCTCGACGGGGACGGCCGTCTCACCGTCGGCGTCTCGGCTGCCGTGCACTCGGCGGAGGGGCTGCGCGGCGCGCTGGAGGAGGCCCGGCACGCCCGCCGGGTGGCCGCGGCCCGCCCGGGCCGGGTGTGCGCCGCGGGCCACCAGGAACTGGCCTCGCACGTCCTGCTGCTCCCCTTCGTCCCGGACGACGTGCGGCGCGCGTTCACGGCCCGTCTGCTGGACCCGCTGCGGGACTACGACCGCCGGCACCGGGCCGAGCTGATCCCCACGCTGGAGGCGTTCCTCGACTGCGACGGCTCCTGGACCCGCTGCGCGGGCCGGCTGCACCTGCACGTCAACACGCTGCGCTACCGGGTCGGCCGCATCGAGCAGCTCACCGGCCGGGACCTGTCCCGGCTGGAGGACAAGCTGGACTTCTTCCTGGCCCTGCGCATGAGCTGACCCGGTGGTGCGGGGGCGTGTCGCATGAGCTGACCCGCGGTGGTGCGGGGGCGCGGCGTGGGGCGCGCGAGAAGGGCGGGGCGCCCCGTGCGGGAGACGGGCGCCGGGCACCGATGACGCGTTCCGGGGTTGCGGCCCACGACTTTGTGAAAAACTTCACCCACCCTCTTGGCCCGGCCCTGTTGTTCGTGCTGAGATGCGGCCACCACTCAACAGCTCGATGGCGTGCTCGGGGAGGGCAACGTGGCGCATACCGCCATGTCTGGTAACGGAACGACCTCTGGTGACGATCCCCTCCAGACCGCGGTATGGCGGCTGCGCTCGCGCGCCTGCTGGGCCGACGCAGCCGCCCTGCTCCCACCGGCCGAGCCGGCCGCGGCCCTGCAACGGGCGTCGCTGCTGGTCGAACGGTGCCTGTACACCGAGGCGGGCTGGGAGGAGGCCGAGGACGCGCTGCGCACCGCCGAGGCCCTCGCGGACAGCGACGACGAACGGGGCGCCGCCGCTTGTGAACGCGGGTACTTGGCCTACGCGGCAACGCTGTTCGGGGTGCGCGACCGGGCCGACGAGGCGCGGGCCGCGCTCGGGCGGGCGGCGGCCCTGATCGCTCCCGGCGCGGCGGGGCGTCCCCTGCTGGACTTCCGGCGCGGGCTGATCGCCGAGAACCTCACCCGTTCCCCGCAGGCCGCCCGGGCCGCCTACCGCCGGGCCCACGCGGGCGCCACCGCCCACGCCGACCCGCTGCTGCTCTCCGGGACCTGGCGCCATCTGGCCGGGCTCGCCCTGCGCGACGGGGAGTTGGTGGAGGCCCGGCAGGGCTTCGCCGAATCCCTGCGGATCCGCGAGGAGTTGGGATACCTGGTCGGCACGGCACCGGCCCTGGTCTCGCTCGCCGACACCGAGACCGAGGCGGAGGCGTCCCGGCTGCGCGAGGAGGCCCGCAGGCTGTTCCGGCTGCTGGGCGGCGTCCCCACCTGGCTGGCCCGCCAGTTGGCACCCCCGGCCGCGGGGGCGGCGACGGCCTGAGGGTGACGACGGCCTGGCGGCGGCGACGGCCTTGCGGCGGCGCGGGCGGAGGGCCGCACGGCCGTTGCGACGGGACGGGCACGCCGGCGCGGGCGTTGCGGCGGGACGGGCACGGCGGACAGGCGGCCGGCGGCACGGCTGGGCGGCGCGGGCGCACGGCTGAGCGGCGCCACGGCTGAGCGGCGGCACGGCTGGGCGGCTTGAGGACGCGGGCCCGCACCCACCAGGCACCCGGGAGCGCGCCCCCCGGCCCCCCGCCCCCGGCACCCGGCTACACGAGCCGTCCACGACGGGCGCGGCACGACGGCGCGGGCGTTGCGACGGGACGGGCACGGCGGACAGGCGGCCGGCGGCACAGCTGGGCGGCGCGGGGGCACGGCTGGGCGGCGGCACGGCTGGGCGGCTTGAGGACGCGGGCCCGCACCCACCAGGCACCCGGGAGCGCGCCCCCCGGCCCCCCGCCCCCGGCACCGGCTGCACGAGCCGTCCACGACGGGCGCGGCGCGGCACGGTATGGCACCGTACGGCGCGGCCACCGGCCACCCGGAGTCGCCGACCGCGCTGGGCCGCGACTCGATCACGCGCGTCGAGTCGAACTGCGGCGCCGGCTGCCCGACCTGGCACGACATCACCGTTCCGGCCGGCGAGCCGTACGGACGACACGGCACGCCGACCGGGCTCCCGGCGTACCGGGACGCCGCACCAGCGGCACCGGGCCCGGGCCGTCACGCCACCCTCGGGCCGGAGGACTGAACCCGGGCCCGGTCCTCAGACCGACCCGGTGAAGTGCTCCCGCACCAACTCCCGGACGACGTCCAGGTCACCCGCGATCAACGCGTCCAGGAGGACGGTGTGTTCGTGGGCGTCGGCCACCAGTTCGCCGCGATGGCGGGCATCCGGCCCTCCGCCCACCAGGGGCCACTGCGCCCGGCGGTGCAGATCCTCGGCGACGGCGACGAGTTGCTCGTTGCCCGCGAGCGCGAGCACCGCGCGGTGGAAGGCACGGTCGGACTCGGCGTAGGTGGCCCGGCAGCCGGAGACGGCGGCGCGGACCGTGGCCTCGGCCAGCGGACGCAGTTCGGCCCAGCGGGAGGCCGGCACCGTGCGGGCCAGCCGCATCATCACCGGCACCTCGATCAGCGCGCGCACCTCGGCCAGTTCGGCCAGTTCGCGGGCGCCCCGCTCGACCACCCGGAAGCCCCGGTTCGGCACGACCTCGACCGCGCCCTCCAGGGTGAGCTGCTGCATCGCCTCGCGCACGGGGGTGGCGGACACCCCGAACCGCTCGGCGAGCACCGGCGCGGAGTACACCTCGCCGGGCCGCAGTTCGCCCGACACGAGCGCCGTGCGCAGGGCGGCGAGGACCTGCCCGCGCACCGAGGCACGCTGGACCGTCGCACGCTGCCGGGGCAGCGGTGTCTCGCTGTGCGTGTGCTCGCCCCGTGCCGCGCCGTCGCCCTCCCCGCCGCGGGCGGCGGCGCCCCACGCGGGGTCCGCGGCGGCGGGGTCGTCGGCGCGTTCCCGCCGGACCCGTTCACGGCCGGCGTCACCGGCACCGGGCTGTGCGGGCACGCGGAACCCCGCACCCGCGGGCGCGGCCGGTCTCCGGGCGTCGGCGCCGTCCCCCGTCTTCTCCCCCGTCCTGATGGAGCCCTGCGCACCGTGCTTCACGGGTTCCCCTCCGGACGTTTCGGTACTTGAGGCCATTACGACGGGTTGTTACCCGGCAGTCAAGCACGATACGGCCACAGACCCCCCGGTTCACATCCGCGCGATCTTCGGTAAGGTGAGCCTTACCTTTCAAGCGGCCTCCACGGGCCGGTCGACGCGAGTGAATGGGTGGTCCCATGCCTGTGCCCGGTTCGGCCGTCACCGACGCGTACGCCCGTCTGGCGGAGGTCTTCCCGGCACTGGCCGTCACGGTACTCGGAGCCGGCGAGGACGTCCCCCGGGGCGGTGGCTGGATCCCCGCCGCCGACCTCGCCGCGGGAGGACCGGAGCTGGAGACGTTCCTCGCCCTGGACGACACCCAGGTGCAGCGGGACTACGGACAGCGGGCCCGGCCCGATGTGGTCGCCAGCTTCGGCCTGCACCGCTACGCCTGGCCCGCCTGCCTGCTGATCACCGTGCCGTGGTTCCTTCAGCGCCGGGTGCCGCGCTACCCCGTGACCCACGTCTCGTTCGACCGCACAGCGCCCGGCCTCGCCGTGGGCCGCATGGCCGTGCGTCCGGACGGCTTCGCCTGCCTGCCCGGCGACCCGGCGGCGGCCCTGCCCGGCGCCCGCGTCGTGCCGGACGAGGAGGCCCTGCGGGCCGAGGTGCGCACGGCCGCCGCCGAGCACCTGGAGCCGCTGCTCGCCGCGTTCGGCCCGCGCATGCGGCGCCGCGGCCGCGCCCTGTGGGGCATGGCGACCGACGAGATCGTCGAGAGCCTGTGGTACGTCGGCCAACTGCTCGGCGAGGACGGGCGGGCCGTCCGCGAACTGGAGCTGCTGCTGCCCGGATCCACCACGCCGTACGTCGGCGCGGCGGCCTTCCGCCGCCCGGCGGGCCCCACCGCCGAGGCCGCACCTGCCCCCACCCGGGACCGGGTGAGCTGCTGCATGTTCTACACGGTGCGCCCCGAGGACATCTGCGCCACCTGCCCCCGCACCTGCGCCTCCGCCCGCACGGCCGGCCGCGCCACCGCGCAGACCGCCAAGGCCGGCTGACGCAGCGCCGGTCCGCATCCGCCAAGGCCGGCTGACGCACCGCCCGTTCACATCCGCCAAGGCTGGCTGACACACCGCCGGTCCGCATCCGCCCCGGCCGTCTGACACACCGCCCGTTCCCATCCGCCCCGGCCGGATCACGGCCGGCCGGCGCACCCCGCCCCGCGGGGCCGGCAAGCCCCGGGCACCCCTGGGTCACGGTTGATTCACATTCTCCTCACCCGTCGCGGGAACTTTCCGTGGAACCACCCTTACGGGTAGTGTTAATCGAACTCAACTCCCGCCCCTCACGCGGCAGTTCGAGCAGAACGCCGCCCTGGGCATCCCCTCGCACTTCATTGGCGGCCTCTTGCCGCGAAAACCCCTGAGGGCGGACGGGATTGGGCCACTATGGCGGGCGTTACGCCCTATCCCAATGCAAGGGACCCCTAGATGAGACTGACCGACATATCGCTGAACTGGCTGCTTCCGGGCGCCGTGCTGCTCCTGGGCATGCTGGCGGCGGTGGCGGTGCTCGCGCGCGGCAAGCGCTCCTCGGTCAAGGACACGAGTGCGGACGACTCATGGGAGCGCAGCGAGGAGCGCCGCAGGCGCAAGGAAGCCATCTACGGCACCGTCTCCTACGTGCTGCTCTTCTGCTGTGCGGCGGTGGCGGCGGCGCTGTCCTTCCACGGCCTGGTCGGCTTCGGTGAACAGAACCTCGGCCTGTCCGGCGGCTGGCAGTACCTCGTCCCCTTCGGCCTGGACGGTGCGGCGATGTTCTGCTCCGTGCTCGCCGTGCGCGAGGCCAGCCACGGCGACGCGGCCCTCGGCTCGCGCATACTCGTATGGACGTTCGCCTTCGCCGCGGCCTGGTTCAACTGGGTCCACGCTCCCCGGGGCATCGGCCACGCGGGCGCCCCGCATTTCTTCGCGGGCATGTCCCTGTCGGCGGCGGTGCTGTTCGACCGGGCGCTGAAGCAGACCCGCCGGGCCGCCCTGCGTGAACAGGGCCTGGTTCCGCGGCCGTTGCCGCAGATCCGCATCGTGCGCTGGCTGCGGGCCCCGCGGGAGACGTACCGCGCCTGGTCGCTGATGCTGCTCGAGGGCGTGCGCAGCCTGGACGAGGCGGTCGAGGAGGTCCGCGAGGACCAGCGCCAGAAGGACGAGACGCGGCGCCGCCGCCGCGACCAGGAGCGGGTCGAGCGGGCCCGGCTCAAGGCCATCAGCCGGGGCCACCGCGGCTTCGTGGGCCGGGGCGGCGGGCGCGAGCTGGACACGCCGACGGTCGAGCGGGCCACGGACCTCGAGCGGGTGTCCTCGGAGCCTGCCATACCGGCGCCGGAAGCCCTGCCCGTGCGCGCGCGTCCCTCCCTGCAGCCGGTCCGCAGCGGCGCTGACGGCACACCCGTCGACCTGACCGCGGAGGACGACACCCAGGCCCTGCCGCGGCTGGACTCCCTGGAGCGCAAACTGAAGGACCTGGAGCAGCAGTTCGGCTGACCGACGGCCCCGTCGCGGTCCGTGCGGTCCCGGTCGTCCCGGGGCCGCTCCGCGCGATGGTCCCGGGGCCGCTCCGCGCGGTAGGTCAGGCGGCGTCCGCGCCGAGTTCGAACCAGACCGCCTTGCCCACGCCGTGCGTCCTGACGCCCCAGGCGTCGGCGAGTGCCGCCACCAGGGCCAGCCCCCGGCCGTGCGTGCGGTCACCGGTGTCCGCGGGCAGCGGCCGGGGCTCGCCGGACACGAAGTCCCGTACCTCGACGTGCACTCCGCCCGGTCCGACGGTGGCCGTCAGGAGCGCGTCGTCGTCGGTGTGCACCAGTGCGTTGGTGACGAGCTCGCTGGTGAGGAGCTCCGCCGTCTCCGACCCGCCCGGCCTCCCCCACTGCCGCAGCAGCTCCCGCAGCGCCCGCCGGGACTCGGGCACCGCCCGCAGGTCGGCCCGGCCCAGTGTGCGCCGCAGCTGGGCGCCGGCCGGATGTGCGGCGCCGGCGCCGGTCCTCTCCTCCATGGTCTGTACCGAGGACGTCCCGGCCTCGCCGGAACCGCCCCCGCCCACCTGCCTCTTCATGACCCCCGCCCGCGTTCCGATGTCGGTTCCCCCTTGCCCGAACACGTTCTCCGAACGGTCCAGGGGAATCCATGCCCCGTCATCGGTGTGGGAAGTCATGCCGGGCCGTCACGGTCCGTCGTCGGCCCAAGTTGGCCGAACTTCGACGGCCACGTATCGCGGGCGCGGGCCGGAACACGCCTGCGGGGCCGTCCTCCCGACCCCCGTGGCGAGAGGACGACCCCGGTCCACCGGGCGGCCGTGCCGGTCAGTAGAGCTTGTTCACGGCCTTCTTCGTGGTCTTCTTGAAGGCGGACACCGGTGCGTCCGAGAAGTCGCCCATCTGCCCCCACCCGACGACGGTCACCGTCCGGCCGTCCCGCCCCACCGACAGGAGGTGGATGTCGGTGGCGCCCCAGGACGTCTCCGTGTGCAGGCCGTGCACCTTGGCGCCCTCCTCGACCCGCACCGGGCCGTAGGAGCGGTAGGCGGCGTCGGTCTCCGGGTCCGACTGCTCCAGCCGCTGCGCGCAGGTACGGATCTCCTTGTTCAGCAGGGCGGCCAGCGCCCTGCCCTTCGCGGCGGACCCGGTGACGACGGTGACCTGCACGGCGCCCGTGTCCAGGTCGGTGTGGAAGACGCGGTGCCGGTAGTCGTAGGCGGGCACGCCCTCGCCCAGGCAGTAGGCGAGTTCCACCGGGAAGCCGTCGGTGACCGGGCCGGCGGTCCACTCGGAGGACGGGTGCGGCGGCAGCTGTGAGGCCGACAGGAACTTGGGCGCCGCCTTCGCCGGCGCGGCCCCGGCCGGTACGGTCAGAGCGGTGCCGGCGGCGACGACGGCTGCGGTGAGAGCGGCGAGCACGGCGGCTCGGGTACGCATGGGCATGGCGGTCCCCCGTAGGAACGTGATCGGATGCGGGCGGTACGGCGTGCCGGGCACGGGCGGTCCCGGGCCCGGGCGCTGCGCACCGGGTCCGCCGCGACGGCCGGGCCGGTCGGTCGCGGTGGCCGTCGGGGCGACACCAAGAGCATCGGCCGTCCCGGGAGCACGAGGCAAGCGACGTCGCCGGATCGGGGGGCCTGGAACCATCCCAGCCCCTGTGACGTGCAGGTTCATGAGGTGCCTGGGATGCCGTCCCGGGCGGGGATCAGGCCATTCGGGTGCGGGGTGACGGTGTCGGAGCAGGACGAGGTGGCGCGGTTCGCGGCGCTGCTGCGCGAGTTGAAGGAACGCACGGACCGCAGCTACGGCTCGCTGGCCCGCCGCCTGGGCATGAACACCTCGACCCTGCACCGCTATTGCGCGGGTGACGCGGTCCCCGTCGACTTCGCTCCGTTGGAGCGCTTCGCCGCGCTGTGCGGGGCGAAGCGGGAGGAACGCCTGGAACTGCACCACCGCTGGCTCCTCGCCGCCGAGGCCCGCCGGCGCCCCCGGACGGACCACGTCCCGCAGGAGGCGCCCCCTGGTACGGAACCGGCCACCGGGACATCGGGCACTTCGCGCGCATCGGGGCCGGCCGAGCACGCAGCGGCCACTCGGGCCGACCCGGACCCGGCCGAGGCTGCACGCCCGGCCCGCGAGACGCCCCATCCCGCGCCCGGCGGGGAAGCGACCGACGGCGCATCCGGCAGGTCACCCGGCCCGGGCCCCACCGACGGCGCACCCGGTACGCGGGAGCCTGACCCGGCCGACCCTGCCCCCTGCGCCGCAGCCCATGCCCCCGGCGCCGCAGCGCCCGTCCCGGAATCGGCCGACGGCGCCCAGGACTCCGGCGCACCGGGGTCAGCCGACGGCGCTCAGGACGCCCGCACCCCGGGACCGGCCGCCACCGCCCAGGACTCCCGCACCCCGGGCCCCACCCCGACCACCCGGACAGCACCCCCTCCCCCCGCCCCGGACCCGTCCGCCGGTGAGCCGGCCCTGGTCAGCGGCCCCCGGCGCGCCGGCGCCCCCCGGCCCGGTGCCCGACCCTGGTACCGCCGCAAGCGGGTGGCCGTCGTCGGAGCCGTGGCCTGTGCGGTGCTGACGACCGTGGGGACGCTGGCCGCGCTGCCGGACGGGCGGCGGGCCTCCGCCGACGAGGACCGGTCCGGCGGCACGGCCACGGCGAGCGCGGCGCCGACCGCACCCCACCGGCGTGCCGCGCCGTCGGCGTCGCCGTCCGCGCCCGCGTCCCCTTCCGCCGAGGCGGACGGCACGGCGTCGTCCTCGCCTGGTGCGGGGCGGGGCTCCTCCCCCACGGCGACCGGCCCGGCACGGCCCACCGCACCCGCGGGCACGCCGCTCACCTGGACCGCCAACGACCAGGCGTGGGCGCACGGCTGCGGGCACGACTACGTCGTCGACGCGCCGCCCGAGCGGGTGCCGCCGCCCCCCGCCCCGCAGGACGCCGGGGTCTGGGCGGGCGCCCAGCGGGCGGTCCACGGGGGCGAGACGCTCGTCGAACTGTCCGTGCAGGGCACGTCGGACACGGCCGTCGTCCTCACGGCCCTGCGCGTGCGGGTGGTCGGCCGCGGCGCCCCGGCGGCGGGCCACGTCTACGCCATGGACCAGGGGTGCGGCGGCGCGCTCACCCCGCGGTACTTCGACGTCGACCTGGACAAGGACCGCCCGCTGGCCCGGCCGGTCGCCGGGAACGACGCGGGCACGCCGCTCCCGGCGGTGCGGATGCCCTACCGGGTCTCCGCCGAGGACCCGGAGGTGCTGCTGGTCACTGCCCGGACCGACGCCTGCGACTGCCGCTGGTACCTGGAGCTGGACTGGTCCTCCCAGGGCCGCACCGGCACCGTCCGTGTCGACGACGGGGGCCGCCCGTTCCGTACCAGCGGCATCGCGGGCCTGCCGCACTACGAGTACGACACCTCCGGGCGCCGCTGGGCCCGCCGGTCCGGGTGACGTCCCCGGCCCGCCGCGCGGTCAGGGCCGGGGCACGTTGCGCAGGTTGGACCGGGCCATCTGCACCATGCGTCCGACGCCGCCGTCCAGCACCATCTTGGAGGCGGACAGCGCGAATCCGGTCACCATCTCCTTGCTGATCTTCGGCGGGATGGACAGCGCGTTGGGGTCGGTGACGATGTCGACGAGGGCCGGCCCCTTGTGGCGGAACGCGGACTTCAGCGCCCCGGCGAGCTCCTTCGGCTTCTCCACCCGCACCCCGTGGGCACCGCAGGCGCGGGCGACGGCGGCGAAGTCGGGGTTCTTCATGGCGGTGCCGTGCGAGGGCAGTCCGGCGACCAGCATCTCCAACTCGACCATGCTCAGGGAGGAGTTGTTGAACAGCACGACCTTCACCGGCAGGTCGTACTGGACCAGGGTGAGGAAGTCGCCCATCAGCATGCTGAATCCGCCGTCGCCCGACATGGAGACGACCTGCCGGCCCCGGTCGGTGAACTGCGCCCCGATGGCCATCGGCAGCGCGTTCGCCATCGAGCCGTGGGAGAACGAACCGATCACCCGGCGGCGGCCGTTGGGCGAGATGTAGCGGGCCGCCCAGACGTTGCACATGCCGGTGTCGACGGTGAACACCGCGTCGTCGGCGGCCACCTCGTCCAGCACCGAGGCCACGTACTCGGGGTGGATCGGCACATGCTTGTCCACCTTCCGCGTGTACGCCTTCACCACGCCTTCCAGCGCGTCGGCGTGCTTCTTGAGCATCCGGTCGAGGAACTTGCGGTTGTCCTTGGTCCGCACGCGCGGGGTCAGACAGCGCAGCGTCTCGCGCACGTCGCCCCACACCGCCAGGTCCAGCTTGGAGCGGCGGCCGAGCACCTCGGGCCGCACGTCGACCTGCACGATCGGCACGTCGTCCGGGAGGAAGGCGTTGTACGGGAAGTCGGTGCCGAGCAGGATCAGCAGATCGCACTCGTGGGTGGCCTCGTAGGCGGCGCCGTAGCCGAGCAGGCCGCTCATGCCGACGTCGAAGGGGTTGTCGTACTGGATCCACTCCTTGCCGCGCAGGGCGTGGCCGACCGGCGACTTGATCTTCTGGGCGAACTCCATGACCTCGGCGTGCGCGCCCTTGGTGCCGGCCCCGCAGAAGAGGGTGACCTTCTCGGCGCCGTCGATCAGGTCGACGAGGCGGTCGATCTCCGCGTCACCGGGACGGACCGTCGGCCGGGAGGTGACCAGCGCCGTCTCGACGGCCTGTTCCGGGGCGGGCTCGTCGGCGATGTCGCCCGGCATGGAGACGACGCTGACGCCGGAACGGCCGACGGCGTGCTGGATGGCGGTCTGCAGCAGCCGGGGCATCTGCTGCGGGCTGGAGATCATCTCGCTGTAGTGGCTGCACTCGCTGAACAGCCGGTCCGGGTGGGTCTCCTGGAAGAAGCCCAGGCCGATCTCGCTGGACGGGATGTGGGAGGCGAGGGCGAGCACCGGCGCCATGGACCGGTGGGCGTCGTACAGACCGTTGATGAGATGGAGGTTGCCGGGCCCGCAGGAGCCCGCGCAGGCGCCGAGCCGACCCGTGATCTGGGCCTCCGCGCCGGCCGCGAAGGCGGCGGTCTCCTCGTGCCGGACGTGGATCCAGTCGATGGCGGAGTGGCGGCGCACCGCGTCGACGACGGGGTTGAGACTGTCGCCGACCACGCCGTAGAGGCGCTTGACTCCCGCGCGGGTCAGGATGTCGACGAACTGTTCCGCGACGTTCTGTTTGGCCATGACTCCCGTGTGCCCCTTCGTCTCCCGGCGGATCCTCCGGGTTCCATGAAGTCACACCGGGGCCCCTCACGCCTCCCAAACGGCGACCGCCGTACGGTCGTCCGCGTACCCCTTGACGCGGACCTGGGTGTCGGCGAGGAAGGCCGCGAGGCCCGGCGGCCCGGGGCGTGCCCACCGGCCCGCCAGGTGGGCGCGCAGTTCCTCCTCGCCGCGCAGCGGGTCGGCCAGCCCGGCGCTGCACATCAGGAGCGTGTCACCCGGCCGGGCTATGGAGGTGCGGAAGCGGAAGGGTTCGCGGGGCGGTTCGGGCAGGTCGGTGAGGGTGGGCGAGGGCTCGTAGGCGCTGGGCGGCGCCGGGAGGCCGAGGTCCATGGTGAGGCGGTCGCCCCGGGGAGTTTCCGGGGGCGGCGAGCCGAAGCCGAGGACGGGTGCGCCCCGGACGTCGGCCACCCGGGGTTCGATGTCCTGCCACTCGCCGTCCCGCAGCCGGAACAGTCCGCCGGGTCCGACGCCGAAGAAGACGCGGGTGCGGCATTCGGGGTCGGCGGTGAGCAGCAGGCAGCGGAGGCTGGCCGCGTAGGCGTCCGGTTCGAGGCCCTGCTCGACGGCGTGGGCGCGGAGCCGGCCGAGGCTGCGGTCGGTGAGGCGGTTGAGTCCGGACTTGAGGTCGCCGCGCCGGGCGGCCCGGATGTCGTCGACGAGGCGGGCGTGGCTGCGGCCGACGGCCCGGCCGATCCACCGGCAGGCCTCGTCGGCCGCGCGGTGCGCCCGGGGGGTGGCGCGCGCACCGGTCGCGACGGCGACGAGCACGAGGGCGCGTTCGCCGCTGCCGAAGCGGGCGGTGAGCAGGGCGTCCCGGCGGGGTTCGCCCCGGTAGCGGGCGGAGTCGCCGCGCACGGAGGCGGCCCGCAGGGTGGAGGCGCCGTAGCGGGCGCCGTCCAGCACGGTGTCGGGGACCAGGTCGTCGAGGGCGTCGGGTTCGGCCGGGGGCAGGGCGGTGGGCTCGGCGTCGTAGGTGGGCGGCCTGGTGCCGACGTAGCCGCGGACCGGCGGTGGGGCGGGGGCGGGGGTGGCGGCCGGCGCGTGGTCCGGGTCGTTCTCGGAGGCGACGGGCGGGGGTCCGGGGTCGGGGGCGGCCGGTTCCGGCGCCGGGGCGGGGCCGGGCGGAGGCGCGGCGGGCGGGGCGGTGGCGGGCGGGGCGGTGGCGGGGGGCGGAGGTGTGGCCGGTGCGGGCGCCGACGGGGACGCGCCGGCCGAGGGGGGCGGGGGTCCTGCGGGGGCCGGCGGGGTCCGGGGCGGCCCGGTGGGAGTCCTCGCCGGAGATCCGGTGGGCGGGAAGGTCGCCGGGCTCGGCGGGCCCGACGGAGGGGGTTCCCAGGGGGCGCGGGGCGGGGCCGTGCCGGCGGGGGGCGGGACGGCCGGGGGCGGGACGGCCGGGGGCGGGACGGCCGGGGGCGGGACGGCCGGGGGCGGGTCCGGCGCCCGGCGCGGGTCCGGGACGCGGGCGGCAGGGGGCGCGTCCGCCGGTGGCGGGCCCTCGTCCGCCGGTGGCGCCCCCTCGTGCACGGTGCCGGCCGCCGAGGCGAAACGGTCGTCGAGCGAATCGGGCGCGGGCGCGGGCCCCGTGTCGTCGGTGGAGTCGTCGTACAACTGCCGCCACCAGTCGTCCTCGTGGCCGGTGGGCCTTCCCCCCTGCTGACTCATGCCCCCGATTCTCCACCGCCCGGGCCGGATGAAAACGGGGCATCAGGAAAATCCCCGCCCGCCGCGTCCCTGGGGAGCCGGGTCGGGTGAAGGGTGGGACACGTGTGCGATATGGGGATGGAGTGGGCCGCCGCCGTGCGCGCTCCGCCGGACTGCGCCGTCCCCCGCCCTCCTGCACCCTGGACTGATGGGAGCATGGGACCTCCTGCTGGCCGGGCTGGTGATCCTGTTCGGTCTGTGCGGAGTGCTGGTGCCCGGGGTGCCCGGATCGTGGCTCGTGTGGGCCGGGGTCGCCTGGTGGGCGCTGAAGGACCCCCGGCCGGTCGCGTGGTGGGTGCTCGTGGGCGCGACCGTCCTGCTGTTCCTGTCCCAGGTGGTGCGCTGGGCGCTGCCCCCGCGGCGGCTGCGGGTGCACGGCACCGACGCCCACATGATCGCCTACGCCGGCGTCGGCTCGTTCCTCGGCTTCGTGCTGGTGCCCGTGCTCGGCGCCGTCCCCGGCTTCCTCGGCGGCATCTACCTGTACGAACGGCTGCTCCTGGGCCGGCACGGCGACGCGAGGGCGGCGGTGCGCACGGCCATGCGCTCGGGCGGTTCGAGCCTGCTGGCGGAGCTGTTCACCTGCCAGCTGATCACGGCCGCCTGGATCGGCGCGGTGTTCTGGGGCTGACCCCGGGCACCGGCCCCGGCCTCCCGGGAGCGCCGTCCCCGGTGGTGACCGTCGCTATCCGGCCCGCGCGAGCCGCTCTTCCCCCGCCACGTCCAGGTGCCGCAGGGCGTACGAGCGCCAGGGGCGCCAGTCGTCGGGCACACCGGTGCCGGGCGGGGCCACGTCGGGGTCGCCGAGGGCGCGGGTGCGGATCACCGCGGCGGTGTGCTCGTCCAGGCCGGGCAGGGCGCGCAGGGCGGCCGTCGCGGCGTCCCGGTCGGCGCCGGCGTCCAGCCGCAGGGTGCCGTCGGCGAGGGCCGCGGTGAGGGCGCCCAGGGTGCCGCCGGGTTCGGCCCCGACGAGGACGGCGGACTCGGGGAACAGGTGGGTGAGGGTGCCGCAGGGTGCGTCGAGGGCCTTGCCGTACCGCTGGACCAGCAGGGCGGCCCGGTCCCGTCCCACCAGGGCGCGCACCGCGAGTTCCTCGGGATCGGCGGCGCCCGGGGAGCGCAGCCCGGGGCGCGCGGCGACCAGCGGGGCGAGCCGGGGGTCGGCGCCGAGCCGGGCGTCGACGGCGCAGGGGTCGGCGTCCAGGTCGAACAGGCGCCGCAGCCGCTGCACGGCGGTGGTCAGGTCGCGCGGGTCGGTGAGGTGGAGGCGGGCGTCCAGCCAGCCCCCCGGGCGTGCTCCCTGCCCGCCGGTGGCGGTGCCGGGGCGTTCGTCCACCGCGGCGATGCCGATGCCGTACGGGAGCCGCAGGGTGCGGCGGTAGGTGCGGGCTCCCGGCGGGCCGTCGACGGTCTCGACGCCGGGGACGGCCTCGCGTGCGAGCAGGTCGAAGACGGGGCCGGTGGGGCAGGGGCCGCGGTGGGCGAGGCGCAGCGGGATCCCGGCGGTCGGCGCGGCGGTGCGGCGCGCGGCCCGTCCGGTGCGGGGGGCCGCGGCCCGCAGGGCGCTGGGGGTGGCGGCGTAGACGGCGCGGACGGTGTCGTTGAACTGCCGCACGCTGGCGAAGCCGGACGCGAAGGCGACGGCCGTCACCGGCAGGTCGGTGGTCTGCAGCAGGAGCCGTGCGGTGTGGGCGCGCTGCGCGCGGGCGAGGGCGACGGGTCCGGCGCCGACCTCGGCGGTGAGCTGGCGCTGCACCTGCCGGGGGCTGTAGCCGAGCCGCGCGGCGAGCCCGGCGACGCCCTCCCGGTCGACGACGCCGTCGGCGATCAGCCGCATGGCGCGGCCGACCGCGTCGGCCCGCACGTTCCACTCGGCGGAACCGGGCACGGCGTCCGGCCGGCAGCGCCGGCAGGCCCGGAACCCGGCCTGCTGGGCGGCGGCGGCCGTGGCGAAGAACCGGACGTTGACCCGTTTGGGGGTGACCGCCGGGCAGCTGGGCCGGCAGTAGATGCCGGTCGTGCCGACGGCGAAGAAGAACACGCCGTCGAACCGTCCGTCCCGGCTGCGCACGGCCTGGTACCTGGTCTCCTCGTCCATCACACGTCCAGTCTGCGCCCGCCGGGGCGCCCCCGGCTGGCGGGAATCGGACACGCAGGCTGGGCGCGGGGCGGGCCCGGTGGGCCCGGCAGCCCGCAGCCCCGACAGCCCCCACAGGCCCCCCGCAGGCCCAGAAGGCCCCGCAGCCCGGGCAGGCCCCACAGCCCAGGCAGCCCCGACATGTCCCACAGGCGCCCGCAGCCCGGGCAGGCCCGGCAGGCCAGGCCCCACAGGCCCCCGCAGCCCCGGAAGCCCCCGCAGCCCGGGCAGGTCCGGGCAGGTCCGGGCAGCCCCGACAGGTCCGGCAGGTCCGGGCAGCCCCGGCAGGCCCGGGCAGGTCCGGGCAGCCCCGGCAGGCCCGGGCAGGTCCCGCAGGCGCCGCCGGTGCGGCTGCCCGGCCCGACGGTCCCGGTCAGGCCCAGCGGCCCCGCTTGACCTCCATCGCCTCGCGGGCCTCGGCGTCCTTGCGCTTCCACTGCTTGCGGATCTCCGCGCGCAGCCGGGCGTCCTTCTGGGCCACCATGCGCAGGTTCTCCCGTTGCAGCTTGCGGTAGCTGTCCAGGCGGCGCTGCGGGAGGACCCCGTCGTCGATGGCCTCCAGGACGGCGCAGCCCGGCTCCCGCTCGTGGGAGCAGTCCTGGAACCGGCAGCCCTCGGCGAGTTCCTGGATCTCGGCGAACACCTGGCCGACGCCGCCGGTGGCGTCCCACAGGCCGACGCCCCGCAGGCCGGGGGTGTCGATGAGGACGCCGCCGCCCGGCAGGACGAGCAGGTTGCGGGTGGTGGTGGTGTGCCGGCCCTTGCCGTCGACGTCCCGGATGGCTCGGACGTCCATGACGTCCTCCCCGAGGAGCGCGTTGGCCAGGGTGGACTTGCCCGCGCCGGACTGGCCCAGCAGGACGGTCGTGCCCCCGGCGGCGACGGCGGTGAGCACGTCGAGGCCGTCCCCGTCGTGGGCGCTGACGGTGATCACCGGCACGCCGGGCGCGCTGGTCTCGACGTCCTGGACGAGGTGGGCGCGGGTCGCCGGGTCCGGGACGAGGTCGGCCTTGGTCAGCACGACGACCGGCTGGGCGCCGGACTCCCAGGCGAGGGCGAGGAACCGTTCGACGCGGGCGAGGTCCAGTTCGGCCGCGAGGGAGACGGCGACGACGGCGTGGTCGACGTTGGCGGCGAGGATCTGCCCCTCGGACCGCTTGGAGGAGGTGGACCGCACGAACGCGGTACGGCGGGGCAGCACGGTCCGTACGTAGCGCGGGCTGCCGCCGGGCTCGACGGCGACCCAGTCGCCGGTGCAGACGACCCGCAGGGGGTCGTGCGGGGTGACGAACGCGGTGTCGGCGCGCACCGTGCCCTCGGCGGTGACCACGTCGCACTGGCCGCGGTCGACCCGGATCACGCGTCCGGGCAGCAGCCCGTCGGCGGCGTGGGGGGCGAACGTGTCGGTCCAGGCGTCGTCCCAGCCGTAGGGAGTCAGCGCGGAGGCGGACGGGGTGGAGAGCGAACTCAAGGGGATGGCCCTTCGAAGGAGCGGCCCCGGCGGCCCCGGCCGGCGTGCTGGCGCACTGCCGGAAGAGGCGGAGGTGAGAGTGGGTCAGCCGGTGGCCACGGAGGTGGACTTGACGGTTACCTGGATGCGGACAGCGCCCGTGACGGTGACGGTCATCGGTCGACACCTCCTCGCTCGTGTGCGCGTCGCCCGGCGACGCTCCGGCCCGGTGGCGCGCGGCCACCGGATGATCTGCGGTCAGGTTAGTGCGCCGCCCTCCCGGTCCGTCAACTCCTTTTTCCGCCGCCCGCCGCCCGGCGCCCGGCCGGGCGGTTCAGGCCCGCGCACAGGGGCGGCCGTTGAGCGTGATGTCGCTCGGCGGGGTGTTGGTGCCGTCCCAGGAGGCGATGAACCCGAAGGCGATCCGGCCGTTCGCCGGGACGGCCGCGTTGTAGGAGGCGGCGGTGGCGGTCACCCGCGCGCCCTTCTGGTCGTGGGTGGCGTCCCACATCTGGCGGACCTGCTGGCCGTCGCGGAAGGAGAAGGCGACCCGCCAGGCGTCGAGCGGCTGCCGGGTGGTGACGGTCAGGGTGGCCTGGAAGCCGTCGGGCCACTGGTGGACCAGGTCGTAGACGGCCCGGCAGGCGGCGGGCGGGGTGTCGCTCGCGGTGGGCGGCGGGCCGGCGGTGCCGGAGGAGGTGCCCTGCGGCTCGGGGTCGGGGTCCTCCCGCTCGGGCACCGGCGCCGTGGTGCGGCCGGTGGAGGGGGACGGGGCGGAGGCGGACGGCGGCGCGGCGGTGGAGGGCTCGGTGGCGGGGCCGAGCGGAGGCGACAGGCCGGGGCCGGCGGCGGGGCGGCGGTTCTCCTCGGCGCGGGCCACGCTCCCGTCGCCGGACCCGCCGAACGGCATCAGCGAGGCGGCGAGCGCCAGCAGGGAGACCAGGACGGCGGCGGCCAGAAGGCTGTTGCGGGCGACGCGCGGACGGCTCTCGTCCGGGTCCTCGGCGGTCCCGGCCGCCGGGGCGGGGCGGGCCGTGCCGAGGCGCACGTCGGCGGCCCGGCGGCGCCGCTCCAGGTAGGCCGGTCCGCCCCAGCCGATCACCCCGCCGGCCAGGGCGCCGGGCAGTCCGCCGTCGGTCACCCGCAGGCAGGCGGCGGCCTCGGCGCACCGCACGCAGGTGGCGAGGTGGCGGGAGAGGTCCTCGGGGGTGTCGGCGGCGGGCGAGCGGGTGACCGCGTCGAGGAGGCGGGCGTAGCTGCGGCACTCCGCGTCCATCGGCGAGTCGAGGTGGTTGCGGTGGCACCGGTCCCGGAACAGGCGGCGCACCTGGGCGAGTTCGTCGCTCGCGGTGGCCGGGTCGAGGCCGAGGCGGCGGGCCACCACCGGCAGCGGCAGCGCCTCGACCTCGGCGAGCCACAGCAGTTCGGCGTCGGCGGGCTGGAGGTCACGCAGTCCGCGCAGGGCGACGGGGCGTTCCAGGGGCGGGCCGGTGTAGCGGGCGGCGCGGTCGGAGTGGAGCCACAGCCGCAGGTCCGGGTCCAGTTTGTGGCCCTGGCCGTCCTCCTCCCAGCGGGTCACCGCGGTGCGGACGGCGGTGAGCAGCAGCGGGATCCGGGGCAGCCGGGCCGCGCGGCGGCCGGTGCCGCGGACGGTCGCCGACTCGGCGGCGCGCAGGTCACGTATGCCGTGCGCGAAGGCCTCGCGGGCCAGTTCGGCGGCGGCGGCCGTCCCGGCCGTGCACAGGTCGGCGTAGGAGAGCACCGCGTCCCAGCACTCGGAGAACAGGGCCGTCTCGGAGACGTCCTGGGGGCTCGGCAGGTCGGGCATGGGTCTCCTGCATCCACGAACGAGGTCAACTCGCCATACCGGCGGATAAGTTGAGGGATGCCTCGCGGCAGACGACGACCCTTTCACGTCCGCGCCGCAACTGACAAGCGACGTCTTCACACATCCCGCGGACCGCACCCCTCGCCGGGACCCTACGCAAAGGAAGGCCGGAACGTCTCGGTTCCGGCCTTCCTCAGGTCCTGGCGACGGCCCCGCGGGCCCCGGCTCACGCCTCGACGGGCTCCTGCGCGGGCAGGCTGTCCATGAACGAGCTCACGGAGAACACCGCGCGGCCGGGGCCGGGCGGGCCGTAGCCGGGGGGCGAGGCCAGGCCGAAGTCGTCCATGGTGGCGCGGTAGGCCTCCAGCAGCCGGATGTGGTACTCCAGCGGCGCGCCCTGCGGGTTGGCCTTGCCGAGCGGGGTCGTGGGCTCGGGGCACCAGGTCGTGAAGCGGGGCGTGATGCCGTGCGACATGAAGAAGCGCAGCCCCTCGGTGGTGGAGGCGATGGCCTCGTCGACGGTGGTGAAGCCGAACGGCTGGGACATCTCCACGCCCGCCACGAAGTTGGGGATGACGTTGCGCGCGCCGAAGACGTCCGCGGAGTCCAGGATGCGCCGGTGCCACTCGTCCCGGCCGACGTAGCGCTCCTTGCCCGGGCAGTACATCTTGAACAGGTACTCGTCCCACACCTCGTAGTTGGGGTGGTAGATCTGCACGCCGTAGTCCTTGAAGCGCTGCACGTCGTCCTTGGGCAGCGCCTGGGCGACGACCTTGCCGATCCAGCGGCCGGGGAAGCGCTCCTCGATGGCCTTGGCGTAGTGGCCGTAGAAGTCGGCCTCGTCGCGGCCGGCGACGGTCCTGGTGATGGCGCCGCCGGTGAGGGTGTAGGCGGTGGACGCCTTCGCCGTGTCGTACCGGTCGATGATCTCCAGCGCCTCCAGGACCTCCTCGACGTCCTTGACTCCGGTGTACGGCCGGCCGGCGGCCTTGTGCTGGCGCCAGTTGTGGTTGATGTCGCAGTACTGGCACTCCTCCTTGGCGCCGAAGTACTGGCACACCCGGAAGACCGTCAGGTAGATCAGGTAGCCCCACTGGATGGTCGGGGCGACCTCCATGACGGACTTCCCGTTGGAGAGGGTGTGCCGGTAGTACTCGGGCATGGGCGGCACACCGACGTCGGAGATCCGCCTGCCGTCGAGGTAGAGGCCGAGCACACCGTGCTCGTCGGCGGCCACCCGGTAGGGCGACGCCGGGTTCACCCGCACCGACACCACCGTGCGGCGCAGGTCGTAGGGGCCCCCGGTGAGGATGATCTCCTCCGGCGGGCGCCTGAGCGCGGCCTCCCCCAGTTCCGGCAGGGTGCCGTGGTCGAAGGAGAAGATGAAGTACGACTTCGGTTTGACCTCGCCGTCCTCGTTGTCGCTGAGGGCGGAGGGGTCGAAGGCCACACCGCCCCGCAGCAGGTCCTCCTTGAAGACGGCTTCCCGCGGCACGTGCGGGAACCGCTCCATCAGATCCTCGACCAGCGCGGTCCGGCTGCCCATCCCGTGTCTCCTCCCGGCTCGGACGTACGACTCCTCACGGTATGCCCCCGCTCGGAGAACCGCGGTGCCGGGTCCCCCGACACGGGCCGCTCCACTCCCCGGGATAGGTTCCGGCGGGGGACGTCGGGCGTCCCCCGGACGTCACGGAGGGCGAGGGATGACCGAGAGCGTCACCAACTGGGCGGGCAACATCACGTACGCCGGCGCGGAGCTCCGCCGTCCGCGCGGCCTGGACGAGCTGCGGGCGCTGGTCCGCGGCGGCGGCCGGGTGCGGGTCCTGGGCAGCGGGCACTCCTTCAACCGGATCGCCGACCCGGGCGAGGGCGGGCTGCTGCTGTCGCTGGACGCGATGCCCCCGCGGATCGACGTGGACACCGCGGCCCGGACAGTCGTGGCCGGCGCCGGGGTGCGGTACGCGGAGCTGGCCCGCACCGTGCACGCGCACGGGCTGGCGCTGGGGAACATGGCGTCCCTGCCGCACATCTCCGTCGCCGGGTCGGTGGCGACCGGCACGCACGGTTCCGGCGTGACGAACGGCCCGCTGGCCTCGGCGGTGCGCGAGGTGGAGCTGGTCACGGCCGCCGGTGACCTCGAGCGCATCGGCCGGGCCGACGACCGCTTCGGCGCCGTCGTCACCTCGCTCGGCGCGCTGGGCGTGGTCACCGCGCTCACCCTGGACCTGGAGCCGGCCTACGAGGTGGAGCAGCACGTCTTCACCGAGCTGCCGCTCGACGTGCTCGACCCGCGGACGTTCGGGCAGGTGATGGCGTCGGCGTACAGCGTGAGCCTGTTCACCGACTGGCGGGCGCCCGGTTTCCGGCAGGTGTGGCTGAAGCGGCGCACCGACCGGCCGCTGCCGCCGTTCCCGTGGGCCGAGCCCGCGACCGGGAAGATGCACCCGGTGCCGGGCATGCCGGCCGTGAACTGCACCGAGCAGTCCGGGGTGCCGGGGCCGTGGCACGAGCGGCTGCCGCACTTCCGCGCGGAGTTCACCCCGAGCAGCGGGGCGGAGCTGCAGTCGGAGTACCTGATGCCGCGCGGCTGCGCCGTCGAGGCGCTGCACGCGCTCGACGCGGTCCGGGAGACCGTCGCCCCCGTGCTGCAGACCTGCGAGATACGCACGGTCGCCGCGGACGAGCAGTGGCTCAGCCCGGCCCACGGCCGGGACTCGGTGGCCTTCCACTTCACCTGGATCGCGGACGCCGGGGCGGTGCTGCCGGTGGTGCGGCGGGTGGAGGAGGCCCTGGCGCCCTTCGCGCCGCGGCCGCACTGGGGGAAGGTGTTCACCACCCCGGTGGCCGAGCTGCGCGACCGGTACCCCCGGCTGCGGGACTTCGCGCACCTGGCCGGCACCCTGGACCCGACGGAGACCTTCCGCAACGCCTTCGTCCGCGAGCTGCTGCGGTAGCGGGCGCGCCGGCCCGCGGTCAGGCGGGCGCGAACGCGTGCATCTCGTCCCCGCCCGGCCGCACCACCCCGTAGGTGCTCTCGGGGACGGCGTTCCAGGCCCCCGGCATGTCGCCGAGGGGCTCGGAGACGATCAGGCGGGTGCCCTCGGACACTCCGCGCAGGAACTCCAGGTCGGGGTGGAGGGAGCGCAGGGTCTCCACGCGCGTGCTGTAGAAGAGGGAGCGGGACTCCCGTCGGCTGGAGTACCGGAACGCCCACAGGCTCTCGCCGTCCGTCACCGCGACCGTCATCTGCAGCGGGTCCGGCACGCCGTGCGCGCGGCCGGTGCGCTCGACGAGTCCGGCCATCCGCGCGACGGCGGCCGGCGGGTCCTCCTCCAGGCCGAGGGTGAGCGCCAGGTAGAACATCGTCTCGGAGTCCGTGGAGCCCTCGATGTGCGGGAAGAGGTCCGGGTCCACGGCCAGCAGCAGGTCCCGCCGGACCCGGTCGAACCCCTCGATCGCGCCGTTGTGCATCCACATCCAGGGGCCGTGGCGGAAGGGGTGGCAGTTGGTCTGCTGCACCGCCGAGCCGGTGGAGGCGCGGATGTGGGCGAAGAACAGGTGGGAGCGGACGTGGCGGGCGATCTCGCGCAGGTTGCGGTTGCTCCAGGCCGGGCCGATCTCCCGCAGCACGGCCGGCGTGCCGTCACCGTCCCCGTACCAGCCGACGCCGAACCCGTCGCCGTTGGTGGTCTCCACCCCCATTTTGGCGTGCAGGCTCTGGTCGATCAGGGAGTGGGCGGGCCGGTAGAGGATGCTGTCGAGCAGGATCGGGGTGCCCGAGTAGGCGAGCCAACGGCACATCGTGCGGGTCCTCTCATGTCGCTCGGGACCCCACGGGTCCCCCGGCTTCCCGCAGCCCCGGGTACCCCCGCCCGCGCTTCGGACCCACGCGTCCCGCCGGCGTCCCACTGGATCACACCGGTCCCGCCCGGTATTCCGCCCGCATTCCGCCCCCCGGCCGCTCACCGCGGGGGCGCGGAGACCCGCCCCCGGGACACGGCAGACCACGGGGGCGGGCAGCAGCGGTGCCGTCCGGGGGGCCGGGCGGGGCGGTGCCGGGCCGACCGCGTCGGCCCCTGGGCGGCGCCGGACCGGTGGCCGGTGGTGGCTCGGTGACCGGCGAGGACGAGGTGCAGCGCCCTGCGGCGCCGGCCGCCCACCCCAGGCTGCGGCCGGCGCCACCGGGCCGCCTCACCCCCGGCGGGTGATCCGCCGCGGCGGACCGGCGGCGACAGTGGGGGCGGACAGACGTCGGCCCACGGCGGGAGCGGAGTTCTGCGATGGCCGTACCCAGCGTCCTGAACGCGCCCTTGTCCCCTGCGGAGCGTGCCCGGCACGGCAGAGCCGCCCGGTCGCGTGCGCCCCGGTCGGTGCACGGCTGGTTCGAGGCTCCCGGGGACCGGCCCGACCCGGTCGACACGATCGAACGCCAGTCGGCGACCCGGCTGCCCGAGCTGGTGCCGATCCGCTACGGCCGCATGCTCGAATCCCCGTTCCGCTTCTACCGCGGCGCCGCCGCGATCATGGCGGCGGACCTCGGGCCCGCCCCGAACACCGGACTGACCGTGCAGCTCTGCGGGGACGCGCACCTGCTGAACTTCCGGCTGCTGGCCTCGCCGGAACGGCATCTGGTCTTCGACATCAACGACTTCGACGAGACGCTGGCCGGCCCCTTCGAATGGGACGTCAAACGCCTCGCGGCCAGCTTCGTCATCGCGGCCCGGGCCAACGGCTTCGCCGCCGACGAGCAGGACGACGCCGTCCGCACGTGTGTGCGCGCCTACCGGCGGCGGATGCGGGACTTCGCCGGCATGCGCACCCTGGACGTCTGGTACGCGCAGGACGACGTCGACCGGATGCGGCAGCTGCTGGCGTCCTCGATGGACCGGGAGACCCGCAGGCGCACCGACCGGGCGACGGCCAAGGCCCGCACCCGCACCCACCTCCAGGCGTACACGAAGCTCACGCGGGTCACGGCCGAGGGGCGGCGCATCGCACCCGACCCGCCGCTGCTGGTGCCGCTCGGCGACCTGCTGGACGATCCGGCCGAGGAGCGGCAGGGTCTGCGCGGCGTCCTCCAGGGGTACGTGCGCTCCCTGTCCTCGGAGCGCCGGTACCTGCTGGGCCGGTACCACGTGGTCGACATGGCGCGGAAGGTGGTGGGCGTCGGCAGTGTCGGCACCCGCTGCTGGATCGTGCTGCTGCTCGGCCGGGACGACGACGATCCGCTGCTGCTGCAGGCCAAGGAGGCGCAGGAGTCCGTGCTCGCCCCCTACACGGGCGGTGAGCCGTGCGAGCACCAGGGCCGCCGGGTGGTGGCCGGGCAGCGGCTCATCCAGACGTCGAGCGACATCCTGCTGGGCTGGACCCACGCCGTGGGCCTCGACGGGCGGGGCCGGGACTTCTACGTGCGGCAGCTGCGCGACTGGAAGGGCATCGCCCGCCCCGAGACCATGGACCCCAGTCTGCTCCGCCTGTTCGCCCGGCTGTGCGGCAGCGCCCTGGCCCGGGCCCACGCGCGGTCCGGGGACCCGGTCGCCATCGCCGCCTACCTCGGCGGGAGCGGCCGGTTCGACCGGGCGCTCGTCGCGTTCGCCCGGTCCTACGCCGACCTCAACGAACGGGACCACGCGGCGCTGGGCGCGGCGGTCCGGTCGGGACGGGTGCGGGCGGAGAGCCGGTGAGGCGCGCCGGGGGTCTCCCGGCCCGGGGTCTCCAGGCCAGGGGTCTCCCGGCCCGGGGGCTCCCGGTCGCCCGGGCCGCCGGTCAGCGGGGTGCGGGCCGTACCTCCAGCAGGCGCAGCCCCAGGGACCGGCAGCGGGCCAGCAGCCCGTACAGGTGGGCCTCGTCGACGACGTGCCCGTAGAGCACCGTCTGACCCGGCATCATCACGTGGTCGAGCTCGGGGAAGGCGTCGATCCGGTCCTTCGGCAGCCGCCCGGCCACGCGGAGTTCGTAGTGCATGAGCCGGCCCTCCCGTGCCGTGGGACGTCGTGCGCGGGCGGCCGGTGCCGCGGGGCGTCGTTCCGCGCTCCGCGCGCGTGACGGCCGGCCGCCGGTGCGGGGCGCGTGCCCGCACACCGTGCCTCCGATGCTCCGCGCGCGACCCCGGGCCGGGCTCACCCGCCACGGGCGAGTCACGTCGGGCTTCTCACAGCAGGCCCAGCTCACGCGCGCGGCGCACGGCCTCGCCCCGGCGGTTCACCGCGAGTTTCCGGTACACGCTCTTGAGGTGGGTCTTGACCGTGTTCACCGACACGTACAGGTCGGCGGCGATCTCCTGGGTGGACATCATCAGGGCCAGCCGCCGCAGTACGTCGCGTTCCCGGCCGCTGAGTTCCTCCACCACCGGCGGGCGCCGCTCGGCGTCCGGTGCCGACGGCTCGTACGGTGCCGCCGGGTCGCCTCGGGTGAGCCAGCCCGCGGCGAGCCGGTCCAGCGGGGGCGCGCCCAGCAGCGGCCGGATCCAGGGCCCGGCGTCGACGAAGGGGCGGCGCAGCCGCTCGTGGCGGGCCTCCTTCAGGGCCCGGGCCACGAACCGGAGCGCCGTCGCCCGGTCGCCCACCGCGTCCGCGGCCTGGGCCCGCACCAGCGCGGCCCGGACCGTCACCCCCGGCCCGCCGCGACGCCCGGGCCCCGCCCGGTCGAGGAGGTGCACCGCCCGCGCCGGCCGTCCGGCGGCGAGTTCCACGCGGGCGGCGTCCACCGCTCCCGTCCCCTGCTCGTCCGGCAGGTTCGCGAGCAGTTCGGCGGCGGTGGCGGCGCGGCCCTCGGCGAGGTGCGCGGCCGCCTCGACGTCGGCCCGTTCCCGCCGCGCCCAGGGCGAGGGCCGTTCGGCCGGGATCTCCACGTCTACGGCCTTCAGAGCGGCCCGCGGCTCGCCCCGCGCCAGGTGCAGCCGCCCGGCGACGATGGCGCGTCCGGCCTCGGCCACCGGGTCCCGCACGGCCGGTTCACAGCCGTCCACGGCGTCGAGCAGGGTGCGGGCCTGGCCCATCTCGTCGCGGTCCAGAGCCAGGGCGGCGAGGACCAGGTGCTCGACGCCGGACCCGGCGGGCCGCGGCAGCCCGTACCGTTCCGCCTCCGCGATCGCCGCGTGGGCCGCGCGCTCCGCCGCGCCGAGACGTCCGTCGAGGTAGTCGATCAGGGCCAGCAGGCCCAGGGCGTCCGCGCGGGGCGGGGCGGTGGCGGCGCGGTCGGCTCCCGCACCGGTCACGGCGCTCAGCGCGGCCCGCGCCTCTGCGAACCGCCCGGCCCACAGGCGGGCCGCTCCCACGTGGGTGCGGAGCAGGGCGTCGAACTCGGGGTGGCCGTCCACCAGGGGCCCGGGCACCGCGTCGCGGAGCCGGTCCGCGGTCTCGGCCGCCGCCTCCGCCCGGGCCGGCGCCCCGGCCAGCCGCGCCGCCAGCGCCCGCAGCAGCGCGCAGCTCAGCCGGGCCGCCGCCCCGGGCACGGGACCGTCCGACGGGTCACCGGCGCGTTCCGGGTCACCGGCGGGACGCAGGTCCGCCGGGCCGTCGGGGGCGTCCGCGGCAGGGAGCGGGGGGATCGGGCCGAGGGCCTGCTCGGCCCGGCGCAGCCGGGTCAGACCGCCGTCCAGGTCACCGCGGGCCAGGTCGCGGGCGGCCCCGACGAGGTGCGCGGCCGGAGCCGTGCCGCCGGGTCCCGTCCGGGCGAAGAGGCCGGCCGTGTCGTCGGCGTGCTGGCCGGTGAAGAGGCGGCCGATGGCGAGGTCGTCGACCAGGACGGCCGCGGTGAAGTCCTGGTCGCCGGCGGCCGCCGCGTGGGCGAGCGCCTCGGTGAGGCCGCCGGAGTCCCGCAGCCACCGGGCCGCCCGGCGGTGCAGTTCCGGCTCCATGCCGGGATACCGCATCCGCAGGTGGGCCCGGAGGATCTCGGCGAACAGCGGGTGGAGCCGGTACTGCCCGTGCCCGAGGTGCTCGACGAAGGCGTTGGCACGGCTCAGCCCGGCCAGCACGGCCTCCGCGTCGGTGCGCAGGGTCAGCGCGTTCACGAGACCGGCGGAGAACCGGTCGAGCACGCTGATCCGCAGCAGCAGGTCCTGCGTGGCGGGCGGCTGCCGCTTGAGCACCTCGGCCAACAGGAAGTCGGCGATCGTGGTGCGGTCGGCCTCGAACTCCCGCAGCTGGGTGCGGGGATCGGGGCTCTGCGCGGCCGCCAGCGCCGCCAGCCGCAGCCCGGCCGCCCACCCCTCGGTGCGGGTGACGAGCGCGCGCACGTCGGCGGCGGGCAGGCGCAGCCCGTGGCAGGCGAGCAGGGCGGCCGCCTCGGACGGCGTGAACGCCAGCTCCGCGCCCCGGATCTCCGTCAGCTCCCCCGCCGCCCGGTACCGGTGCAGCGGCAGCAGCGGCTCGGTGCGGGTGACGAGGACCAGCCGCAGGCCGCGCCCGGCGTGGTGCAGGACGAACTCCAGCTGGGCGTGGATCTCCGGGTCGGTGACCCGGTCGAACTCGTCCAGGACCACGGTCACGGGCCGCTCCCGCGCGCTCAGTTCGGCGGCGAGCCGGGCGGGCAGCGCGGGGTCGACGCCGGGCGCGCGGGCGGGGACCGCGAGGTCGTCGGGCAGACCGGCGCCGGAGGTGCGCAGGGCCTCCAGCAGGTAGGCCCAGAACATGACGGATCCCTGGCCTGCCGTGTCGGTGGTGAGCCAGGCGATGTCCGTCCCGCCGGACCGCCCCGCCCCGCTGCCGGCCCAGTCCGCCACCAGCAGCGTCTTCCCGGCCCCGGCGGCTCCGTTGACCATGGTCAGCGGTGTCCGCAGGGCCTGGTCGAGATGCTCGGTCAGCCGGCGCCGCCGCAGGAACGTCGGCGGTCTCGCGGGCACGGCGAACCGGGTCCGCAGGAACGGACCACCGTGCGGGTCGGCCGGATGCACCGCCGGACGCGCCCCGTCTCCGCCGAACCCGCTCATGGCGTTCACCGCCACTGGTCGTCAGCTCGTCGAGCAGCCTGGATCGTGCTCACCCCAGCATCCCAGCCCCCGGCCGGTGGCGCGCGCCGCGCCGTCCCGGCCCGTCCCGGCCCGGCCCGGTGGAGGAACCGCGGGAGGTGCCTCGGCCACTGATGGGCGGGGCCGCGGCCGTCCGGCTACCGTCGACGGTATGCCCACGCCCGCCCTTTCCCTCACCGATGCCCTCGCGAGCGGCACGGTCGTCGTCGACGGCGGCCTGTCCAACCAGCTCGCGGCGGCCGGTCACGACCTCAGCGACACCCTGTGGTCGGCGCGGCTGCTCGCCGACGATCCCGAGGCGGTCGCCGGCGCCCATCTCGCCTACTTCGAGGCGGGCGCCGACGTGGCGATCACCGCCAGTTACCAGGCCACGTTCGAGGGCTTCGCCCGGCAGGGCATCGACCGCCGCCGGGCGGCCGGGCTGCTCGCGCTGAGCGTGGAGGCGGCACGTGACGCGACCCTGCGCGCCCGCACCGCCCGCCCCCTGTACGTCGCCGCCTCGGTCGGCCCCTACGGCGCGATGCTCGCCGACGGCTCCGAGTACCGGGGCCGCTACGGCCTGAGCGTGGCCGAGCTGGAGCGCTTCCACCGGCCCCGCATGGAGATCCTGGCCGCCGCCCGCCCCGACGTGCTGGCCCTGGAGACGGTCCCCGACACCGACGAGGCGGAGGCCCTCCTGGGCGTGCTGCGGGACCTGGACGTGCCGGCCTGGCTCTCCTACTCCGTGGCCGGCGACCGCACCCGCGCGGGCCAGCGGCTGGAGGACGCCTTCGCCCTGGCCGCGGACGCCGACGGGGTGATCGCGGTCGGCGTCAACTGCTGTGCGCCCGAGGACGCCGACCACGCCGTCGAGGTCGCCGCCCTGGTCAGCGGCAAGCCCGTCGTCGTCTACCCCAACAGCGGCGAGACCTGGGACGCCACCGCCCGCGCGTGGACCGGCACCCCGACCTTCACCGCGGACCGGGTCACCGGCTGGCGCGAGTCGGGCGCCCGCCTGATCGGCGGCTGCTGCCGGGTGGGCCCGGACACCATCGCGGCGGTCGCGGCGGCGGTGGGGCGGGGTTGACGGGTCGCCTTCGGCGCGGGTCAACCGCGGTGCAGGACGTACCGCTCCCCCGAGTCCGGGTCGCCGATCCAGTAGAACAGGCTGGGCCGTTCCTCGGTACCGCCGAACTCGTACGTCCTGCCCAGGCAGTCGTCGCCGCCGAGTTCGAGCCGCGGCCCGCCCTGCGTCCCTTCCTCCCGCGTCCAGGTGCCGGAGCCGCTGCACCGCACCTCGCCGCCCACGTCGTCGGCCACCGCGGAGCCGTCCGCCCGGAGGGTCAGCGTGCCGCCCCGGTCGTCGTTCCAGGTGCCGACGAGCTGCGTCTCGGTGAGCCGCGGCGGCTCGTACTCCTGGATCAGTCCCGTCGCGTAGGCCACCAGGCCGCCGACGAAGACCAGCACCGACAGGGCCGCTCCGACGGCGCCCACCAGCGCGACCGTCACGAACCGGGCAGCGGTGCGGCGCCGCACGGTCGCGGCTCTCGCGCACAGCGCGGCGGGGATCAGTCCGGCGAGCACCCCGAGTGGGATGTACGCGAGCAGGGCAGGGTCGGCGCCGGTCAGCGACCCCACCGCTCCGGCGCCCACGGCGGTCAGCAGGGCGAGCGCCCCGCAGACGGCCAGGCACCACAGCGGTGTCTCCGCCCGGCCCGCCCTGCGGGCCGACCAGCGCGACAGCTGCACGACCGGCAGCACCACCGCCGCCGAGACGATCATTCCCGCCAACGCCAGCAGCAGCGCGGTCACCACGGCCATCACGGCGAGCCCGATGAAAGCGATGAAGTCGGTGCCGTAATAGTTCTCTTCGCGCAGGGACGCCAGCATGGCGACCACCAGCGCCAGCCCGCCCTCCGCCGCCAGCGCCACGGCCCCCGTCAGCCATGCGGCCGTCCAGCCGGCTCCCCCCACCCGGTGGTTCTCACCGGAACCCGTGTCGTGCCGCGGCATGGTCAAATGCGTCATCACGGCTCCCCCTTGATCCGTCGGATGTCATCATCCACCCGCCCTCACCGGCCGCAGCGGGCGGGGTCCGCGCGTCGCGATGAGTTCCGGCGCCCCCGGCGGTCGTAAGGTCGATTCCCGGGACCGAGGAGGACCTCCGATGCGCAGCGTGACCTACTCCATGAACGTTTCCCTGGACGGCTACATCGCCGGGCCGGACGGCGGCTTCGACTGGTCCGCGCCGGACGACGACGTCTTCCGCTTCTGGATCGACGACATCCGGGGGGTCGGCGTCCACCTGCTGGGACGGCGGCTGTACGAGACGATGCTGTACTGGGAGACCGCCGCCGAGGACCCGTCGCTCGACGCCGACCAGCGCGAGTGGATCTCGCTGTGGAACCCGCTGCCGAAGGTGGTGTTCTCCACCACGCTCTTCGACGTGCAGGGGAACGCCCGCCTGGCGTCCGGCACCGTCGCCGAGGAGATCGAGCGGCTGCGGGCCGAGCCGGGCGAGGGCGACATCGCGATCGGCGGCGCGACCCTCGCCACCGCGGCCGCCGAGGCGGGGCTGATCGACGAGTACCGGGTGATGGTCTACCCGGTGCTGGTCGGCGGTGGTCTCCCGTTCTTCCCCCGGGACGAGCGCCGGGTGGATCTGGAGCTGGTCGAGACCCGCACCTTCAACGAGAAGTTCGTGTACCTGCGGTACCGCCGGGTGCGCTGACCTGCCCGGGGCGGACACACCCGCCGGGGAAATCCGGTGTCGTCGCGGCCCGCGGCGCCCCGGTCAGGTGCGTCTGAGCGCGCCCATGCGCCGCAGGCGGCGCACCACCCGGCGCAGTTCCGGAGGGTCGGCCGGTGGGGGCGCGGATTCCTCGGCGGGGGCGGCCCACAGGGCGAGTTCGCGGTCGCGGGGACCGAGGAGGGTGTGCGGGGGACCGTCGCCGAAGACGTGGACGGGGTGGTCCGCGTTCCAGCGCGGCCAGCCGGGGGTGCCGTCGGTGACGAACCGCACCCAGGCGCCGTGCATCGCGTCGGCGAGGTCCTCGGGGGCGTCGTCGCCGGCCAGCCTGCGGGCCTCGGGCCGGTCGCCGGTGTGGAAGACGAATCCCAGCTCCAGCGCGTGGCAGGCGCCCATGCCGGGGCGGTTGGACGGCCAGGCGAACTCGTAGACGTACGAGGGGTCCGTGCGGCCGTCGGCCAGGCGGTGCAGGGGCATGCGGAGCAGGTGGTCGGTGACCATCTGGCCGACGATCTCGGCGGTACCGGCGTCCGGGAGGAGTTCGCGGTAACCCCGGGGCACCTCGCTGCCGCAGCGGCAGCGGGCCATGGCACCCGCGAGGGCGACGGCGCCGAGGCGGTCGACGCGTTCCGTCAGGCCGCCGGGGACCAGCCACAGCCGGTACTCGTCGCGCGTCCAGCCCATGAGGAGGTCGACGCCGGGGGCCGCGCCGCCGGTGGTGAGCGCGTCGAGGGGGTCGTGCGGGACGAGGTCGCCGTCGACGACGATGCCGAAGGCGGGGCCGCCGAGGACCGGGCTGCTGAGGCGGCCCACCTCGGCCTGGACGCGCAGCAGCCGGTCCCGTTCGACGGCGGCGAACGCCTCTGCCGTGGCGGGCACCTTCAGACGCCCCGCCATGCGGCGGACCATGCGCCGGACCTTGTCCCGGTCGGACGCCTCGGGCGGCCCGCTCTGCAGGACGGCGCGCCGCACCAGCCCCTGCGTCCCGGGTGCGGCGAGGAGCGCGCCGGTACTGATCGCCCCGGCGGACTGTCCCGCGAGGGTGATGCGGGACGGGTCGCCGCCGAAGGCCGTGATCGCCTCGTGGACCCAGCGCAGGGCGGCGAGCTGGTCGCGCAGGCCGGGGTTGGCGGGGGCGTCGGGGAAGAGTCCGTACCCCTCCACGCCCAGGCGGTAGTTGACGGACACGCACACCACGCCGTCGCGGGCGAAGGCGTGGCCGTCGTACACGGGCACGGCGGAGGAGCCCCGGGTCAGGGCGCCCCCGTGCAGCCACACCAGCACGGGGAGGCGGGCCCGCGGGGACGGGTCCGGGGTCCACACGTTGAGGTTGAGGCAGCCGTCGCCTGCCACGAACGGATCGGAGAGGTACTGCGCGAACGCCTCGGAGTACGGCGGCTTCGGGGCCGTCGGCCCGAACGCCCCGGCGTCGCGCACCCCGTCCCACGGCTCGGGCGGAACGGGCGGCCGGAACCGGCGCGGGCCGAACGGGGGTGCCGCGTACGGGATGCCCCGGTACACGGCGACGCCGCGCTCCCACCTGCCGCGGACGGCACCGTGGGGGGTGTCGGTCACGGGGTGCGCCTGGTCTGCCGTCATCTGCCACCAGCCCTTCACCGCGCCGCGCTCACGCGCGCCGCTGAACCCACCGGTAACACAAGAGCGCTCTCCTCGCACGCGGTATTCCGTCCGCCGGGAGGACGCCCCGGGTCGGTCCGCGCGGCGCCGGCGCACGGAGCACGGGCCTGCGGGGAGGGACGCCGCCGCGCGGCCCGCCCCTCCCCCGGCCCGCTCACGCCCGGGACGCGGTGGCGGTCGTCAGGAATCCGCGCAGGTGGCCGGCCACGGTGTCCAGGTGGCTCTCCAGCAGGAAGTGGCCGCCCCCGCGGACCAGGCGGATCTCCGCGTCCGGGAGGTCCCGCGCGAAGGCGCGCGCCCCGTCCGGGCCGAAGATCTCGTCCCCGGCGCCCCAGACCGCGAGCAGCGGGACCCGGTGCTCCCGGAACCAGGCGTGCACCCGGGGGTAGAGCGGCCGGTTGGAGGCGTAGTCGCGGAACAGGGCCAGCTGGGCGAGGTCGTTGCCCGGGCGGTTGACGTCCCGGTGGTCGGCGGTCCAGGTGTCGGGGTCGACGAGTTCGGGCCGGTCCACACCGTGCAGGTACTGCCACCGGATGGCGTCCAGCGAGAGGGCGGCCCGGACGGCGGGCTCGGTGGCGGGGCCCGGGTCCTCGGCGTACGCCCAGACCGGCTTCCAGAAGTCCGGTACGAAGCCGTCCTCGTAGGCGTTGCCGTTCTGGGTGATCACCGCCGTGATCGCCTGCGGGGCGCGCAGGGCGAGCCGCCAGCCGATGGGGGCGCCGTAGTCCTGGACATAGATCGCGTAGCGGGTGACGCCGAGCTGGGCCAGGAGGGCCTCGGTGACGTCCGTGAGGGCGTCGAAGGTGTAGGTGAACTCGTCCACGGCCGGGGTGTCGGAGCGGCCGAAGCCGAGGTGGTCGGGCGCGATGACGTGGAAGCGGTCGGCGAGGGCGGGGACGAGGTGGCGGAACATGCGCGAGCTGGTGGGGAAGCCGTGCAGCAGCACGAGCGTGGGGGCTTCCCGGGGCCCCGCCTCGCGGTAGAAGACGCGGTGCCCCCGCACGGTGGCGTACTGGTGGCGGATCTCGGCCATGACTAACCCCTTAGATGGGTTTTGATGGTTACCTGGCTGCCAGTAGACCCCCGGTGGAGTAACCTGTCAAACGCATTGATGGAGTTAGCCGGAAAGGTGGCGGGTGGCGTGCTGGACGAGCGGGCCCTGCTGGAGGCGCTGAACAGCACCCCGGTGCTCGACGGCCGGCCCCAGGACCTGTGGAGCGACGACCACGACGTGGACCGGTGGGCCCGGGACCACGGCCGGGAGGTCGCCGGCGACGCGGAACGGCGGTGGCTGCGCACCGCCCGGGACGCGCTGCGGGCGGTGGAGTCGGGCACCTCGGACGGGGGCGGTCTGCGCCGGGTCCTCGCCGGGGTCCGCCAGGTGCCGCGGGCCGGCGCCTCGGGCGTCGAGTGGGAGCTGGAGGTGCCGGACGGGCGCGGGCTCGCCGTGGAGCTGGTCCTCACCTGGGCGGACGTCAAGGAGCGCCTGCCCGGCCGGCTGCGGCCCTGCGGCAACCCGGAGTGCCGTCTGTTCCTGCTGGACCGCAGTCGCGCCAACACCGCGCGCTGGTGCTCCATGAAGACCTGCGGGAACCGGCTCAAGGCCCGCCGGCACCAGGCGCGGGTCCGGCAGACCTCGCGGCCCGAGTAGCCCGACGGTCACGGCGGCCGGGCGAGCGGGTCCGATTTCTTCAAGACCGGGTCCCTGCCTCGTCCCTACGGTGGGGCCCATGAGTGCACGTTTCGATGCCATCGGACTGGTCGTCTCGGACATGGCGGCCTCGGTCGCCTTCTACCGCCGGCTCGGCTTCGCGTTCCCCGAGGGGGCCGCGGAGCAGGGGCACGCGGAGGCGGAACTCCCGGGCGGCCTGCGGTTGTTGCTGGACACGGAGGAGGTGGTCCGTTCCTTCCACCCCGAGTGGCAGGCCCCCGCCGGGGGCGGGCGGGCCTCGCTGGCGCTGCGGTGCGACGGCCCGGGCGAGGTCGACACGCTGTACGGGGAACTGGTCGCCGAGGGCCACCACGGCGAACTCAAGCCGTGGGACGCCGTGTGGGGTCAGCGGTACGCCGTGGTGCAGGACCCGGACGGCAACGGGGTCGACCTGTTCGCGCCGCTGGAGGGCGGCGGCAGCCCCGAGTAGGGCGCCCGGCGCCGCTGCTATCCGCCGCCCCCGCGCAGCAGCTCGCGCAGCGGCAGACCTGCCAACGCCCGTACCTCACGCGACAGGTGGGCCTGGTCGGCGTAGCCGGTGCGGGCGGCGGTCTCCGCCGGCGGGGTGCCGGCGCGGGCCAGGGCCAGGGCCCGGCGCAGCCGCAGGATGCGGGCGAGCGTCTTCGGTCCGTAGCCGAAGGCCGCGAGGGACCGGCGGTGCAACTGGCGGGCTCCGATGCCGAGTTCGTCGGCCGTCGCGCCGACCGGGCGGCCCGTGTCGAGGGCGGCGACCAGGAACCGCAGCGCGAGGTCCGGCCCGGCGGTGTCCGCGGCGAGGCGCAGGGCGAGCTCCTCGATCCCGGTCGCGGGATCGGCGGCGGCCCGCACCCGCGCGGTGAGCCGGCGCACCTCGGCGGCGCCCCACAGGTCCGTGAGGTCGACCCGCCGGTCGCGCAGTTCGTGGGCGGGGACGCCGAGCAGGGCGGGAGCGGTCCCGGGCCCGAAGCGGAGGCCGGCCCAGGTGCTGGGTCCGCCCCCGGTGAGGTGGGCCCGGGTGTCGGGGCCCGCGACCAGCAGGCGGCCCTCGTGCCAGAGCAGGTCCATGCAGCCGTCGGGCAGCACCCGGCCGCTGTTCGTGTCACCGGTGAGGGTGTTGGTCCACACGACCGCACCCGGCAGTCGCGACGCCCGTTCGCGGTACACGTGCACCACCTCCCGCTCGCCGTTCACCCTACGCGCCGGGCGCCCGCCGGACCTGCCGTCCCGGGGCCCAGGGAACCGCCTCGGACCCGCCCGGACCGGGGAGGACGCCGGCCCCGCGCGGAAGCCTCCCGGGCCGGGCCCTGCTGCCCTCCGGTCCCGGCCCGCACCCCGGACCTCGGAGACACCGCCCGCGCCGCCATAACACCGCCCGGCGCCGCCGTCACGCCCGCCCGGCGCAGCCGTCACGCCCGCCCGGCGCAGCCGTCACACCGCCCCGCACGGCCGCCACGCCGCCCCGCACCGCCGTCACGCGCCCGGCGCCGCCGTCACACCGCCCCGCACGGCGGTAGCCAACACCCCGTTCCGCCCACCCCTCACCGACGCCCGGCGGTAAGAGGCTGTCCGGCGTCCTCCGCCCCGCCGCGCGCCGTGCGCCAGTCCTGCGGGCTGACGCCGTAGGCGCGTTTGAAGGCCGCCGAGAGCGCGAACGCGCTGCCGTAGCCGACGCGGCGGGCGATCGCGCCGATCGTGTCGTCGGTGTCGCGGAGCCGGTCCGCGGCCAGGGCGAGACGCCATCCGGTGAGGTAGGTCATCGGGGGTTCGCCGACGCGTGCGGTGAAGTGGCGGGACAGGGAGGCGCGGGAGACCCCGGCCTTGGCTGCCAGGTCCGCGACCGTCCAGGGGCGGGCGGGCTCGTTCTGGAGCAGGCGCAGCACCGGGCCGACGACCGGGTCCGCCAGGGCCGCGTACCAGGCGGGGGGCGCTGCCTCGGGGCGGGCGAACCAGGCCCGCAGGGCGGCGATGACCAGCAGGTCGAGCAGCCGGTCGAGGACGACCTCCTGGCCCGGCCGGTCGCGGACGATCTCCTGGGCGAGGAGCGGGGTGAGAGGGCAGTCCCAGGCGTCGGAGGGCAGGGACAGCAGAGGAGGGAGCGCGTCGAGGAGCCGGCCACCGATCTCGCCGCGCCGCCCGTAGGTGCCGATGAGCATGACCGTGGCGCCGTCGGTCCGGTCGCCCCAGGTGCGCACGCCGAGGTCCATGACGCCGTTGAGGGGGCGTCCGTCGGGGTAGTGGCACTCACCGCCGGGCAGGATCAGCGCCTGCGGTGCCGTGCCGGGGTCGTCGCCGCAGGTGTACGGGTCGGGGCCGCGGGCGACGGCGAGGTCGCCGGGGCCGAGGCGCAGCCGGTCCCCGCCGTCCGGGACGATCCAGGCCTCGCCCCGCACCACCAGCATCACGGTCAGCGGGGCGCGGTCCTCGATCCGGACCGACCAGGGCGGGTCGAAGCAGGCCCGGATCATGAACGCCCCACGGGCGCGCGGGCCCTCCAGCAGGCCGGTGAGAACGTCCATGGCGTCAGCGTAGACGCGGGCGCGGCGGCCGGGGGAGACACGTCGGCCTCCCGGCCGGGCCGGCGTCACGACCGGGCCGGCGTCACGGCGCTCCGGCCGTCACTTCTCGTCGTCGGCCGGGTGGCTCCCGTGTTTGTGGGGGTGGGTGGACTTCGCGTGGGTGCGCAGCCGGGCGGAGACGTCCTCCGGGGGGAGGAAGCGGGACCAGCGCTCGGGGAACTCGGAGGGCATGCCGGGGTCCGCCTCGCCGTCGTCCTCGTCGACGGCGGCCGTGGTGCGGGCGACGTACTCGGCGACCTGCGCCTGGCGCATCCGCTCGTTGGCCTCGCGGGCGGCGGCCGTGGCGGCGGCCGGCCAGACCCGGTCGATGGCGGCGTTGACGGCGGCCCCCACCAGGACCGCGAACGCGGACACACCGATCCACAGCAGCACGGCGACGGGCGCCGCGAGGGAGCCGTAGATGGTGGGTCCCTCGACGGTGTTGCTCAGGTAGAGGCGCAGCAGGAAGCTGCCCAGGACCCACATGGCGAGGGCGACGAGCGCGCCCGGCACGTCCTCGATCCAGGGCGAACGCACCGGCACGGACACGTGGTAGAGCGTGGTGAGGAAGGCGACCGACAGCAGAATGACGACCGGCCAGTACAGGACCTGCACGACCGTCGTCGACCAGGGCACGATGCGGACGACGGCGTCGGGTCCGGCCACCATCAGGGGCAGGGCGACGGAGCCGATCAGCAGGGCCACCAGGAACAGCAGGAAGGCCAGCAGGCGGGTCTTGACGATGCCCCGGACGCCGTCGAGGCCGTACATGACGGTGATGGTGTCGATGAAGACGTTCACCGCGCGGGAGCCGGACCACAGGGCGAACAGGAAGCCGATGGAGATGACGTCGGGGCGGCCTCCTTTCATCACGTCGTCCAGGATGGGCTCGGCGATCTGCTCCACACCGCGGTCGGACAGCACCGTGCGGGAGGCGTCGAGGAGGTTGCTGCGCAGGCTCGCGATGGTCTCGGCGCCGGTCCAGGTGTCGACGTAGCCGAGCAGCCCGATCATGCTGAGCAGCAGCGGGGGCACCGACAGCAGCGTGAAGAACGCGGCCTCGGCGGCCAGGCCCAGGATGCGGTACTCCATGCACGAGTTGACCGTGTCCTTGAGCAGCAGCCAGGCGGTCCTGCGTTTGGATACGTTCCGGTACAGGGCCCTGGCCCGGTGGAGGCGGCCGGACGGCTCGTCGGTTGTGTCTCTTGCTGGCTGCACGAGCTAACGGTATCCGTCGTGCCTGGTCGCACTCACCCACAGGCGGATTCGTCCGGCACCGGGCGGTTCCGGCGGCCCGCCCGGCGGTGCGGGGTGAGGCGCCGGGGGTTGGGGGTAGGTTCGCTGACATGGCAGGCACCACGCACACCGTGACCAACCAGGCTCCGCCCCTCGTGCAGTACGACGTGTTCGGCGCCGACCGGGCCCTGGTGGAGGCGGTCGGACGGCACCTGGACCCCCAGGTGCGCGAGGAGGCCGAGGCGGAGCTGACGGGCCTGGGCCGCACGTCGGGGTCGGCGCAGGTGCTGGAGTGGGGGACGCTGGCGAACGAGCATCCGCCGCGGCTGCGGACGCACGACCGCTACGGCCACCGGATCGACGAGGTGGACTTCCATCCGTCCTGGCACCGGCTGCTCGGCAAGGGCGTGTCGGCGGGCCTGACGTCGGCCTGGCGGCGGCCCGGCGGGCATGTGCGGCGGGCGGCGGCGTTCGTGGTGTGGACGCAGGTGGAGGCGGGGAACTGCTGCCCGCTGTCGATGACGCATGCGGCGGTGCCCGCGCTGCGCACCGACCCGGCCCTGGCCGAGGTGTGGGAGCCGCGCCTGACGTCGGAGGTCTACGACCGCGGACTGCGGCCGGCCGGGCAGAAGGCCGGGGCGCTGTTCGGGATGGGCATGACGGAGAAGCAGGGCGGCAGCGACGTCCGGGCGAACGCGACCGCGGCCCGCCCTCTCGCCGAGGACGGCACGTACGCGCTGACGGGGCACAAGTGGTTCTGCTCGGCGCCGATGTCGGACGCGTTCCTGGTGCTGGCGCAGGCGCCCGGCGGGCTGACCTGCTTCCTGGTGCCGCGGGTCCTGCAGGACGGCACCCGCAACACGTTCCTGATCCAGCGGCTGAAGGACAAGCTGGGCAACCGCTCGAACGCGTCCGCGGAGGTCGAGTTCGCCGGGACGTGGGCGCGCCGGGTCGGCGAGGAGGGCCAGGGGGTGCGCACCATCATCGGGATGGTGGCGGCGACCCGGCTGGACTGCGTCCTGGGCTCGGCGGGCCTCATGCGGCAGGCGGTGGCGCAGGCGGTGCACCACTGCGCCCACCGGGAGGCGTTCGGCGGGAAACTGATCGACAAGCCGCTGATGCGCAACGTGCTCGCGGATCTGGCGCTGGAGTCGGAAGCGGCGACCACGCTGGCGCTGCGGCTGGCCGCCGCGTACGACGACGGCGGGGAACAGGAGCGGGCGCTGCTGCGGATCGCGGTGCCCGCGGCGAAGTTCTGGGTGACGAAGCGCTGCGCGCCGCTGGTGGTGGAGGCCGCGGAGTGCCTCGGCGGCAACGGGTACGTGGAGGAGTCCGGGATGCCGCGGCTGGTGCGGGAGTCGCCGCTGAACTCGGTCTGGGAGGGCGCGGGCAACGTCCAGGCGCTGGACGTGCTGCGGGCGCTGCGCCGGGAGCCGGGCGTGCTGGACGCCTACCTGCGCGAGGTGGGCCTGGCGCGGGGCGCCGATCACCGGCTGGACGGGGCCGTCAAGGGGCTGCTGACCGAACTGGCCGACCTGGACGGCGTGGAGGGCCGGGCGCGGCGGCTGGTGGAGCGGCTGGCGCTGGTGCTGCAGGGGTCGCTGCTGGTGCGGTACGCGCCACCGGAGGTGGCGGACGCGTTCTGCGCGGGACGGTTGGGCGGCGACGGGGGCGCGGTGTTCGGCACGCTGCCGCACACGCTGGACCTGGCGTCCCTGGTGGACCGGGCCCGGCCGGTGCACTGAGCCCGGCGGGCGCGCCGGGCGCCCGGGAACGCCGACGCGGGGGTGGTGCTGCGCCGACACGGCACCACCCCCGCCGCACGGGCCCTCAGGAAGAGCCGTGGACGCCGCTCGGAACGGCGTCGCTCAAGCTTCAATCAGTGAGCGGCGCGCCACCAGGGTTGCAGGGGGTTGCAACTTGCTGCTGAGTGTGACGATAGTGCGCGCTTTCCCCGGGGCCGGACGGCACTATGAGACAAACAGTCGATACGGATCCCGGGGGCCCGGCCGACCGGCCGGGCGAGCCACTCCCCCGCGTTCTTCCCAGGAGGACCAGTGGCGCTCTCGCCGATGGACATGACGCACCTGGCCGCCGTCGACGCGACGCGCGCGGCCCGGGTGCTCGACGAGGTCCGCTCGGCCACGCTGGCCGGGCAGCGCGCGCCGCTCGCGCCGCGCCCGGTGATCGGCGAGTCGTGGGAGCGGATGCTGCGCAGCGGCGTCGACCCGGAGCACGACGTGCGGGCGGGACTGCTGTCGCGGGAGGAGGTGCAGCACCGGCGGGAGACGTCGCCGCTGCGACACGTGCTGCCGGTGCTGCGGGAGGGGCTGCTGTCGGTCGCCGACGTCGCCCGGCACATCATGGTGGTCGCCGACGCCGACGGCCGGGTGCTGTGGCGGGAGGGCAGCGCGCCGGTGCTGCGCCGGGCCGACGTGCTGGGCCTGGAAGTGGGCGCGGACTGGCGGGAGAACGTCGTCGGCACGAACGGCGTGGGCACGCCGGCCGTCACCCGCCGGCCGGTGCAGGTGTTCGCCTCCGAGCACTTCGTGCGGTCGCACGCGACCTGGACGTGTTCCGGCGCCCCGGTGACCGACCCGCGGGACGGACGGCTGATCGGTGTCGTCGATGTGAGCGGGCCGCTGGACACCATGCACCCGGCGACGCTGGCGTGGGTCGACTCGGTCGCGAAGCTGGCGGAGGCCCGGCTGCGGGACCTGCACCAGCAGTCCCTGGAGCGGCTGCGCGCGGTGGCCGCTCCGGTGCTGGCCCGCATCGACGGGCGCGCCCTCGTCGTCGACCGGCACGGGTGGACGGCGGCGGTGACCGGGATGCCGTACGTGCAGCGGCTGGCCCTGCCGAAGTCGCTGTCGGCCGGGGTGCGGTGGCTGCCCGCCCTGGGCCGGTCGACGCTGGAGCCGCTGGCGGGCGGCTGGCTGGTGCGGGCGGCGGACGGGCCGGCGCCCCCGCCGGGACGACGGGTCGAGCTGGACCTGCGGGAACCGCGCCGCCGGTCGGTCGTGGTGTCCGGCGGCGCGGGCACCTGGACGCGGGAACTGAGCCCCCGGCACGCCGAGTTGCTGTACCTGCTGGCCGTGCACCGGGAGGGGCGCACCGCGGCGGGGCTGGCCGGTGACATGTTCGGCGATCCGGGCCGCACCGTCACGGTCCGGGCGGAGATGTCCCGGGTGCGGCGGTATCTCGGGGGGCTGCTGGAGCACCGCCCGTACCGGTTCGGGGAGGACGTCGAGGTGGAGGTGCTGCTGCCGGACGACCCGCACGGCCTGTTCCCGGCCACCGGGGCGCACGACGCCGTGGGACCGGGCGCGGTGGGCCGCCGGCCGGCTCCGGCCGCGGACCCTTGAGGGGCCGGGGCTGCGGTCCCGGGGGTCCCCCACGGCCCCCGTGCGGGCGGCCGGGCCGTGGAGTGACGGGCCCGCCGCGGCGGGTTCCGCCCAGGTCACCGGCGTGCCCTGCGGCTGACGCGGCCGGGTAGAGTGGCGGGCAAGGACGCCGCCGGGACGACCCGGCGGTGCGGTCACGAGCAGGGACGACCCGGCAGAACGTGTAGACATCCGTGCCCACGCCCTCCCTCCTGCGCACCGTCCTCACCCCCACCGCCGTGTTCCGGCTCGCCCTCGGCTGGGGCGCCTTCCTCGCCACGGTGCTCGCCGCCCCCGTACTGTCCGGGCCCCTGACGGCTCCGGTCCTGTGGACGGTGCTCGCGGGGATCGTCGCGGTGATCGTCGTCTGCTCCTTCGGGGTGGTCGGCCAGGCCGAGCACCTGGCGCGCCGGCTCGGCGACCCCTACGGCACGCTGGTGCTGACCCTGTCCATCGTGCTGATCGAAGTCGTCCTCATCGCCGCCGTGATGCTGGGGCCGGGCGAGCACGCCACCATCGCCCGCGACTCCGTCATGGCCGTGTCCATGATCATCCTGAACCTCGTGGTCGGCACCGCGCTGCTCGTCGGGGGCCTGCGCCATGCCGACCTCCGCCCGAACCGCGCGGGCGTCTCGGCCTACCTGGCGCTCCTCGTGGTCCTGCTGGCCGTCGCGTTCGCCTTCCCCGGCCTCATCGGCACCGGGGGCGCCTACCGGCCCGGACAGGCGGTCGCACTGGCCGCGCTCACCGTGGTCCTGTACGGGTTCTTCCTCGTCCGGCAGACGGGCGCCCAGCGCGCCGACTTCCAGGAGGTGCGGCCCTCCACCGCGGCGGCCGCACAGCAGGCGCGGGAGCCCGGCCCGGAGCCGGGGCCCGCCGGGACGGCGGCCCGGCACCGGCCGGAGGTCGTCGCCCGCACCCTGCTGCTCGTGGCCACGGTGCTCCCGATCGTGCTGCTCTCCCACGACATGGCGACCCTGCTCGACGACGGGTTCGCCCGGGTGGGGGCGCCGGTGGCCCTGCCGGGCGTCGTCATCGCGATGATCGTCTTCCTGCCCGAGACGGTCACCACGGTGCGGGCCGCCCTGGGCGGGGAGATCCAGCGGGTGAGCAACCTGTGCCACGGCGCCCTGGTGTCCACGGTCGGACTGACCGTCCCGGCCGTGCTGACGATCGGCCTGGTCACGGGGCAGCGGGTGATCCTCGCCGAGAGCCCCGCCCACCTCGTCCTGCTCGGCACCAGCCTGCTGCTGACGGCCGTGACGTTCGGCGGCCGGCGGGTGACCGCCCTGCACGGGTCGGCGCACCTGATGGTGTTCGTCCTCTACGGGCTCGCCGTCTTCTCCTGACGCGTCCGTCCGCCGTCACGACGAACCGAAAGGGCCGCAGGGCACCTCGATGGTCACGGATTCCGTATATTTGCCGGGTCTTCGTCCCCCGCGGGGCGCGGCTGTCGTAGCATCGCCTTTCGGGCCACCCCACCCTGCTCCGTGTCAACGCAAGGATCACGGGACGCAGTTGGCTCGCCTCGGGAGGACGGTATGAAGCATCGCGGCAGACACCGCCGTCGCCGGCGGGGCAGAGCACTGCGGGCGGCGCTGGCCGGGACGGCCCTGGCCCTGACCGCCGCCGCCACCCTGATCAGCACGTCGCAGGCCACCGTCGCCGACGACCCCGGGGCCCTGAAGCCGGTCACCTCGTCCGCCGGGACGGCGCCGTTGCGGCTGACCGAGCGCAGCGTGCCGCAGGACTGGCTGAAGCGGCTGTCCTCGGAGATGGGCCGGCCCGTCGCCATGGACGCCGTGCTCGCCGACGCCGACGGAGTGCTGCGGGAGGCGGACTCCTGTCCGGCGGACGACCGCCGGGCGCTGCCGGTCGAACCCGAGGCGACCCGCGCGTACTGCTGGGACGGCGCCGACACCGGCGGCTGGGAGGCCGGCGCGGTCACCACCTCCGGGGACGCCGACGACGACGGCCGCTGGGGCCCGCACCGCGTCATCCTGTCCGGCTGGAGCCGGTCCGGCCCGGTGACCGGAGGCCCCGGGGACGCCTCCGCCGCCGGCGACACGGCGGACGACGCGGACGGCCGGCCCGGACTGGCGCGCGTCGCGTTCGTGGACCGGGACGCCGAGGGCGGCCCCACGTACACGTGGGTGCTGCTGGCCGTGCCGGTCGAGGAGGGGGCCGACTACCGGGCGCTGGCCTCGTCGGTGTCCGGGATGGTCTGGTACCAGGACAAGCTGCTGGTGACCGCCGACCGCCGGGACGGCAGCGCCCTCTACGTGTACGACATCGACCGCGTCCAGCGGGCCACCGTCGCCGGCCCGGCGGTCGGCCGGGTGGCCGACGGATGGTCCGCGGCCGGTGCCCGGTACGTGCTGCCCGCGGTGGCCGCCTACCGGGCCACGAGCCCCGGCGCCCCCCTGCCGGGCGGGATCTCGCTGGACCGCAGCACCACGCCGGACAGCCTGGTGGCGCACGAGGCGACCGAGGAGGGGGACGACGGGCCGACCCGGCTGTGGCGGTACGCGTTCAGCGTGGACCCGGTGCGGGCGGGCCTGCTCGCGACGGACCCGGGGGCGACGGCCGAGGCGGTCGCGGCCTACGAGACCAAGCTGACCGACGTGCGCAGTGTGCTGTCCCACCGCTCGGGCTGGTACCTGGGCCGGATGACGGGGACGCCGGACGAGCGCGGCACCCTGTGGCGGCAGGACGCCGAGGGCGCGCGGCCCACCCGGTGCGGGGCGGACGAGACGCACCGCTGCTGGAGCGGCGACGCGGCGTCGCTGTCGTACTGGCAGGAGACCGGCGAGATCTGGTCACAGTCGGGGCGCATGCTGTTCGCGCTGCCGCTGGACTCGGTGGACCGGTCCCTGGACTGATGCCCGGACCAGTCCGGACCCGATCCCGGACGGACCCTGGACTGATGTCGGGACCGGTCCGGACCTGCCCCCGGGGCCGGCCCCTGGGCTGATCCGCTGCCTCCGGGTCCGTCCGTTCCGGCCTGCGGGAGGCGTTCGACAGAGGGCGGCCGAGGATGGTTCTCTTTCGGACATGACGACCATCACCGTGACCACCTGGTCCCTGGAGCAGACGACGCCCGCCGACCTCCGGCCGGCCACCGTCCCCGAGGGGGACGTGCGGATCGTCCGCGCCGAGGTGCCCTCGCCGGAGTTCAGCCGTTTCCTGTACGCGTCCGTCGGCGGCGACATCCGCTGGACCGACCGGCTGGGCTGGACGTACGCGCAGTGGACGGAGCACCTGGACCGGCCGGGTGTGGAGACCTGGGTCGCCTACGACCGGGGGACGCCCGCCGGATACGTGGAACTCCAGCCGCACGACGACGGCGTGGTCGAGATCGTCTACTTCGGGCTGATCCCCGCCTTCCGCGGACGGCGCATCGGCGGCCATCTGCTGTCGTACGGGGTGGCGCGGGCGTGGGACCTGGCGGAGCGGTGGCCGGCGCTGAAGCCGACCCGGCGGGTGTGGCTGCACACCTGCAGCAAGGACGGCGAACACGCCATGGAGAACTACCTGCGGCGCGGTTTCCGGCTGTTCGACACCAAGGTCGAGCAGGAGCCGGAGGTGGCGACGCCCGGCCCGTGGCCGGGGGCCTACCCCGCCTGACCGGCCCGGACAAGACTGTCCGCGCCAAACGTGACCAAGGACACCCTTGTCTCGCACAGCGAGACAAGGGTGTCCGCATTTTGGATAAAGCTGGACTGGCTCCGGAGCGCCGTGCCAGGCTTCCGCCATGCCTGGAACTGGAATCGCCTTGGTGAGTCGGCGGCACGTCGACCTCGGCCGCATGTCCAGCGCCATCTGTCCGATGCGCTGACGCCCCCTCGGTGGCCTCTCGGCCACGGGCTCCAGCACCACCGGTTCTCCCTCCCCCGCTTCCGCCCGCGCAATGACGCGCAGGTCTGCCGCGCTCACGTATGCGCAGGTCACAGCTTTCCGCCTGCCGCCGCCCCTGCCCCGCGCCGACGGCGCGGCCCGCCGACACCATCCACCGCTGTCCCGAAGGACGTATCACCCATGGCCGCCACCCCGCCGAAGTCTGCCGCCGCGTCTTCCCGCCGCAAGGTGAGCCGTCACCGCGGCGAGGGCCAGTGGGCGGCGGGTCACCACACCCCGCTGAACGGCAACGAGCAGCTCAAGAAGGACGATGACGGTCTCAACGTACGGACACGTATTGAGACGATCTACTCCATGCGCGGCTTCCAGTCCATCGACCCCAACGACCTGCGCGGGCGCTTCCGTTGGTGGGGCCTGTACACCCAGCGCCGCCCCGGCATCGACGGCGGCCGCACCGGGCTGCTGGAGCCGGAGGAGCTCGAGGACGAGTACTTCATGCTGCGGGTCCGCATCACCGGCGGGCGGCTCACCACCGAACAACTGCGGGTGATCGGCGAGTTGTCCGAGACGTACGCCCGGGGCACCGCGGACATCACCGACCGGCAGAACGTCCAGTTCCACTGGGTGCGCATCGAGGACGTGCCCACCATCTGGGAACGCCTGGAGGCCGTGGGCCTGTCCACCACCGAGGCGTGCGGCGACTGCCCGCGCGGCATGCTCGGCTCCCCGGTGGCCGGCGTCGCCGAGGACGAGATCATCGACGGCACGGCGGCCCTGGACGAGATCGTCCGCCGTTACATCGGCGACCCGCGCTTCTCCAACCTGCCGCGCAAGTACAAGACGGCCGTCTCCGGCTCGCCGCTGCTGGACGTGGCGCACGAGATCAACGACATCTCCTTCGTCGGCGTGGTCCACCCCGAGCACGGGCCCGGCTTCGACCTGTGGGTCGGCGGCGGACTGTCCACCAACCCCAAGTTCGGTGTGCGGCTGGGCGCGTGGGTGCCCGAGCAGGACGTGCCCGACGTGTGGGAGGCCGTCACCACGATCTTCCGCGACCACGGCTACCGCCGGCTGCGCAACCGGGCCCGGCTGAAGTTCCTCGTCGCCGACTGGGGACCGGAGAAGTTCCGCCAGGTCCTGGAGGACGACTACCTGGGCCGCAAGCTGATCGACGGCCCCGCCCCCGAGATGCCCGCCCGGCAGTGGCGCGACCACATCGGGGTGCACCGCCAGAAGGACGGCCGCTTCTACGTGGGCTTCGCCCCGCGGGTGGGCCGGATGGACGGCTCGCTGCTCACCAAGGTCGCCGCCCTGGCCGAGGAGCACGGCTCCGGCCGGGTCTCCACCACCGTCGAGCAGAAGATGATCGTCCTGGACGTGCCGCAGGACCGGGTCGACTCGCTCGTCGACGGCCTGGAGGCGCTCGACCTGCGGGTCACCCCCTCGCCGTTCCGGCGCGGGACCATGGCCTGCACCGGCATCGAGTTCTGCAAGCTGGCCATCGTGGAGACCAAGGAGCGCGGCAGCGAGCTCATCGACGAACTCGAGCGCCGCCTGCCGGACTTCGACGAGCCGCTCACCATCAACATCAACGGCTGCCCGAACGCCTGCGCGCGCATCCAGACCGCCGACATCGGCCTCAAGGGCCAGCTCGTCACGGACGACCAGGGCCGCCAGGTCGGCGGCTACCAGGTGCACCTCGGCGGCGCCCTCGGGCTGGAGCCGTCCTTCGGCCGCAAGGTGCGCGGTCTGAAGGTGACCTCCGACGAACTGCCGGACTACATCGAGCGGGTCCTGAAGCGTTTCCAGGCCGAGCGCGAGGACGGCGAGCGGTTCGCGGTCTGGGCGGCGCGCGCCTCCGAGGAGGCCCTGTCGTGAGCGGCCGGGCGGCCCCGTTCTACTGCCCGTACTGCGGCGACGAGGACCTGCGTCCCGGCGAGGCGCACGGGGCGTGGGAGTGCGGCGCCTGCAACCGGGGCTTCCGGCTGACGTTCCTCGGGCTGCTCGCCCGCGGCCTCGGACAGCCCGACACGGGAGGGGACCAGATATGACGGTGGATCAGCGCGAGTACACCGCCGAGGAGTTGAAAGGGCTGGCGGAGCGGGCGGGCCGCGAGCTGGAGGACGCCCCGGCGCTGGCGATCCTGCGGTGGGCGGCCGAGACGTTCGGCGGACGCTTCTGCGTGACCTCCTCCATGGAGGACGCAGTCGTCGCCCACCTCGCCTCCCGGGTGATGCCCGGCGTGGACGTGGTGTTCCTCGACACGGGCTACCACTTCGAGGAGACCATCGGCACCCGGGACGCCGTCGACGCCGTGATGGACGTCAACGTCATCACGCTCACCCCGCGGCAGACGGTGGCCGAGCAGGACGCCGAGTACGGTCCGAAGCTGCACGACCGCGACCCCGACCTGTGCTGCCGGCTGCGCAAAGTACTGCCGCTGGAACAGGGCCTGGCGGGCTATCAGGCATGGGCGACCGGGCTGCGCCGCGAGGAGTCCCCGACCCGGGCCCACACGCCGGTGGCCGGCTGGGACGAGAAGCGGCAGAAGGTCAAGATCTCGCCGATCGCCCGCTGGACCCAGGACGACGTGGACGCCTACGTCGCCGAACACGGGGTGCTCACCAACCCGCTGCTCACCGACGGCTACGCCTCCGTGGGCTGCGCGCCCTGCACCCGCCGGGTGCTGGAGGGCGAGGACGCCCGCGCCGGACGCTGGGCGGGCCGCGCCAAGACCGAGTGCGGGCTGCACGGCTGACCATGACGATCCTTCAGGAGACCAACGTGACGACCGGAGCCACCGTCTGGCTCACGGGTCTGCCGAGCGCCGGCAAGACCACCATCGCCCACGAACTCGCCGGGCTGCTGCGCACGGCCGGACGGCGCGTGGAGGTGCTCGACGGCGACGAGATCCGCGAGTTCCTCTCCGCGGGCCTCGGCTTCAGCCGCGAGGACCGGCACACCAACGTGCAGCGCATCGGTTTCGTCGCCGACCTGCTCGCCCGCAACGGCGTCACCGCCCTCGTCCCCGTCATCGCGCCCTACGCCGACAGCAGGGAAGCGGTCCGGGAGCGCCACGCCGCGAACGGCACGCCGTACGTCGAGGTTCACGTGGCTACCCCGGTCGAGGTGTGCTCCGTGCGGGACGTGAAGGGCCTGTACGCCAAGCAGGCCGCGGGCGAACTCACCGGCCTGACCGGGGTGGACGACCCGTACGAGGAGCCCAAGGCGCCCGACCTGCGCATCGAGTCGCAGCACCAGACCGTCCAGGAGTCCGCCGCGGCGGTGCACACCCTGCTGAGCGAAAGGGGACTGGCATGACGACCGTCGCAACGGTCACGGAGGGCACGGAAGGCACCGCCGGCCCGTACGCCCTCTCCCACCTCGACGCCCTCGAGTCGGAGGCGGTGCACATCTTCCGCGAGGTGGCCGGCGAGTTCGAGAACCCGGTGATCCTCTTCTCCGGCGGCAAGGACTCCATCCTCATGCTGCACCTGGCGCTCAAGGCGTTCACTCCCGCGCCGGTGCCGTTCGCGCTGCTGCACGTCGACACCGGGCACAACTTCCCCGAGGTCCTGGACTACCGCGACCGCACGGTCGCCCGGCACGGGCTGCGGCTGCACGTCGCCTCCGTGCAGGACTACATCGACCGCGGGGTGCTCAAGGAGCGCCCCGACGGCACCCGCAACCCGCTGCAGACGCTGCCGCTCACCGAGAAGATCGCCGCCGAGCGGTTCGACGCCGTGTTCGGCGGCGGGCGCCGCGACGAGGAGAAGGCGCGGGCCAAGGAGCGGGTGTTCTCGCTGCGCGACGAGTTCTCCCAGTGGGACCCGCGCCGCCAGCGCCCCGAGCTGTGGAACCTGTACAACGGCCGGCACGCGCCCGGCGAGCACGTGCGGGTGTTCCCGCTGTCCAACTGGACCGAGCTGGACGTGTGGCAGTACATCGCCCGGGAGGGCATCGAACTGCCGGAGATCTACTTCGCCCACGAGCGCGAGGTGTTCCGGCGGGCCGGGATGTGGCTGACGGCCGGCGAGTGGGGCGGCCCGAAGGACGACGAGCCGGTGGAGATGCGGACGGTGCGCTACCGGACGGTGGGGGACATGTCCTGCACCGGGGCCGTCGACTCCGACGCCGACACCATCGAGAAGGTGATCACGGAGATCGCCGCCTCCCGGCTCACCGAGCGCGGCGCCACCCGCGCCGACGACAAGCTCTCCGAGGCCGCGATGGAAGACCGCAAGCGCGAGGGGTACTTCTAGACATGAGCACGATCACGAGCGAGGCGCTCGCGGAGACCACCCTGCTGCGGTTCGCCACCGCCGGTTCCGTCGACGACGGCAAGTCCACCCTGGTGGGCCGGCTGCTGCACGACTCCAAGTCGGTCCTCACCGACCAGCTGGAGGCCGTGGAGCGGGCGTCGGCGAGCCGCGGGCAGGAGGCGCCCGACCTGGCGCTGCTCACCGACGGCCTGCGGGCCGAGCGGGAACAGGGCATCACCATCGACGTGGCCTACCGCTACTTCGCCACGCCCCGGCGCCGGTTCATCCTCGCCGACACGCCGGGCCACGTGCAGTACACCCGGAACATGGTCACCGGCGCGTCCACCGCCGAGCTGACGGTGATCCTGGTCGACGCCCGCAACGGCGTGGTCGAGCAGACCCGGCGGCACGCCGCGATCGCGGCGCTGCTGCGGGTGCCCCACGTGGTGCTCGCCGTGAACAAGATGGACCTGGTCGACTACCGGGAGTCGGTGTTCGCCGCCATCGCCGAGGAGTTCACCGCCTACGCGACCGAGCTGGGCGTGCCCGAGGTGACCGCGGTGCCCATCTCGGCGCTGGTGGGCGACAACGTGGTGGAGCCGTCCGCGCACATGGACTGGTACGGCGGCCCCACCGTGCTGGAGCACCTGGAGACCGTGCCGGTCAGCCACGACCTGACGCGGTGCCACGCCCGACTGCCCGTGCAGTACGTGATCCGCCCGCAGAGCGCCGAGCACCCCGACTACCGGGGCTACGCCGGCCAGATCGCCGCCGGAACCTTCCGGGTGGGCGACGCGGTGACGGTGCTGCCGTCCGGACGGACCACCACGATCACCGGGATCGACCTGCTCGGGGAGCCCGTCGAGGCAGCGTGGACGCCGCAGTCGGTGACGCTGCTGCTGGCCGACGACATCGACATCTCGCGCGGCGACCTGCTGGTGCCGTCCCAGGACGCGCCCGCCACCACGCAGGACCTCGAGGCCACCGTGTGCCACGTCGCCGACCAGCCGCTCACCGTCGGCCACCGCGTGCTGCTCAAGCACGGCACCCGCACCGTCAAGGCGATCGTCAAGGACATCCCGTCACGACTCACCCTCGACGACCTGTCCCTGCACCCGCACCCCGGGACGCTGGCCGCCAACGACATCGGCCGGGTGAAGATCCGCACCGCGGAGCCGCTGCCCGCCGACTCCTACTCGGACTCGCGGCGCACCGGTTCCTTCATCCTCATCGATCCCGGGGACGGCACCACGCTGACAGCGGGCATGGTCGGCGAGTCCTTCGCCGCCCCCGAGCCGGTCAAGAACCCGGCCGAGGACGACGGGTGGGACTTCTGACCATGAACTCCACCGATGTCCACGCCACGTTCGCCCAGGAGGACGGACGGGCCGGCGGCGGGGCCCTGGGCCGGGGCACCCCCCGGACGGAGTTCGGGGGCGGTCAGGGCGGGGTCGCCCGATGTGCGCGATGACGTACGCGCACCGCCCGCGCGCCCACCGCTCCCGCCGTCACCGGCGAAAACCTGCCGACCACCCGGCCGCGACCTGAGCCTCGCGCGACCGCCGGGCTCCCGAGAGGAACACCTCCCGTGCCTGCCACATCCGTCCCGCGCCGCGCGCTGACCGTGCTGGCCGTGCTCCCCCTGCTCGCCCTGGCCGCCTGCGGCTACGGCTCGCAGGCCAAGGACCGCGCCACGGTCGAGATCGCGGCCGGGGCGAAGAAGACCGACGGCCTGGACTCGGTCCGGATCGGCTACTTCGGGAACCTGACCCACGGCACCGCGCTGGTGGGCAACCGCAAGGGCTTCTTCCAGAAGGAACTGGGCGCGACCCGGGTGCGGTACGCCGTGTTCAACGCGGGCCCCTCCCAGATCGAGGCGCTCAACTCCGGCTCCGTCGACATCGGCTGGATCGGCCCCTCCCCCGCGGTCAACGGCTACGTCAAGGCCGGCGGCAAGAACCTGCGGATCATCGGCGGTTCGGCGTCCGGCGGGGTGAAGCTGGTGGTCAACCCGGACCGGATCCGCTCCCTGGAGGACGTCGAGGGCAAGCGGATCGCGACGCCGCAGCTCGGCAACACGCAGGACGTCGCCTTCCTCGACTGGGCGGCCGGGCGCGGCTGGAAGGTCGACCCGCTGAGCGGGAAGGGCGACGTGACCGTCGTCCGCAGCGACAACAAGGTCACCCCCGACGCCTTCCGGGCGGGCAGCGTCGACGGTGCCTGGGTGCCGGAGCCGACCGCGTCGAAGCTGGTCGCCGACGGCGGCGAGGTCCTGCTCGACGAGGCGTCGCTGTGGCCGGACGGGAAGTTCGTCATCACGAACATCGTCGTGCGGCAGGAGTTCCTCGAGAAGCACCCGAAGGCCGTCGAGGCGGTCCTGCGGGCGTCGGTCGCGGCCAACCGGTGGATCAACGCCCACCCGCAGGAGGCGAAGACGGTCGCGAACGAGCAGCTGGCCGCCGACTCCGGCAAGGCCCTGCCGGCCGAGGTCCTCGACCCGGCGTGGGAGTCGGTCCGCTTCACCGACGACCCCCTCGCGTCCACCCTCTCCGCCCAGGCCGGGCACGCCGTCGACGCGGGCCTGCTGAAGGACCCCGACCTGGACGGCATCTACGACCTCGCGCCCCTCAACAAGGTGCTGGCCGCCGCGGGCGAACCCACCGTCGACGACGCCGGTCTCGGCGCCCCGTGACCCGGACCACGACCATTCCCAGGAGGTGACGACCATGGCCACGATCCTCGCCAAGGCCGCCGAAGGCACCGACACGGCGACACACTCCGCCCGGATCGAGCACGTCTCGAAGTCGTTCGCGAACCCGGCAGGACAGCAGCTCGTACTGGACGACATCAGCCTCGATGTCGCCCCGGGCGAATTCGTCACCCTGCTGGGTGCGTCGGGCTGCGGCAAGTCCACCCTGCTCAACCTCGTCGCGGGACTGGACCGGCCCAGCGCCGGCACCATCACCACCGACGGGCGGCCGGCTCTGATGTTCCAGGAGCACGCGCTGTTCCCCTGGCTCACCGCGGGCAAGAACATCGAACTCGCCCTGAAGCTGCGGGGCGTGCCGAAGTCCGAGCGCCGCGAACGGGCCGAGGAACTGCTCGGACTGGTCCGGCTGAAGGGCGCCCACGGCAAGCGCGTGCACGAGCTGTCCGGCGGCATGCGCCAGCGGGTGGCGATGGCGCGGGCGCTCGCCCAGGAGAGCCGGCTGCTGCTGATGGACGAGCCGTTCGCCGCGCTCGACGCCATCACCCGGGACGTCCTGCACGACGAGCTGACCCGGATCTGGCGCACGGCCAACGCCGACGGCTCCGCCGCGGGACGGCTGTCGGTCCTGTTCGTCACGCACAACGTGCGCGAGGCGGTACGGCTCGCGCAGCGGGTCGTCCTGCTGTCCTCCCGGCCGGGGCGGATCGCCCGCCAGTGGACGGTGGACATACCCCACCCGCGCCGCATCGAGGACACCGCCGTCGCGGAGCTGTCCGTCGAGATCACCGAAGAACTCCGTGGGGAGATCCGCCGTCATGGCCAGCACTGACACGACCGCCAAGGACGGGGGCGACCTCGCCGGCCTGGAAGCCGGGCTCGACGCGCTGGAGACGGTGCAGACCGGCCGCAAACCCTTCCGGCAGACCTTCGTGGAGAAGATCCTGCCGCCCGTGCTCGCCGTGGCGCTGGTGCTGGCGGTGTGGCAGGCCCTGGTCTCCTTCCGGATCGTCGACGACCCGACCAAGCTGCCGTCGCCGGGCGCGGTGTGGCAGGTGCTGGAGCAGTCGTGGCTGGAGGGCGAACTCCTCGGCTACATCTGGACCAGCGTCTCGCGCGGCCTGCTCGGCTTCTTCTTCGCCCTGCTCATCGGCACCCCGCTGGGGCTGCTGGTGGCGCGGGTGAAGTTCGTGCGCGCCGCCATCGGCCCCATCCTGTCCGGGCTGCAGTCGCTGCCGTCGGTGGCGTGGGTGCCGCCGGCGGTGATCTGGCTCGGCCTGAACAACCAGATGATGTACGCCGTGATCCTGCTCGGCGCGGTCCCCTCGATCGCCAACGGGCTGGTCTCCGGCGTGGACCAGGTGTCCCCGCTGTTCCTGCGGGCCGGACGCACCCTGGGCGCGACCGGGCTCAAGGGCACCTGGCACATCGTCCTGCCGGCGGCGCTGCCCGGCTACGTGGCGGGCCTGAAGCAGGGCTGGGCGTTCTCCTGGCGCTCGCTGATGGCCGCCGAGATCATCGCCTCGTTCCCCGACCTGGGCGTGGGCCTGGGCCAGTTGCTGGAGAACGGCCGCAACGCCAGCGACATGGCCATGGTGTTCGAGGCCATCCTGCTGATCCTGACCGTGGGCATCGCCATCGACCTGCTGATCTTCAGTCCGCTGGAGCGGTGGGTGCTGCGCAGCCGCGGTCTGCTGGTGAAGGGCTGAGGCACGTCATGCACCGACCCGTCCTGCTGGTCATCGCGCACGGCAGCCGCGATCCGCGGCACGCCGCGACCGTGCACGCCCTGGTACGCCGGGTGCGGTCCCTGCGGCCGGGGCTGCGGGTGGAGACCGCCTTCCTGGAGTTCAACCTGCCCTCCGTGCCGGGCGCGCTGCGGGCACTGGAGGCGGAGGGCGTCCGCGACGTGGTCGCCCTGCCGCTGCTGCTGACCCGCGCCTTCCACGCCAAGGCGGACATCCCCGCGGCCCTGGCGGACGCCCCGTCCCGGCTGCGGATCCACCGGGCCGACGTGCTCGGCCCGTCCCCGCTGCTGCTGCGGGCCCTGGAGCGGCGGCTGCACGAGGCGGGCGTCCGGCCCGCCGACCGGTCCTCGACCGGGGTCGTCCTGGCCTCGGCGGGATCCACCGACCCGGAGGCGATCGCAGTGATCGCAGACATCGCGCGGGAGTGGCGGCACACCGGTTGGTGCGCCGTGCGGCCTGCGTTCGCCTCCGCCTCCCTCCCCCGCACCGAGGACGCGGTGCGGGAACTGCGCGACCTCGGCTGCGCGCGGGTCGCCGTCGCCCCCTACGTGCTGGCCCCCGGCTTCCTGCCGGACCGCATCGCCCGGGGCGCGGCCGGGGCGGACGTCCTGGCCGACGTGCTGGGCCCGGCCCCGGAGGTGGCCCGGGTGCTGCTGGAGCGCTACGACGCGGCCCGGCTGCCGCAGCGGCCGGCCCTGGGGGCCTGAACCGGGGGTGTCTTACCGGGACGGGCGCCGTCAGTCGAAGGACAGGCCGCCGGTGCGGGTGCGCTTCAGCTCGAAGACGTCGGGGTGGACGGCCAGCCGGCGGAAGGCGTCGAAGAGTTCCGCGGCGGCCGCGCCGCGGGGGACGGCCCGCAGCACGGGCCCGAACCACACCGTGCCGTCGACGTGCAGGGTGGGCGTGCCCACGTAGCCGCCCGAGTCCGGTTCGGCGCCCGCCCGGTGGCTGCGCCGGACGGCGTCGTCGTGGGCCGGGTCGTGGGCGGCGGCCGCCAGGTCGGCGGGCAGCCCCACATCATCGAGGGACTCGGCGATCACGGCGTCGAAATCCTGCGCGCCGCGCTCGTGGATCCGGGTGCCGAGGGCGGTGTACAGGTCGCGCAGCACTTTGTGGCCGTGCCGTTCGGCCGCGGCCACCGCCACCCGGACCGGCCCGACGGAGCGGTCCACCAGGTCCCGGTACCAGTCGGGCAGTTCGTTGCCCTCGTTGTGCAGGTACAGGCTCATCACCCGGAAGCGCAGGTCGAGGGGGCGTTCCCGCTCGACCTCCAGCAGCCAGCGGGAGGTGATCCAGGCGAAGGGGCAGGCGGGGTCGAAGAAGCAGTCGACGCGGGTGGCGGCCGTGGTGGTGGGTGTCATGCCGTCGACGGTATGCACCGGGCGGCGCGACCTCCCGGGCCATTCCGGGGCGCCTTTTCCGGTCCACTTCACGTCACCGCTTGTGTCACCGCTTCACGTCACCGCTTGTGTCACCGCTTCACGTCACCGCGGCGCGGCCGCCTGCGCCGGACGCCGGCGGGTCAGTCCGCGGCGGGGGTGAACAGCGTCCCCTGGTGGAAGTACAGGCGCCAGCCCTGCTCCGTGTGCCGCCACAGGGAACTGCGGTGGGCGCGGCGGCCGTTGTGGTCGGTGTCGAAGGTGAGGTGGACGGTGCCGGGGGCGATCTCGACCGCCTTCACGCCGGACACCGTGGCGGCCGGGGCGGGCGAGGCGACCTCCTCGGTGAGCGCGTCGATGATCGCGGCCCGGTCCCAGACCTTCCCGGACGCCCCGAACTCGAAGAAGTCGGGGTGCAGCAGCGCGTCGACCCGCTCGGGCGAGCAGCGCACCTCCGGGTCCAGCAGCTTCAGTTCGCCCTCGATGGCGGCGCTCACGGCGCTGTCCTGCTCAGGCACGGGTGAGCTCCACGAGTTTGACGACGGTGTTCCAGTTGCGGGTGGTGGCGACGACGCCCTCGGTGATGCGGGGCCGGGAGAGCTGCTCCGCCAGTTTGGAGCGGCCGAGCCCGTCGGGGACGTACAGGTACAGCACGCGGTCGCCCAGGCGGAACTCCTCGGGGAGGCGGGCCTCGGCGTCGATCCCGGCGAAGCGCTCGGGGCCGACGGGTGCGGAGAAGAAGGTCGCGTGCAGCTGCCGCCCCTCCAGTTCGGCGGCCGGGAACGGGCAGGCGTCGGCCACCGCCCGCAGATAGGCGTGGTCGCGGACGATCACGTCGACGGCGAACCCGAAGTGTTCCCCAACGGCCCGCGCCAGTTCGGCGGCCAGCGACTCCTCGTCGCCGTGCGCGGAGGCGAAGACCGCCTGGCCGCTCTGCAGGTAGGTGCGGACCCCGGTGTGGCCGAGGCCCTCCAGCAGGGTGCGCAGTTCGGCCATCGGGACCTTCCGGCCGCCGCCCACGTTGATCCCGCGCAGCAGTGCCGCGTACGTCGTCGCCATACCCCCACGATAGGGCGGCCGTCGTGCCCCGTGGGGGTGGGCACGACGGCCGGGTCCGCGCGCGCGGCGGATGCGCGAAAGCCTGGCGGAATCCCGAGGCCCGGTTCAACCGGTACACGCGCCTGCGACTTATTCAACAACATTGCGGAAGGGTGCCGACACCCGCACCCGCCGCCCGGAAGGACCCGCGGTCCGGGGCCAGGCGAGAGCCTGGGGGCACTGCGCGACGAGGTGCGGCCCGCGACGCTGGGAAAGGTCGACGGGGTCGAGGCGCCGATCACCGGGCAGGTCGCTGAGTCGAAGACTTCCGGGGGGGTGCTGCTGCCGTCGGTGATGGCGCTGCTGGGCCAGCGGAACTGGTACCTGCCGAGGTGGCTGCACCGGCTGCCCGACCCCACCCACGACGAGGCGGCGGAGCCGGTCGCGCGGCCGGTGGCGCACAGCGCCGAGGACAATCGGGTCGGGGTCTGCCCCCGGCACGCGCGAGGCGGGGCCCGGCACGACGCGTGCCGGGCCCCGCCCGTTCGCTGCCTTCTAGCTCTTGGCCCGGAGCTCCGCCTCGATGAGGTCGGCGGCGCGGCGGGTGCCGCCCTCCTCGGCCATCTCCGCGCGGATCCGCTCCAGCCGGCGGGCGACCTCCGGGTCCCCGGTGAGGTCGAGGGCCGCCGCCCGCAGCACGTCGGCCGTGGCGTCCTCCGTGGCCAGCTGCCGGGCGACGCCGAGCGCCTCCAGCAGGCCGGCGTTGGCGAACTGGTCCACGGCCTGCGGTACGGCGATCATCGGGGTTGCCGTGGCCAGCCCCTCCTGGCTGCCGCCCGCGCCGGCGTGGGTGACGAACAGGTCGGCCTCCTTCAGCACCGCGAGCTGCGGCACCCAGTCGCGCACCTCGACGCCGTCCGGCACCTCCCCCAGCTCGGCGGGGTCGACGTGGCGGCCGATCTGCAGCACCAGATGCCAGCCGGGCAGGTCGCCGAACGCCTTGAGGCACTCCCGGTAGAAGCCGGGCTGCTTGGTGTAGGCCGAGCCGAGGGAGACCAGGACCACCTTCTCGGCGCCGGCCGGCCGCTGCCACTCCCCCTCCCCGGTGCGGTCGCCCTGACAGGCCCCGACGAAGGAGTACGCCTTCTCGTCGACGCGGTCGGCGTGGGGCTGCAGGGCCCTGGGGATGAGGACGAGGGAACGGGGAGGGCGTCCGATGAAGGAGTCGGAGTGCTCGGTGATCCCGTTCTCCTCCAGCCAGGACTGGAAGCGGGCGTAGTAGGCGCGGCCCCGCTCGGTCTTCTTCGGTTCCTCCCACATGGGCTCGGCGACCTCCTCCTCGTAGCCCTCCCATGCGACGAGGCACGGGGAGAGGGAGACGGAGGGGACGCCCCAGCGGTGGGCCAGGACGCGGGCCGGGTAGGCGGCGATGTCGTGCAGCACGAGGTCGGGGGTGTCCCCCTCGTAGGCGGCGGTCAGCTGCGGGAGCGCCTGGATCGCGTCGTCGAGGAAGGGCTCCACGTTGTCGAGCAGGGTGGTGCCCCAGTCCTCGGGGTCGGCGTCGGGGCCGGGCAGGGTGCTGTTCCACGGCTTGGGTTCGGCGCCGGTCTCGGCGACCTTGTCCGCGAACAGGGGCGGGATCGCGTAGGTCACCCGGTGACCACGCGCCACCAGCTCGCGGATCACCTCGAGGCTCGGGTTGACGTGCCCGTGGGCGGCGATGGAGAACATGGCGATGTGGGCGGGTGAAGTCATGACCGCGAGGTTACACGAGACGAGACGTCTCGTGCAATCTGTTTCTGTCAGGGCACCGCGTACACCGCGCGACCTGTGCGAATGCGACACTGGCCGCCGGCCGGACGGCCGCACGAGGACGACACGGAGGCGGATGGTGGACGAGGCACGCGCGCGGGAGGTGCTCGCCGCGGCGCAGGTGCTCCCGGACTCGGGGCGGGACGCACGACTGCTGGCCCTGGGCGAGAACGCGGTGTTCGGCGCTGGTGACCTCGTCGTCAAGGTGGGCCGCGACGCCGAACTGCTGGAGCGGGCGCGCCGGGGCCTCGAGATCGCACGGTGGCTGGCCGAGGAGGGCGTGCCGGCGGTACGCCCGGCCGAACCCCGGGCCGAGCTGGTGGACGGCCACCCGGTGACGGTGTGGCACCGGCTGCCGGAGCCGGTGCGGCCCGCCGAGCCGCGGGACGTGGCCGCACTGCTGCGGCTCGTGCACGCCCTGCCCGCGCCGCCCTTCACACTGCCGCCGCGGGATCTGCTGGGCGGCGTGGAGCGCTGGCTCCGGCTGGCGGGCGACGCGATCGACCCGGCGGACGCGGCGTACCTGCGCGAGCGACGGGACGGATTCGCCTCGGCCGCCGCGCGGCTGACGCCCCGTCTGCCGCGCGGCCCGATCCACGGGGACGCCCTGCCCCGCAACGTGCACGTCACGCCGGACGGGCCGGTGCTGGTGGACCTGGAGACCTTCTCGGCCGATCTGCGCGAGCACGACCTGGTCGTCATGGCCCTCTCCCACGACCGCTACGCGCTGCCGGACGCGGCCTACCGGTCCTTCACCGGCACCTACGGCTGGGACGTGCGCGAGTGGGAGGGCTGCGCGGTGCTGCGGGGCGCCCGGGAGACGGCCAGTTGTGCGTGGGTCGCGCAGCACGCGCCGGGCAACCCGAAGGCGCTGGCCGAGTTCCGGCGCCGGGTGGCGTCGCTGCGGGACGGGGATCCGACCGTCCGCTGGTACCCCTTCTGACCCCGCCCCGGACGGCCGCGCGCCCCGCGGGCGTCAGACCGGTTCGCCGGCCGGTTCGCGCAGCGGCCAGGTGCCGTCCACGACCGCGCTCGCGTCGCCCTTGCGGCGCAGGAAGCTCTGGAAGTCCGCCGCCCAGGCGGCGTACCACTCGACCTGACGGCGGTGCAGTTCCGCCGGGCCGAGGGCGGCCACCTTGGGGTGGCGGCCGGCTATCGCGCAGGCCAGGCGGGCCGCGGCGAGGGCGTCGGCGGTGGCGTCGTGGGCCGTGTCGAGGGCGATGCCGTACTCCGCGCAGACGGCTTCCAGGTTGCGTTTGCCCCGGCGGTAGCGGTCGACGGTGCGGTCGATCGTGTACGGGTCGATGACCGGGGCGGGGTCCCGCCCGCCGAGGCGGTCGCGCAGCGACGGCAGGCCGTACCGGCGCAGTTCGGCGGAGAGCAGGCTGAGGTCGAAGGCCGCGTTGTACGCCACGACCGGGACGCCCGTCCGCCAGTAGCCGGTGAGGACGTCGGCGACGGCGTCGGCGACCTGGTCGGCGGGGCGGCCCTCGGCGGCGGCGCGGGCGTCGCTGATGCCGTGCACCGCGACCGCGTCCGGCGGGATGGGGACGCCGGGGTCGGCCAGCCACTCGCGTCGGCCCAACGGCGCCCCGTTCCTGACCTCGATGACGGCGGCCGTGACGATGCGTGCCTCGCGCGGGTCGGTCCCCGTCGTCTCCAGGTCGAAGCCGGTCAGCAGCTCCCGGTGCCAGCCCATGGGCTGCCCCCCTTCCATGTGGTGCGTTCCCCCAGTGGTCATCACCTTCGCACGCACCACTGACAATCGGCGGGCCGCCCTCCGCCGCCCCGCAGCGACGGGAGCCGGGCGGGAGGACGGTACGGCCCGGCGGGCCGGGCGGGGTGGGGCGCGATGGTTCGTCCCCGTGAGCGGGGCGGCGCGGCCCGGGCGCGGGCGCGCGGCGGGTCAGGACACCGGCCGCGAATCCGCCCACATCTGCTCGAACTCCTCGCGGTAGGTGGGGAACAGACCGCCCTCCTCCACCTGGCCCGGTTTGACCACCTTGGTGCCGTTGCGCAGGACCACCACGGGTGCCTCCATCCCGCGGGCCCGGCGCAGGTAGTTCTGCACCACGGCGATGCCGTCCGCGCCGTCACCGTCCACCAGGTAGGCGGTGCAGCGGGGGGTCTCGTCGTAGACGTGGATCTCGAAGGCGCCGGGGTCGCGCAGGCGGGACCGCACCCGGCGCATGTGGAGGATGTTCATCTCCACGGAGCGGCCCAGTTCGCCGCGTTTCAGGCCGAGTTCGCGCTCGCGGCGCTTCACGGCGCTGGAAGCGGGGTTGAGGAACAGCAGCCGTACCCGGCAGCCGGACTCGGCCAGCCGCACCAGGCGGCGGCCGGAGAAGTTCTGCACCAGCAGGTTGAGGCCGATACCGAGGGCGTCGAGCCGGCGGGCGCCGCCGAAGATGTCCTCGGCCGGGAACTGGCGCAGCAGCCGCACCCGGTCGGGGTGCACGGCGACCACGTCGGCGTAGCGGTCGCCGACCAGGTCCTCGACGGCGTCGACGGGCAGCCGGCGTGCCGAGGGGACGTCGCCGCCGGTGCCGAGCATCTCCAGCAGCCGGGCGGAGGCCCGTTCCGCCTGGTTCAGCACGGCCTCGGACAGGGCGCGGTTGCGGGAGACGACGTTGCGGGTGACCTCCAGTTCGTCGAGGGCCAGCTCGACGTCGCGCCGGTCGTCGAAGTACGGCTCGAAGCAGGGCCAGTGCTGGACCATCAGCTCCCGCAGCTGCGGGAGCGTGAGGAAGGACAGCACGTTGTCGTCCGCCGGGTCGAGCAGGTAGCCCTTGCGGCGGCTGACCTCGCGCACCGCCACCGCGCGCTGCACCCACTCCTGGCCGGCCGGTCCGGCGGCGGCGACCACCCACTCGTCGCCGTGGACGGGCTCGTAGACCGGCCGCAGGACGGCGGCGACGACCGCGCGGAGCCGCTGCTCGACGAGGTTCAGCCAGATGTAGGCGCGGCCGGCCCGCTGGGCGCGGGTGCGGACCTCGCGCCAGGCGTCACCGTCCCAGTCCAGCTCCGGCCCGATCGAACCCGCGTCCATCGGCCGTGCCAGGGACACCGCGCCCGGCGGGGCGTCCGTGGAGGTCCCCTCGTGACCCTCGTCACCAGGGGGCAGCTCCAGCCCTCCCGAGCCCACCCGTGCACCGCCTTCCGCTCCCCCGGGACTCCCCGTCCCGACGATCAAGGAGACTACTCCGCAAGCGGCGCGCGGTGCAGCCCGATGGACCGGGTCGTTTCCCAACTTCCGCACTCCGCACGATCGTTCCGCGCGACCGGGTCGGCGGGGAGTGATCCGGCTCATAGTGGCACGCGCGCCCCCTGCACGGCTGCCCCTTGCGTCACCCGGGTCGCAGGAGTACGCGTGTGCGGTGGGCGGCACCCGGCCGGCCGGCGCCGTCCGGGGGATGCACGGGCGGGCCCGGAGTGGGCATATGTCTGGGGGCCTGTCCGACAGGTCGCGGTGGTTCCCTCATTTTCGAAGGAGACTCGGGGAGACTCGGAGCCAGGCGCCGCCATCGGCGCCGTACACCTGAAAGAGTCGTATTCATGCAGGTCTGGCCTGGCGAAGCGTATCCACTCGGTGCCACCTACGACGGCGCCGGCACCAATTTCGCGGTCTTCACGGAGGCCGCGGACCGAGTAGAGCTGTGTCTGCTGCACGACGACGGCTCCGAGACGGCGATCGAGCTGCGGGAGAGCGACGCGTTCGTGCGGCACGCGTACCTGCCCGGGATCATGCCCGGGCAGCGCTACGGCTTCCGTGTGCACGGGCCGTACGCACCCGAGCGGGGGCTGCGGTGCAACTCCGCGAAGCTGCTCCTCGACCCGTACGCCCGTGCGATCAGCGGGGCGATCCAGTGGGGTGAGGAGGTCTACGGCTACCACTTCGACGACCCCGGACGGCGCAACGACCTGGACTCCGCGCCGCACACGATGACCTCCGTCGTGGTCAACCCGTACTTCGACTGGGGCGACGACCGGCGCCCCCGGACGGAGTACCACCACACGGTGATCTACGAGGCCCACGTCAAGGGCCTCACCATGCGCCACCCGGGGCTGCCGGAGGAGCTGCGCGGCACCTATGCGGCCCTGGCGCACCCCGCGGTGATCGAGCACCTGACCGAGCTGGGGGTGACGGCGCTGGAGCTGATGCCCGTGCACCAGTTCGTCAACGACCACCGGCTGGTCGACATGGGTCTGAACAATTACTGGGGCTACAACACCATCGGCTTCTTCGCCCCGCACAACGCCTACGCGTCCTGGGGCGACCGGGGACAGCAGGTGCTGGAGTTCAAGTCGGCGGTCAAGGCGCTGCACGAGGCGGGCATCGAGGTCATCCTCGACGTCGTCTACAACCACACCGCCGAGGGCAACCACCTCGGGCCGACCCTGTCCTTCAAGGGCATCGACAATCCGCGCTACTACCGGCTGACCGACGACCCGCGCTACTACATGGACACCACGGGCACCGGGAACTCGCTGCTCATGCGGTCCCCGCACGTGCTCCAGCTGATCATGGACTCGCTGCGCTACTGGGTCACCGACATGCACGTCGACGGCTTCCGCTTCGATCTCGCGGCGACGCTCGCGCGGCAGTTCCACGAGGTGGACCGGCTGTCGTCGTTCTTCGACCTGGTGCAGCAGGACCCGGTGGTCTCCCAGGTGAAGCTGATCGCCGAGCCCTGGGACCTGGGCGAGGGCGGCTACCAGGTGGGCAACTTCCCGCCGCTGTGGACGGAGTGGAACGGCAAGTACCGCGACACCGTGCGGGACCTGTGGCGGGGCGAGCCGCGCGCGCTGGCGGAGTTCGCGTCCCGGCTGACCGGCTCCTCGGACCTGTACCAGGACGACGGGCGCCGCCCGCTGGCCTCGATCAACTTCGTGACCTGCCACGACGGCTTCACGCTGCACGACCTGGTGTCGTACAACGACAAGCACAACGAGGCCAACGGCGAGGACAACCGGGACGGCGAGAGCCACAACCGGTCCTGGAACTGCGGGGCGGAGGGCGAGACCGACGACCCGGAGGTGCTGACACTGCGGGCGCGGCAGATGCGCAACTTCATCGCCACGCTGATGCTGTCGCAGGGCGTGCCGATGCTCAGTCACGGCGACGAGGTCGCCCGCACCCAGCGCGGCAACAACAACGCCTACTGCCAGGACAACGAGCTGGCCTGGCTGGACTGGCCCGGGCCGGACGGGGAGGACGGCGAGGACGGCAAGGACGGCGAGGAGGCCGGTGACGACCTGCGGCGGCAGATGCTGGCGTTCACCCGCGCCATGGTGTGGCTGCGCAAGAACCACCCGGTCTTCCGGCGGCGCCGCTTCTTCCACGGGCGTCCCGTGGAGGGCACCCACGACGACCTCTCCGACATCGCCTGGTTCACCCCGGAGGGCGCGGAGATGACCCAGCGGGACTGGGACTCGGCGAGCGCGTCGGCGCTGACCGTCTTCCTCAACGGCAACGCGATCTCCGAGCCCGGCCAGCGGGGCGAGCGCGTCACGGACGACTCGTTCCTGCTGATGTTCAACGCCTCGCCCGGGCCGCTGGACTTCGTGGTGCCGGTCGACCACGGCCGGCAGTGGGAGGTCGTCGTCGACACCGCCCGCGCGGACGGCGTCCCCCCGGGCACCGGTCCGAAGGTCGACGCGGGCGACCGGCTGACCCTGCCCGACCGGAGCATGACCGTGCTGCAGCGGCCCGCGTAGCTGCGCCGGGGGGCCACCCGTACGGGGCTGCGGGTGGCCCGAGCGGCGGCGGGGATGACACGAAAGCCGCCGGGCCGGGTACGTAGCTGGGCATGACACCTGAGCGACCTGACCCGGCGGTGCCCACGGCGACCTACCGGCTGCAGTTGCAGCCCGGCTTCCCGTTCGCGGCCGCGGCGGCGGCCGTGCCGTACGTGGCCTCGCTGGGCGTCTCCCACCTGCACCTGTCCCCGGTCCTGGAGGCCGTGCCGGGCTCCGCGCACGGCTACGACGTCGTGGACCACGCGCGGGTGCGCGCGGAGCTGGGCGGCGAGGAGGGGCTGCGGGCCCTGTCCCGCACCGCCCGGGAGCACGGCCTGGGCCTGGTGGTGGACATCGTCCCCAACCACATGGCGATGGCGCCGCGCCACAACCACGCCCTGTGGGAGGTGCTGCGCGAGGGACCCACGTCCCGGTACGCGCGGTGGTTCGACATCGACTGGCAGGCCCAGGACGGCCGGGTGCTGCTGCCGGTGCTGGGCGGCCCGCTCGGCGCGGAGCTGGACCGCATCGAGGCCGACGGCGACGTGCTGCGCTACTACGACCACGTCTTCCCGCTGCGCGAGGGCACCGGGGACCTGCCGCTGCCGGAGCTGCTGGACGCCCAGTGGTACCGGCTCGCCTGGTGGCGGCTGGCCCGCACCGAGCTGAACTACCGGCGGTTCTTCAGCATCTCCGAGCTGATCGGGGTGCGGGTGGAGGACCCCGAGGTGTTCGAGGCCACGCACGCCACCGTCCTCGCACTGCTGCACGAGGGGGTGGTCGACGGTCTGCGCGTGGACCACCCCGACGGACTCGCCGACCCGGACGGGTATCTGCGGCGGCTGCACGAGGCGTCCGGCGGCCGGTGGACGGTGGTGGAGAAGATCCTCGCCGACGGCGAGCCGCTGCCCGCCGCCTGGCCGGTCGCCGGCACCACCGGCTACGACGCCCTGCGCCATGTGGACGGCCTGTTCACCGACCCGGCCGGGTTCGGCGAACTGCTCGGCCAGTACCGGCGGTTCGCGGCGCCCCAGACGGACCGGGGCGGCGACTGGGCGGCGACGGTGCGGCGGGCCGCGTACAAGGTGCTGACGCACGAGCTGGCCACCGAGGTCGACCGGCTCACCCGGGTCGCGGTCCGGCTGTGCGCGACGTCCCCGGAGCCCGCGCTGCGCGACCGCGCGCCGTGGGCGCTGCGCACCGCGCTGCGGGAGCTGCTGGTCCGCATGGAGGTGTACCGGCCGTACGGGTCCGTGGACGCGGCCCGGGTGGTCACCGAGGAGGCGGCGGCCGAGGCCCGGCTCGCCTTCACCGTCCCCGAGGAGGCGGGGGCGGTGGACGTCGTACGGGACCTGGTGCTGGGACGGTACGGGGACGGGCCCGCGCACGTGGAGTTCCGTACGCGGTTCGCGCAGACCGCGTCGGCGCTGCGGGCCAAGTCCGTGGAGGACACGGCGTTCTACCGCTACGTGCCGCTGCTGTCGGCGACCGAGGTGGGCGGCGAACCGGGCAGTCCGGCGGTGTCCCCGGACGCCTTCCACGCGTACTGCGCGCGGGTGCAGCGCGACTGGCCGGTCACCGGCACCGTCGTGTCGACGCACGACACCAAGCGCAGCGCGGACGTGCGGGCCGCGCTGCACGTGCTCACCGAGTGCCCCGGGCGCTGGGCGGACGTCCTGGCGGAGGTGACCCGCACCGGGGACGGCGTGCCGGACGGGCAGCTGGCCTGGGCGGCCTGGCAGACGGTGTTCGGGCTGGGCGGCCCGGCGGACGCCGACCGGGTGCGGGGGGCGCTGCTGAAGCACGTGCGCGAGGCGGGCATGTACACCAGCTGGACGGAGCAGGAGCCGCCCTACGAGGAGGCGGTGGAGCGCTTCGTGACGGCGGGGCCGTGCGGGGTGCCGGGCGAGCGCGTGACAGCCTTCCGGGACGCCCTGGAACCGCACATCACCGCCAATGTGCTGGGCACCGCCCTGGTCCATCTGACGATGCCGGGCGTGCCGGACGTCTACCAGGGCACGGAGCACGAATACCGGGCCCTGGTGGACCCGGACAACCGGCGCGTCGTGGACTTCCCCGCCGGGCCGGCGGAGGGCAGGGGGGCGAAGGAGACGGTGACGCGGGCGGCGCTGGGGCTGCGGGCGCGGCTGCCGGAGGTGTTCGGTGACACGGCGTCGTACGAGCCGCTGACCGCCGAGGGGCCGGCCGCGGCGCACTGCGTGGCCTTCGTGCGCTCCGGGCGGGTGCTCAGCGCCGTGACCCGGCTGTCGCTGCGGCTCGCGGAGGCGGGCGGCTGGCGGGAGACGCTGCTGCCGCTGCCGCCGGGCCGGTGGGCCGACTTGCTCACGCCGGGACGGGAGTTCACCGGGCGGGTGCGCGCGGCCGACCTGCTCGGGGCGTGGCCCGTGGCCCTGCTGGAGCGCACCGCCGACGCACCGTAGGCGCGCGAGGGCGGCGGCCGCGGGCCGGGCCCCCCGGAGTGCTCCGGGCGCCCCCGGAGCACTCCCCCGGCACACCCTTGACAGCGGTCCGTGACCGTGGGGTACTGCGGAAAGCGAGGTCGGGCGGATGCGACGGGGGGTGGGTCTGCTGGCGGAGCTGCGCTATCCCACGGTGGCCGAACTGGAGTCCGCCGCCCGTGCGCTGGCCGGTCAGCGGCCCGCGCTGTGCGTCCTGCGCCAGGTCGGCGTCTCCAGCGCGGGACGCCCGCTGTACCTGCTGTCCGTGGGCCGCGCCGAGCCCGCCGTCCTGGTCGTCGCCGGCGCGCACGCCAACGAACCGGCCGGGGGCGGCACCCTGCTCGCGCTGGCCCGGCGGGTCCTGGCGGAGGCGGAGCTGCGGGACGGGACGTCCTGGCACTTCCTGCTGTGCGCGGACCCCGACGGGGCGAGCCTCCATGTGACGTCGTCCCCGCGCAGCCTGTACGACTACCACCTCGGCTTCTTCCGTCCGGCCGGCCCCGAGCAGCCGGAGTGGGCCCCGTCGGTGCTGCCGCCCGACCGGCTGCCGCCGGAGACGCGCGCGCTGACCGGCGTCATCGACGAGCTGCGGCCCTACCTCCAGGTGTCCCTGCACGGCACCGAACTCGGCGGGAGCTGGGTGCAGTTGACACGGGACCTGCCGGGGCTGTCGGAGCCGTTCGCCAAGTCGGCGGCGCAGCTGCACATCCCGGTGGAGACCGGCGCCTCGGACGCCGCGGGCTGGCCCGCGTCCGGCCCGGGCGTCCATGTGATGCCCGGCGCGGAGGCGGGCGCCGCGTATCCGAGCCTGCCGGACGACGCCCGGCACAGCACCTGGTACCACGCCCACCGGTACGGCGGTCTGACCGCCGTGGTGGAGGTGCCGATGTGGGCGAGCGACCTGGTGGACGACCCGGCGCCGCATCCCGCGCCGGCGGCGGCGATGCGGCACCTGTCGCACCGGCTGCTGCGGGACGCGGACGCCGTACGGCGGATCCTGGAGCAGGCGCGGCCCCGCCCGGAGTCCGTCGGCGGGCCGCTGCTGCGGGCGGCCACCTGGGGCCTGGAACTGGTGCCGGGGCTGGCCGCGGACCTGGTGCGCACCCCGCCCGTCGACGGCACACGCGCGTACGTCGGCAGCGTGGACGCGTTCGCGCGGCGGGTGCCGTTGCGGGCGGCGGCCATGCTGCTGCGGGCGCTGCGCGGCAGCGACGCGCGGTCCGCGGCCCGGCTGGAACACCTGGTGGCGTCGTGGAGCGATGCCTTCGCCGTGCGCTTCCGGGCCCGCTGGGTGCCCGTGGAGCACCAGGTCGAGCACCAGGCGCGCGCGGTGGTGGCGGCGGCGCTCCACGCGCGCGAGCGGGCGCGGTGACAGCGCCCGCCCGTCGGTCTCCTCACACCCCCTGGGACTCGTCCGCGGTGAAGACGGAGCCGGTCCGTGCGGCCATCACGCAGGCGTTGGGGAAGGTCTCCGTGTAGGCGACCGGGCGGCCCCGCCACACGCCGCGGGCCTGGACGGTCACCGGGGCGTGGACCATCGTGCAGAACACGTCCTTGGGCGGGATGCCCGCGATGCGGCCGTCCGCCGCCTCCAGTTCCGCGCAGGCGTCGGCGGCCCGCCGGTGGCCCTGGGGCGGGTCGCAGAGCAGGAGGGTGCCCTGTGCGGTGACGGAGGGGGTCTCGCCGGGCCCGGCGGTGAGGTACAGCCAGCTGTCCGGGCCGGTGGACTGCGGGGCCGCCTGGGCGGGGGCGGCACAGGCGAGGAGGGCGGCCGCCGCCAGCAGGGCGCCCCCGAGGGCTCGCCCGCCCCTCGGCGGCCTCGGGCCCCGGCCTGCCTGCGGGTCCCGGCCCGCCCTCATGCCGCGTACCGCTCTCGGATCGTGCACCGTGTGTGCTGAGGTGTGCGTCATGCCCGATGCATCGGCACGGCGGGCCCCGCACCCCAGCCCGGCTCACCCGAACGGGAGGACGGTCGCGGGGGACGCGGTGCCGTCGCACGGCCCGGCTCGCCGGGCCCGCCGGACCGCCGTGCGGCAACACCGCGCGCGGGCGGGGCACATGGGGGCCGGCCCGCCGGCCTGGTGCGGTCGGCGGCGCGCGCGAGGTCAGTCCGCCGACAGGCGGTACGTCATGTGGCCGAAGCCGACCTGGTCGCCCTCGCGGACCACGGCCGCACCGACGACGCGCCGCCCGTTCACCGTGGTGCCGTTGGCCGAACCGAGGTCCCGCAGCACCCACAGGCCGCCCTGGTAGTGCAGTTCGGCGTGGACGCGGGAGACTGTCTCGTGGGTGAGCCGCAGCCCATTGGCGGGGTCGCGGCCTATCCGCAGCGGATGGCCCGTCTGCGGGTGCGGCAGCAGCAGCTTGGGCAGCCGCTCGGCCTGCCACGCCCGGCGCAGCCGCACCCCGAACCCGGACACCGCCTCCACCGTCCCGAAGACCAGCCGAGCCACGCGGCCCTCGGTGCGCAGGTCGGCGGTCAGCACGGCGAGTTCCTCGGGGCGGCGCGCGGCCAGCGCGAGTTCCATGCGCCGCACGAAGGTGTCGTGGGACAACCGGCCCGTGGCGGCGCCGTCCCTGAGTGCCTTCAGCGCCTTGTCGCGCTCCGCGTCGGACACCCGCGCGGGGTAGGTGTTGAACTCGAAGGACGACGTCACGCACGTGATTGTCGGTCAGTGCGGCCCCGCCTGTCCAGAAAGCGGGGAACCGCCGGCCCGCGCAGGCGGGGCGTGCGGCGACACCGGCCGCAAAAGGGGGAATTCACCGGCGGATTGATCTCCGATACCGCACGATGGACGGGCTACATCACGGTGAGCAGACGAAGGGGAACCGTCCGTGCAGTTCGAGGTGTGGGCACCACAGGCCGGCCGTGTGACGCTCGAGTGCGACGGCGTCACCCACGCGTTGGAGCGTGACGCACGGCGGGAGGGGTGGTGGCGGGGGGAGGCCGGCGCGCAGGACGGCTCCCGGTACGGATTCGCGCTGGACGGCGGCCCGGTCCGCCCCGACCCGCGCTCGCGGCGGCAGCCGGACGGCCCGGACGGGCTCAGTGCGGTCGTCGACCACGAGCGGTTCGACTGGCGGGCCGAGTGGACCGGCCGTCCGCTGCCGGGGGCGGTGCTGTACGAGCTGCACGTGGGCACGTACACGCGCGAGGGCACCTTCGACGCGGCCGCCGAGCGGCTCGGCCACCTCGCGGAGCTGGGCGTCACACACGTGGAGCTGATGCCCGTGTGCCCCTTCCCCGGGCGGCACGGCTGGGGCTACGAGGGCGTGTCGCTGTGGGCGGTGCACGAGCCGTACGGCGGGCCCGAGGGACTGAAGCGCTTCGTCGACCGGGCGCACGCGCTGGGCCTGGGCGTCGTCCTGGACGTGGTGCACAACCACCTGGGGCCCTCGGGGAACTACCTGCCCGAGTTCGGGCCGTACTTCACGGACACCCACCACACCCCGTGGGGCTCGGCGGTGAACCTGGACGCCCCGGGCTCCGACGAGGTGCGCGCCTACCTGGTGGACAGCGCGCTGGCCTGGCTGCGGGACTACCGGATCGACGGGCTGCGCCTGGACGCGGTGCACGCGCTGGTGGACACGCGGGCGCGGCACTTCCTGGAGGAGCTGTCGCAGGCCGTGGACACCCTCGGCGCCGAGACGGGCCGGCCGCTGTTCCTGATCGCCGAGTCGGACCTGAACGACCCGCGCGTGGTCACCCCCCGCGCGGAGGGCGGCCTCGGGGTGCACGCGCAGTGGAACGACGACTTCCACCACGCGCTGCACGCCGCGCTCACCGGCGAGTCGCAGGGCTACTACGCCGACTTCGCGCGCGCCCCGTTCGCGGCCCTCGCCAAGACCCTCACCGGGGGTTTCTTCCACGACGGCACCTACTCCAGCTTCCGGGGCCGCCATCACGGCCGGCCGCTGGACCGCACCAGGGTGGCCGGGCACCGGCTCCTCGGCTACAGCCAGACCCACGACCAGGTCGGCAACCGCGCCCGGGGCGACCGGCTGGCCGCGCTGGTGTCCCCGGGCCGGCTGGCCGTCGCGGCGGCGCTCACGCTGACGGCGCCCTTCACGCCGATGCTGTTCATGGGCGAGGAGTGGGCGGCGGGCACGCCCTGGCAGTTCTTCACCGACCACACCGACGCGGAGCTCGCCAAGGCGGTGAGCGAGGGCCGGCGGCGGGAGTTCGCGGCGCACGGCTGGACGGCCGAGGAGGTGCCCGACCCGCAGGACCCGGCCACCCGCGACCGCTCCTGCCTGGACTGGTCGGAGCCGGAGCGCGACCCGCACGCGCGCGTGCTGGCCTGGTACCGGCGGCTGATCGAGGTCCGCCACGAGCAGCCGGACCTCACCGATCCCGACCTCGCCGACACCAAGGTGGCCCACGACGAGGAGCTGCGCTGGCTGGCGTTCCGGCGCGGCGACGTGCTGGTCGCCGTGAACCTGGCCGACGGGCCGGCCGCGATCGCCCTGGGCGCCCCGCATGCGCGGGTGCTCGCCGCATGGGAGCCCGTGGATTCCCCCGGCCCCGACGGCGTCCTGCACCTGCCCCCGGAATCGGCGGTCGTCCTGCTCCAGGACTGACGCGGCCGGGCCGGACCGAGGGGTGGTCGCCCCCGGCCGCTCAGGCCCGGACACGGGCCGCCGCCCAGGCCGCGCAGGCCGGTTCAGGGGCCGCCGACAGGGCCCCGGGCTGGCCCGGACCGCCGGCAGGTCCGGGCCAGCCGGGTCAGGAGCTGGCGCCCGAGCTACGCAGACCGGGGCACGGGCCGGGTCGGCCGGGTCAAGGGCTTTCGTCCGGGCCGCGCAGGCCAGGTCAGGGGCCGTCATGCAAGCCGCACCAGCCGCCGGATCAGGGGCTCGAGCCCGGGCCACGCAGACCAGAGCACGGGCCGGGTCGGCCGGGTCAAGGGCTCGCGCCCGGGCCGCGCAGGCCAGGTCAGGGGCCGTCATGCAAGCCGCACCAGCCGCCGGATCAGGAGCTCGCGCCCGGGCCACGCAGACCCTGGCACGGGCCCGGTCGACCGGGTCAAGAGCTCGCGCCCGGGCCGCGCAGGCCAGGTCAGGGGCCGTCATGCGACCCGCACCAGCCGCCGGATCAGGGGCTCGCGCCCGGGCTGCGCAGACCGGAGCACGGGCCCGGTCGGCCGGGTCAAGAGCTCGCGCCCAGGCCGCGCAGGCCGGGACACAGGCCGCGCCCGCCGGGGCACAGGCCGCGCCCGCCGGTCAGGGACCGTCGTCCGGGCCGCGCAGGCCGGGTCAGGGGCCTCATGCAAGCCGCACCAGCCGGGTCAGTCAGGGGCGGTCGCCCGGGCCGCGCAGGCCGGGACACAGGCCACGCCGGCCAGGTCAGGAGGCGTCGCCCGGACCGCGCCGGCCGGGTCACGAGGCATCGTCCGGACCGAGCAGGGACCGTCATCCGGGCCACGCCGGCCGGGTCAGGGACCGTCATCCGGGCCCCGCCGGCCGGGTCAGGGGCCGTTCTCCGGCCCGCGCAAGCCGCGTCAGGGCCCGTCCTCCGGGCCGCGCAGGTCGCGTCAGGGCCCGTCCTCCGGGCCGCGCAGGTCGGTGACGCGTTCCAGGAGGATCGCCTCCCAGGCGCGGCGCAGCCGGACCCGTAGCAGCGGCAGGGGGTCGGTGCCGTGCCCGGCGAGGGCCTCGGCGAGGTGGATGACCGCGTCGCAGCGGGCCAGCCACAGGCCGCGCAGGCAGGGGCGGGCACCGTACCCGGCGAGGGTGGCGGCCCGTACGGCGGCCGGTGCTCCCACGGCGACGGCGAGGCCCGCGATGTCCTCGGCGGGGTCGCCGACCGCGACGCCGCCCCAGCCGAGGACGCCGCGCACCCGGCCGTCCTGGCTGACCACGAGGTGGTTGCCGGTGAGGGAGTGATGGGTGAGCACGGCCGGGCCGGGCTGGATGCCGAGCTGGACCGCCGCGGGCTGGGTGAGCTGGCCGAGCCGGACCGGGTCGAACTCGTCCGCCGCGGCGAGCCGTTCGGCGGCGGCCCGCGCGGCTCCGCGCAGGGCTTCCAGGGACCGGGGGGTGGCGCGCGGCACACCGAGCGTCTCGGCCTGCCGGGCCGGCACCGCGCGCAGCCCGGTGAGCAGTCCGGCGAGGTCGGTCTCGCCGACGGCGGACACCCGGTGGTCCTCGGCGGAGCCGCCGGGCATCCGGGTGTCCAGGGTGCAGCTCAGGCCGGGGGCCCACTCGCCGCGCGCCACGCTGACCGGGACGGAGACCGGGACGTGCGGGCGGACGAGGTCGCGCACCCGCAGTTCGCGGCGCTGCCGCAGGCTCGCCTCGCGGTCGGGGGCGAGCCGCAGCACATGCCGGTCGCCGACCCACCAGGTGCCGGGCCGGGCGCCCGCGACCGGCCGGACGTCCGGTCCGGGGGCGTGGTCCGCTCCGCCCCCGTCGTCCTTGAGGAGGGTGCGGATCAGCCGGCGGACGGTGTCCGTGGTGGGTGTGGGTGCCTGGGTCATGGTCGCGCCGTTGTCGTTCGGAGGGCGTTGCGGGGGCATCGGTGCCTCAGTCCACTATGACCATGTCGCGGGCGGTGTTGTTGAGCCGCCGTCCGCCGTCCCCGGTGACGGCCACGATGTCCTCGATACGGACGCCGAACCGGCCGGGCAGGTAGACGCCGGGTTCGACGGAGAAGCACATGCCCGGCACGAGCGGCCGCTCCTCGCCCTCGACCATGTAGGGCGGCTCGTGCGTGGTGACGCCGATGCCGTGCCCGGTGCGGTGGATGAAGTGCTCCCCGTGGCCGGCGTCGGCGATGACCGCGCGGGCCGCCCGGTCGACGTCCTGGCAGGCGGCGCCGGGGCGCACGGCGCGGAATCCGGCCTCCTGGGCGGCGCGCACGAGGTCGTGGACGCGGCGTTCCTCGTCGGTGGGCTCACCGACGTGCACGGTGCGGGAGGTGTCGGAGCCGTAGCCGTCCTTCAGGCCGCCGAAGTCGAGGACGACCATGTCGCCGTGTGCGATGACGCGATCGCCCGCCTCGTGGTGCGGGTCGGCGCCGTTGGGGCCGGCGGCGACGATGGTGAAGTCCACCCGGGAGTGCCCGTACCGCAGCAGCAGCGCGGCGAGGTCGGCGGCGACGTCGGACTCCCGCCGCCCGGCGAAGGGCACCGTGCGGATCTCCTCGAACGCGGCGTCCGCGGCGCCCCCCGCGGCGGCCAGCAGTGCCAGCTCGGCCGGGTCCTTGACGGCCCGCAGCATCGGCAGCGCCTCGGTGAGGGAGGCGTAGGAGGTGCCCGGCAGCGCGCGCTGGAGTCCCAGCAGGTGCAGGGCCCAGGTGTTGTCGCTGATGCCGTAGCGGCCCGCGGGGTCCAGGAGGGTGGCGGTGGCGGCGTAGGGGTCCTTGCCGTCGGTCCAGTCGCGCAGGGTGAGGGCGGGGGCGCCGGGGGCCCGCTCGGCGTCGGGGGCCTCCAGGGTGGGCACGACCAGGACGGGATCCCGCTCGGGGGCCAGGACCAGCAGGGTGAGCCGTTCGGTCTCGGCGGTGGGGGTGTAACCGGTGAGCCACGTCAGATCGGGGCCCGGGGCCACCAGCAGGCCGGCCAGTCCGGCCTCGGCGGCCTGCCGCACGGCGCGTGCCATGCGGTCCCGGTGGTCGTCGGCGGTGAAGGGCGCGGGCGTGGTGCCGTTCATCCGGGCCTCCCGGGGTGGGCGTGCGGGCTACGGCAGCATCCTGCCCGGCCCGGGGCGGCGACGCGAGCCGGTGTGCGGGGTCCGCGGGGCGGGCGCGGCGGCCGGAGGCCCGTCATGTGACGATGCCCGGTACCGCGGTCAGCTGCTGGTAGGCGCCGCTGCGGTGGCGCACGGTCAGCACGACCTCCCGGCCGGGGCGGGCCCGGGCGACGGCCCGGGCCAGGTCGGCGGCCGTGTCGATGCGGGTGGTGCCGAAAGCGAGCAGGACGTCGCCCCGGACGAGCCCGGCCGCGTAGCCCGGGCCCGGCACGTGCACGCCGACGACCAGGGCGCCCGGTTTCCGGTCGTCGGCCACCTCCAGGCCGAGTCGGCCCACGACCGGGGTGGCGGCCGGGGCGGGGCGGGACGCCGCGGGGGCGGGGCGCGGGGAGACGGACGGGCCGGCGACCGGCAGGCCCGCGTGCCGCTTCAGTTCGGTCAGGCCGTCCGCGCCGATGACGGTGGCACCGGTCGCGCCGAGCCCGATCCCGGCCAGGACCAGCACCGTCCCGACGAACGCGGTGAACAGCGCGGACACCAGCCGCCGACCGCGCCGGCGGGCGGCGTGCGGCCGGGTGCGGGCGGGGGCGGGACCGGGGCCGCCCCGCTGCTCTGCTCCTTCCCGGCGCTGCCCGCGCCCGTCGTGCCGGTCGTCCGCCTCGTCGTTGCCGCCGGGCCGCTCGCCGCCGTGTTCCCGGCCGGGCATGGGCCGGGGACGCAACGCTGTCTGTTCCATCGATCGCCTCCGTCCGGAGAGCTACCCGGCGGGCGGCGGGCCGACGAGCCACGAACGAGTGAGACTGAGGGGCGGTCAGGAGTGGGAAGGGACCCGGCCGAAGGGGGTGCTGCGCAGGGCGGTCCCGCCCTGGAGCGGGAGGGGCAGTGCGGGCCGGCGGTCGGGGAGGAAGCCGTGGGCGCGCCGGGACAGCCACGCGTCCTTGTACCGGTCGACGCTGCGGTGCCAGTGCAGGATGCCCGCCATCCAGTTGCGCAGGTCCTCCACGTAGTCCCGCATGATGTCGCGGACCTCCTGGGACAGCTGGAAGTCCTCGTGGACGACTGGCAGTTCGTGCTCCACCACGTGCTCGAACTGGGTCAGGCGGCGGCTCATCAGGTCGTGCACGATCCGCAGGCCGGTCGGGTAGTCGCAGCCGAAGAAGGTCTGCACGACGAGGATCGCGTTGTGGATCTCGCCCTCGTACTCGATCTCCTTCTGGTACGAGAAGACGTCGTTGAGCAGGCAGGCGAAGTCGACGGCCGCGTTCTCCAGGGAGCGGACGGGGCCGCTGCGGTAGACCTCGGGCGGGACGGCCGGGCCGTGGCCGGTGCGGCACAGGCTCAGGGTGAGGTCCGAGCCGAAGGTCCGGCGACGCATCTCCAGGTAGTCCACCGGGTCGGGCACCCGGTGGTGGATCTGGTTGGCCAGCTCCCACAGCCAGCTCTCCGTCATGACGTCGACCGCGTTCTTCAGCGGGCCCCGCTGCTCGGGGGTCATGGCGGCCGTGGTGCGCGCCCACAGGTCGATGAGGGAGCGTTCCATCGCGTTGGCGGGGGCCGGCACCGGTTCGCCGTCGATCGGCATGCAGTCCGACAGCCGGGCGGTGGTCACCCGGGCGGTGGCGAGGTCGCGCCGGTGGCCGTAGACCAGGGGGTAGTAGTCGTCGCCGTAGGTGCCGAAGGCGAGCCACTGGGCGCTGAGGTCGAGCGCCCCGGGGGTGGCGTCCGGGTCGATGCCGGCGGAGCACAGGGCGAGGTCGTAGGCGTCCAGTTTGTCGTCGTCCCAGACACCCTCGGAGAGGATGCCCATGCGCCGGCACCAGTCGGCGAGGTGGGCGCGGGAGGCGTCGAGGTGGGGGCTCAGCTGCAGCGGGAACGGCATGCGGATGTCGGGGATGACGGCGGGGCCGACCTTCCGGTACGGCACGTGGGTGTGGGCGCGCAGCCGCTCGGCGCCCGCCGCGGTGAGCAGCGCCCGCACGTCGGCGGCGGAGGTGCCGGGGCCGGTGGGTCCTGCGGGTCCTGCGGGTCCTGCGGGTCCTGCGAGGGCGCCCCACGGGGTGGTGGCGCGGGCGCCCTCGTTCATGTAGCGGCTGGAGCGCAGGTGCCATTCGTGGCCGCCGGACTGCCAGTCCTGGAGCCCCTTCGCGTACGCGGCGACGGCCGCGACCTCGTGCGGGGCGAGGCCCTTCTCCAGGGCGACGGCGGGCACTTCGGTGAACGCGGTGTGCTCGAACTGGTGGAGCCGTGAGGTGAGGACGTCGTTGACGATGTCGGCTGCCTCCTGGGTGGTGCAGCCGAAGAAGGTCTCCACGACGAGGACACCGTTGCTGTTCTCGCCCTCGTCCTCGACCTCGCGCTGGTAGGAGAACAGGTCGTTGCGCAGGTGGACGGCGTCGGAGAAGGTCTCCATGAGCACCCGCAGCGGGCGGGACGCGGCGACGGCGGCGGGCACTTCGGCGGTGGCGTACTCGACGAGTCCCGCGGACCAGGGCGCGCCGCCCACCTTGCGGCGCATCTCGATGTACTCGACGGGGTTGGCGATCCGTCCCTCGTTGATGTTGGACAGTTCCCACAGGGACTCGTTGAGCAGGTGCTCGGTGGCGACGGCGAACCGGCGGCGCCAGTCGGCGGACATGGCGGGCACGGTGCGCGCCCAAAGGTCGGCGAGGCCCGCCTCGACCGGGTTCTCCGGCACGGGGACGGGGGTCGCGGGGCCGGCGGGCATGAAGAGGGGCAGCCGGTCGAGGTGGGCCTTGCCGGCGGAGCGGTCCTGGGTGCGCTTGTACTTCTCCAGGAAGTGGTCGTCGAAGAAGAAGACCCACACGTACCAGTCGGTGATGAGGGACAGGGCGGGGCCGTCGCAGTCGGGATGGGTGTAGGCACAGAGCAGGCCGTAGTCGTGTGCGTCGAGATCGGCCTGCTCCCAGACTCCCGACCCTTCCAGCATGCCCATCTCGCGTGCCCACGCCGTCGAGTGGGCCCGGGCCTCGTCGACGTGCGGGTTGAGCCGCGCGGGATGCGGCAGGTAGAAGTGCGGGAGGTCGAACGGCTGCGTCATGGCCGGGCACTACCCGGGGCGCAGGGGCGGCATCCACCGGCCCGGACATGATCACACCATCGCGTGAACCGGTGGTGATACGGGAGTTCGGGGCGGTTCTGTGCCCTACTCCCGTACCTGGATGAGGGCGTGGGTGCCGCTGACCCGCCAACGCTGGTCCTCGGCGGCGACCAGGGCGGCCTCGGTGTCCGGCGCCAGGCCGGTGATCACGTCGGACTTCAGCGTGCGCAGGGCGGCCACCGGCCCGGGGAAGTGGGCGGTGACGTCGGCGAACGGCGTGGTGGGCGGCCACCGCCGGTCGCCCACCAGCCGCCGGTAGTTGAGGTCGCCCTTGACCACGGTGAGGTCGGCTGCGGCGAGGTCGGCACGAAGGTCGCCGGGCATGTCCTCGTACGGCAGGGGCGAGCAGAAGAAGGCGTGTGCGCCGATCCGGAGGCGGCCGTCGGCGAGGGCGTGCCACAGCAGGTGCCCGTACTCCGCCGCCGCTCCCCCGGCGTCGCGCAGCCGGCGGACGGCGTCGACGACGTCGGCCGTGGTCGCGTCGGAGACGTAGTACGGGTACGGCTTGACGTGCAGCACGGCCCGGGCGATGCGGTCGTGCGCCAGGAGGTGGGCGAGGAGCAGCAGGTCGGGGACGAGTTCGCGGCCGGCGTTGTCGGCGATCAGGGCGAGCGTGGCCCCGCCGGCGCGGTCGTCGAGGAGCTGCCGCAGGCGCTCGCTGTCGTCGGCCACCAGACCGGGCGCGGCGGCGGTCTCCTCGGCGCCCCCGGCGGACAGCCGGAAGCCGAGGTCGGCCCGGTTGCCCCACAGCGAGCCGTGCAGCAGGGCCTGCTCGCGTTCGGCGGCGGGCCGGGTGGCGAGGTCGTCGAGGGCGGCCAGTTCCTCCGCCGTCGCGGGTGAGTCGAGCTCGGCCAGCTTGGACGGCCGGAAGGGGTCGATGCCCTGCCAGGGGCCGGGGCCGAAGTAGCCGACGGCGTCCAGTAGTTGCCGGTAGAACCAGCTCTCGGACCACAGCCACGGCACGTCGAACCAGGACTGCCCCGCGTACTGCGCCATGCCCCAGGCGAGCCAGTCGTCCCGGTCGTGCGCCTCGGCGGGGAGGGGTTCGATCACGCCCTCGGTGCACCGGTCCAGCAGGGCGTCGAGGGCGCGGTGCTGTCCGGGCTCGTAGGGGAAGGACTCGCGCACCTGCCGGATGATCGCCGGGTGCCGTTCGGCGAGCACGCTGTGGGGGAACGAGCCGGGCTCGTTGCCGAGGATCACGTCGGCGGCGGGGGTGTGGGGCATGCGGCTCACCGTAACGTGCGGGGCGGGTGGGACGCGGCGGCCCGCCTCACACCGGGGCGATCTCCCTCTCCAGGCGGGCGGCCAGGCTGAGGTAGCGCGCCCGCCGGGTCACCGGCACCAGCCCGCGGATGAGGATCTGCCACATCTCGGCGGTGCGGCGGGGCTGCCGGGCGACGGGTTCGCGGGAACGGCCCACCACACGGGTGCCGATGAAGAAGCAGACCAGGGAGTGGGCGACGACGTCGATGTCGACGTCGGGGTGGACGTCGGCCTCCTTGACCGCGCCGAGCAGCCGGGCCGTGACGATGTCGAGCCACTCGGTGAAGGGGTGGCTGAGCGGCGGGCGCGGCCGGGTGCCGCCGGTGGCGAGCCGGAGTCCGGCGCGCAGGACGGGGTCCTCGGCGGACAGCCGGGCTATGGAGAAGGTGAGGCGCATCAGCGCCTCCAGCGAGGTGTGCCCCCGCGTCTCGGTCTCCCGGGCCAGCCTGCGGCAGGTGCGGGACTGCAGTTCCAGGATCGCGTGGGCGAGGTCCTCCTTCGCCGCGAAGTGGAAGTAGAGGGCGCCCTTGGTGACATGGGCGTGCTCGACGATGTCGCTGAGACTGGTCGATTCATAGCCCTGCCGGTCGAACAGTTCGGCGGCGGCCGTGATGATCGTCGCACGGGTCTGCTCGGCGCGTACCTGCCTCGCCATCGACTGAACTCCTGAGCCGGAAAAAGGAACGGGTCATGCCGTTTGTTTTTTACCCGGTGTACACGATAACTCACCGTCCGGCGGCGGGAGTCCAGACGGTGCGGTCCGAGCTGGTGCAGATCCGGCACCGCATGCGCGAGGAGAGAGAGGAAACAGCACGTCCGGTATGGACTTGGGCGGATCCGGCGACCGAACGTGAACGGCGGGCCGGCCGGGGCCCCATCCGCACCCGGCCGGCCCGCCGGACCGGTGGCGGCCGCCGCCCGGCCCCCGTCGCGCGGGGCACCGGGAACCGCTCGGGGGTTACCCGCCGGTTCGGCCGCGCTCGAACGATAGGCAGCCCGGCGGCCGGGGGGATACAGGGGAAACCCTCGTTCCGCCCCGCACCCACCCTCGGTGCGACCGCTCGGACGCACCGGCCATCACGGTCACGCGCGGGACACGGCCTACGGGGCGCGCGGCGCGGGGACCCCGGCGGGCACCCCCAGCGGCAGCCCACGGGCGGCCCACGAGCCTCCGCCCGCCGGACCGTACCGTCCGTGCGGTTCCGCTCCGCGCGGCCCGGGAGCCGCTCCCACCTCGGGTGTCACGGTTCATCACAATGCGGCAGCGGCACCTCACTTCCCGTGGCCGGTCACTTGACGACCCATGGCGGGACAGGGTTGGCTCCGGGCCAGCGAGAGTCACCCGGCCGGCGCATCGCTGCTGCTCCGACGGCGCTCTCCCCCTGCTCTTGCTCTGCCGCACAGCGAGGTCCGCGCCCTCATGAACTCTCCTTCCCGGTCCCGCCGCATCCCGGGACGCCCCACCCGCCTCGCCGCTCTCGCCGTCGCCGTCGTGCTGCTGGCGGCGGGCTGCTCGGCGTTCGGCGGGGACGACGGCTCCGGGGGTTCCGACGGGGCGGGCGGTGCCGGGGGCATGAAGGTGGCGCTGATCGCCCACGGCGGCGAGGGCGACGCCTTCTGGGACCTGGTGCGCAAGGGCGCCGAGGCGGCCGCGGCCAAGGACGGCATCGACCTGACGTTCGCGAGCGACGCCGACCAGGCCGGCCAGGCCCGGCTGATGCGGGACGCGATCAGGGACGGCGTCGACGGCATCGCGGTGACGCTCGCCAAGCCGCAGGCCATGAAGGGGCCGGTGGGTGAGGCCCGGGCCGCCGGGATCCCCGTCGTCGGGCTCAACTCCGGTATCGACGCCTGGAAGCCGGCCGGGCTGCTGGAGTACTTCGGGCAGGACGAGAGCGTGGCCGGCCGGGCCGTCGGCGAGAAGCTGAACGGCCTCAAGGCGCGGCACACCCTGTGCGTCGTCCACGAACGCGGCAACGTCGCCCTGGAGGCGCGGTGCGCCGGCGTGCGCAAGACGTTCGCCGGGAAGACCGACAACCTCTATGTGGACGGCACCGACATGCGCGCCGTCGCGGGCATCGTCACCGCCCGGCTGCGGCAGGACCCGTCCATCGACGAGGTCGTGACCCTGGGGGCCCAGTACGCCCTCACCGCGGTCGACGCCGTCCGGGAGGCGGACAGCAAGGCCGGGGTCGCCACCTTCGACCTCGACAAGGACCTGGTGGACGCGGTACGCGACGGCACCGTCCGGTTCGCCGTGGACCAGCAGCCCTACCTCCAGGGCTATCTCGCCGTGGACGCGCTGTGGCTGTACCGGACGAACGGCAACATCAGCGGCGGCGGGGTGGCCCCGGTCCTCACCGGTCCCGCGTTCGTCACGAAGTCCAATGTCGCCTCGGTCGCGAAGTTCGCGGCCGAGGGCACCCGTTGACGCGGGATGCCCCGGGAGCGTGTCGAAACTTTTCGGTCCCTCACGGGACGCACGCTCACATGTGCGGATAGCATCCTGCGCACCGCCTCCGCTCCCCCTCTCATCCGACCGCTCTAGGACGACGATGTCTCCACGGACAGGTGCCCGGCGCCGACTCGGCTCCATACGTATCTCGCTGGTCCTCCTGGCGCTGGTGCCGAGCGTCACCCTCGCGGCGATGTGGGGCGTGACAACGACACAGATGTTCTCGGAGGGGCTGCGGCTGCGGGCCCAGACGGAGCTGAGCCGGTCGACGGGGGCGATGGGCACCGAGGCCGCGCTCGCCCTGCAACGGGAGCGCAGCCTGACCGCCGCGTGGCTCGCCGCGCCCCGGGACTCCCGCAGCGCCCTGGACGCCCAGCGGGAGCGGACGGACCGGGCGGTGGCCGGACTCACCGGCCAGGCGGACGCGATCGCCGAGGCGCCGGCGCGGGTGTCGGAGCGGATGTACTCGGTGCTCGGTTCGGTGGGCAGTCTGGAGTACTACCGCGACCAGATCGACAACCCCGGCGACATCACCGCCGAGCAGGCGCTCGACCACTACACGTCGATCATCGACGAGCAGATCCACGCCTTCCAGGAGCTGTCCCAGGTCGACGACGGCGACCTCACCTCGCAGGCCGGTCCGCTCGTCTCGCTGGAGCACGCCGCGGAACTGATGTCCCGGGGCGACGCCCGGCTCACCCTGGCCTGGCCCTCCGGCCACCTCGGCCGGGAGGCGTGGACGGACTTCGGGGAGCTGGTCGGCACGCGCCGCTGGCTGGTCGAGGACCAGATCCTGCCGTCCCTGCGGGGCACCGCCAGGACGCGGACGGAGAAGATCCTCGCGAGCCCGGAGTGGCGCACCCTGGAGCAGATCGAGGACCAGGTGCTGGCCGCGCGGCCCGCGGGCAAGGGCGACCGGGTCGTCCTGCCGGACGCGCAGCGCCGGTGGGAGACGGCCTGGGACAAGGTGTCCGCGCAGTACACCGCGATGATCCAGCAGGAGACCGACGGGCTGCTGACCCGCAGCGCCGACGAGGCCCGCGGACTGCTGCTGACGGCCGCCGCGCTGAGCGCGGGCGGGCTGGCCGCGCTGCTGGTGTGCGTGGGCATGTCCTGGCGGATCACCCGCTCGCTGTCCCGGCGGCTGCACGGCCTGCGGATGGCCACGCTCAGCCTGGCGGAGGAACGATTGCCCGACGTGGTGGCCCGGCTGGAGCGCGGCGAGAAGGTCGACGCGGAGTCCGCGACGACGCCCCTGGACTACGGCGACGACGAACTGGGCCAGGTGGCACAGGCGTTCAACACCGCGCAGCGCACGGCCGTGCACACCGCGGTCGAACTCGCCGACGCCCGGCGGGGGTTCCAGAAGATCATCCTGGGCATCGCCCGGCAGAGCCAGAATCTGGTGAACCTCCAGCTCAGCAAGCTGGACGCGCTGGAGCGTCGGCACACCGACCCGGAGGTCCTCAAGGGCCTGTACGAACTCGACTCCACCGCCAGCCAGTTGCGCCGCTACGAGGAGAACCTGGTCATCGTCAGCGGCGAGCGGCCGGGCCGTACCTGGAGCCGGCCGGTCGCTCTGATCGACATCCTGCGCAGTGCCGTCGGCGAGGTCGCCGAGTACCAGCGGGTGGAGGTGCAGACCGAGGAGGACGAGATCGCCGTCGCCCCGCCCGCGGTGGCCGACGTCATCCACCTGCTGGCCGAGCTGATCGACAACGCCACCGCCTACTCCCCGGCGCCCAGCCCGGTCGGGGTGCGGGCCGCCATGGTGGCCAAGGGGCTCGCGGTGGAGATCGAGGACCGCGGACTGGGCCTGTCGGAGGAGGACTACGCCTCCTTGAACGCCCAGCTGGCCACGCCCCCGCAGTTCGACGTGGTGGCGCTCGCCGACGACCTGCGGCTCGGCATGTTCGTGGTGTCCCAGCTCGCCCACCGGCACGGCATCGCCGTCACCCTGCGCTCCTCGCCGTACGGCGGGACGACGGCGATCGTGCTCGTCCCGCACGAGATCGTGGTCCGGGAATCCCCGGACGCCCCGGACGCCGCCCAGGACGGCCGCACCGGGCCGGCCCTCGCGGCTCCGCGGTCCCCGGGGGCCGCGGACCCGAGCGGCACGGCGGACCCGGCGGCCGCGGCGGAGGCTTCCGACGCGACGGACCACGGCGGACCCGGGGACGCGGGCCGGGCGGCCGGAGCCGCCCACGGCGGCCCGGCCCGCCGTGCGGCGCCCGCGCGCGGCACCCCGGCCGCCGGGACCGCGGACCGCCCGGGCGGGCTCGCGCCCCTCCCCCGCCGGGTGCCGCAGACCAGCCTGGCGGCCGAACTGCTCGAAGAGGCCGCCCCGGAGCCCGAGGAGTCCCCCGCCGGGGACTTCACCGCGGAACGCGCCGCCTCCTCCCTGGCCGGCTTCCAGCGCGGCACGTCCCGGGCGCGGGACGACGAGGACGGCCACGACGGCCGGACCGGCGACGGCACCGCCGGCCGGGCCGGCGCGACGCCCCCCGACGACACCGGCCCGGCGGCGCAGCACGTGCCCGCCGCCCCGCCCGAGTTCTCCACCCCTCCCGCCGATCGCTGACCGACGATCGCCGACCACCGCTCACGAAGGAACACCGCCATGACACGCCCCATCCCCGCCACGCACACCCAGCTCGACCAGCTGCTGACCGGACTCGTGGAGCGGGTCGCCGACGTCAACCAGGCCGTGGTGCTGTCCGAGGACGGGCTGGTGGTGAGCAAGTCCACCGGCTTCCTCCGGGACGACGCGGAACGCCTCGCCGCGACCGCCTCCGGCCTGATGAGCCTCAGCAAGGGCGTCAGCATGGACTTCCGGGGCGGGCCGGTGCGCCAGGCGCTCATCGAGATGGCCAACAGCTACCTGATCCTCACCGCTGCCGGCCCCGGCGCGCACCTCGTCGTGCTGACCGGCCCGGGGGCGGACGTCGGCGTGGTGGCGTACCAGATGAACATGCTGGTGAAGAAGATCGGAGAGCATCTCAGCGCGGCGCCCAGGGGCACCGCCGGGCCCGTCGTCGACCCCGGCGTGTGAGGTGGGCGGAGGCGATCCGGCGGGCCGGCTGGTACGTCCGTTCACGCTGACGGGCGGCCGGACCCGGCCCAGCCGGGCCGACTTCACGCTGATCACCACGGTCACGGCGGTGGATCCGCAGCCCGTGACGGGCACCCGCCCGCAGCCGGAGGACACGCGCATCCTGCGGATGTGCGCGGAGCCGGTCGCGGTGGCGGAGCTCGCCGCCCGGCTGGACCTGCCGGTGAGCGTGGTGGTGATCCTGCTGTGCGACCTGCTGGAGGCGGGCCGGATCACCGCGCGGCCCCCGCACCCGGTCACCCGCACCACCCCGGACCTGGACCTGCTGCAGAAAGTGAGGGACGGACTTGGCCGCCTCTGACGCCACCGCCGAGGCACCGCACCCACGCCGGGCACCCGACACGGTCAAGATCCTGATCGCCGGGGGCTTCGGCGTGGGCAAGACCACCATGGTCGGCTCGGTCAGCGAGATCGTGCCGCTGCGCACCGAGGAGCCGCTGACCCTGGCCGGGCTGGACGTCGACGACCTGGACGGCATCGAGGAGAAACGTGCCACCACGGTCGCCCTCGACTTCGGCCGGATCACCGTCTCCGACGACCTCGTGCTGTACCTCTTCGGCACGCCCGGCCAGCAGCGGTTCTGGTTCATGTGGAACGACCTGGCCCTGGGGGCTCTGGGCGCGGTGGTCGTGGTGGACGTGCGCCGGCCGCGGTCCAGTTTCGCGGCGATCGACTTCTTCGAGCGCCGGAACATCCCCTTCGTCGTCGCCGTGAACGGCTTCCACGGCGAGCACCCCTACCCCGTGGACGACATCCGGGAGGCGCTGACGCTGCCGGAGGGTGTGCCGGTGCTGCTGTGCGACGCGCGGGAGCGGGAGTCGTGCCGGGACGTGCTGATCGCCCTGATCGACCGGCTGATCGCGGCCGCCGCCCCGGCCTCCTGACTCCCGCGCGGGTCCGCCTCACTCCCGCGCGGGTCCCCCTCCGTCAGTCGAGGCCCGCGGACTTCAGCCAGGCCTTGGCCACGTCCAGCGGGTCCTTCTTCTCCAGCTGCACCTGGGCGTCCAGGTCGAGCAGCGCCTCGGTGTCCAGCGCGGCGGAGACCGCGTTCAGGGCGTCGACGCCCTCCTGGGAGAGGCCCTCCTTGTTGACCAGCGGGGTCACGTTGGCGAATCCGAAGAGGTTCTCCGGGTCCTTCAGGACGACGAACTTCTCCTTGACGATGGTCGGGTCGGTGGTGAAGATGTCCGCCGCCTGCACGGTGTCGCGGGTCAGCGCCTCCTGGGTGAGCGGCCCGCCCGCGTCGAGCGCCTTGAACGACTTGAACTCCAGCCCGTAGACGTCCTTCAGGCCCTTCAGACCCTGCCGCCGGGTCTGGAACTCCGGTGAGCCGCCGATCACCAGGTCCGGTGCCGCCTCCTTGAGGTCGGCGAGGGTCGACGACGCGGTGAGTCCGTACTTCTTCGCCGTCCGCGCGTTGAGGGCGACCGAGTCCTTGTCCTCGGCGGGCGAGGACTCCAGCAGCGTCAGGCTCTTGTCCAGCTTCGCCTTGACGGCGGTGTTGACGTCCTGCGCGGACTTCTGCTCCGCCTCGGGGTCGAGGTAGGCGAGCAGCGAGCCGTTGTACTCAGGCAGGACGGTGATGGAACCGTTCTTCATCAGGCCGTAGGTGGTCTCCCGGCTGCCGATGTTGTGCTTGTAGGTCACCTTGATGCCCTTGGCCCGCAGGGCCTCGCCGTAGATGTCGGCGAGCAGGGTGCTCTCGGCGAAGTTGTTGGACCCGACGACGACCGTTCCGGCCTCGGCCTTCTCGCCCGCCAGGGGGTTGTCGGAGGTGTCGCCGGAGGAACAGCCCGCGAGCAGCGCCGCGGCGGCGGTGAGCGCGACGGCCGTCGCGCCGGTGTGCCTCGTCCTGGTCCGACTGCTGTGCGCGGTAGAAGTCATTGACCGATCCAATCCAGCCGCTTCACGGCCCGTCAAGAACGTCCTGATCACGGTTTTCCCGCCCCGGGGTCCCGGGAGGGGTGGCGGAATCCCGGCCTCCGCGGCCGGGGGTGCGTCGTCGTCAGCGGCGGCGTACTCCCGGGGAGACGGCCAGGCGTCCGGCGGCCCAGAACACGCCGAGGGTGAGCAGCGCCAGCAGGGCGACCAGGGTGGCGCCGCCGACGACCTTGGCGTAGTCGCGCTGGTAGAGCCCGTCGATGATGTACCGGCCGAAGCCGCCGAGACTGACGTAGGCGGCGATGGTGGCCGTCGACACGATCTGGATGGCGGCCGACCGCAGCCCGCTGAGGACCAGCGGGAGCGCCACCGGCAGTTCGACCTGGAAGAGGATCCGCGACTCCCGCATGCCCATGCCCCGGGCGGCGTCCACCGGGGAGGGGTCGACGGTGCGCACCGCCTCGTAGGTGGTCACCAGGATCGGCGGTACGGCGAGGACGACCAGCGGGATCATCACGGGCAGCAGGCCGAAGCCGATGAGCAGGACGACCAGCACCAGCAGCCCGAAACTGGGCAGCGCGCGGGCGGCGTTGGCGACGAAGGCGACCGCGTTCCCGCCGCGCCCGGTGTGACCGGTGAGCAGGCCGACGGGCAGGCCGATCACGGCGGCGACGCCGAGCGCGAGCAGCGTGTACTGGAGGTGCTCCAGCAGGCGCCGGGGGATGCCGTCGTAGCCGTGCCAGTGGGCGGCGTCGCTGAAGAAGGCGTCGACGAAGGTCAGGACGTTCACCGGATCGCCCCCTCGGGCTCGGGCCGGCGTCCGGCGGCCTTCGGCCGTCCTCGCGTGCCGGACCCGGAGCGGGGCATCCACGGCGTCAGCAGGAGGCGGAGCAGCACCAGCAGGGCGTCGCAGACGATCGCCAGGACGGCCATGGTGATCACGGCGTTCACCGCGAGTTCGGGCCGGTCGTACTTCTGCGCGGCGGCCAGCAGGTTGCCGAGCGCGCCCTGGTTGCCGATCAGGGCGCCGACGCTGACCAGGGAGATGCTGGAGGCGGTGGCCACCCGCAGGCCCGCGATGATGGCGGGCGCGGCGAGGGGCAACTGCACCTGGGCGTAGCGCCGTACGGGTCCGAAGCCCATGGCGGTGGCGGCGGCCAGGGTCTCCTCGGGCACCGAGCGCACCCCGTCGACGATCGCCGGGACCAGCACCACCAGGCTGTACACGGCGAGCGGGATCATCACGGTGAGTTCGGTCTGGCCGGTGTAGTCGATGAGGACCACGAAGAAGGCCAGCGAGGGGATGGCGTACAGCACGGTCGTGAAGCCCAGGACCGGCGGGTACAGCCTGCGGAAGCGCACGCACAGCTGGGCGAGCGGCAGCGCGAGCAGCAGTCCGGCGGCGACCGGCAGCAGCGCCTCCCGCACGTGGAGGCCGATCAGTCCGGCCCAGCTGTGCTGGAGGTCGCTGGGGATGTCGAAGAATCCGGTCACGGGGCGACCCCGGCCTTGTCGGCGCGGCCGTCGCCGGTGTCCTCGGCGGTGCCGGCCGCCGCGTGGGCGGCGCGGACGGCCTCGGCGATGGCCTGCTGGGAGGCGACGCCGGTCACCCGGCCGGAGGCGTCCACGGCGACGGCCCGGCCGGTGGGCGAGAGCACGGCCCGGTCGAGGGCGACGCGCAGGGAGTCGGTGCCGGGCACGAAGGGCCGCCCGTGGGGCAGCAGCCGGTCGGCGGGCAGGTCCCCGGCGAGCAGGTCCCGGCGGGCGGCCCAGCCCAGGGGGCGGCCGTCCTCGTCGGTGACCAGCAGGTGTTCGGCGCCGGGGTCCGTCCCGGCGATCCGTTCGGCGGCGGCGTGGGCGGGCACGACGGTGTCCGTGGTCAGTTCGAGTGCGCCGGAGGACAGGAAGGACAGCCGGCGGATGCCGCGGTCGGCGCCGAGGAAGTCCTCGACGAAGGCGTCGGCGGGGGCGGACAGCAGGTCGGCGGGCGGCGCGTACTGGGCGAGCCGGCCGCCCTCGCGGAGGACGGCGACCATGCTGCCCAGCTTGATGGCCTCGTCGATGTCGTGGGTGACGAAGACGATGGTCTTGCCCAGTTCGTCCTGGATCCGCAGGAGTTCGTCCTGCAGTCCCTTGCGGACCACGGGGTCGACGGCGGAGAAGGGTTCGTCCATCAGCAGGACCGGCGGGTCGGCGGCGAGCGCCCGCGCCACCCCGACGCGCTGCTGCTGGCCGCCGGAGAGCTGGTAGGGGTACCGCTTGGCCAGGGAGGGGTCCAGGCCCACCCGCTCCATGAGTTCCGCGGCGCGCTGCCGGGCGCGCTGCCGGCCCCAGCCGAGCATGCGGGGCACCGTGGCGATGTTGTCGACGATGGTGCGGTGCTGGAAGAGCCCGGCGTTCTGGATGACGTAGCCCATGGACCGGCGCAGGGTGGTGACCGGCCGGCGGCGGATGTCCTCGCCGTCGAGCAGGATCGTTCCCTCGGTGGGGTCGACCATCCGGTTGATCATGCGCAGGGTGGTCGTCTTGCCGCAGCCCGACGGCCCCACGAGGACGGTGATGGAGCGGTCGGGGACGTCCAGCGACAGCCGGTCGACCGCCACCGTGCCGTCCGGGTACCGCTTCGTGACTGAGTCGATCCGTATCAAGACGCCGAATGCCCTTCGGGGTGGCAGAACTCTGGCCAGGGGTCACACACGCTGGGTCGCCGGACGAGTCTAGACACGGCCACCGACAGCACACCGGAGCGCGCGGGTCCCGGGTCCGGGCCACGCGCGCCATGCCGCCACCTGCCCAGCCGCGCCCGTCGGAAACCCCCTGGTCCCCGTCCGTTCCCCGCCGCCCGCGCGCGGGCGTTCCTGTCGGATTGCTGTCGATGTCCGCCAGGAGTCCGCCGGGGCCTGCGGCAGGGGGCGCCGGGTGCCGCAGTATGAGCGGGTGGACAACGTACGCCTGCTCGTCGTGGACGACGATCCGCCCATCGCCGACCTGGTCGCCACCGTCGCCCGCTACGAGGGCTGGCAGGCGGTCACCGCGAACTCCGGTGCCCAGGCGCTGCGTCGCGCCGCCCGGTTCCGTCCGGACATCGTGGTGCTCGACCTGATGCTGCCGGACGTCGACGGCTTCGGCGTGCTCGACCGGCTGCGGCGCGCGGGCACCATGGTGCCGGTGGTGTTCCTCACCGCCCGTGACGGCGTCGCCGACCGGGTCGAGGGGCTGACCCGGGGCGGGGACGACTACCTGGTCAAGCCGTTCGCCGTGGAGGAGCTGATGGCCCGGCTGCGGACCGTGCTGCGGCGCAGCGGCGGGCCGGCGTCCCGGCCGCCGGTGCTGCGGGTGGCGGACCTGACGATGGACGAGGACACCCGCGAGGTCCGGCGCGGTGAGCGGCTGCTGTCGCTGACGCCCACCGAGTACGAGGTGCTGCGGTACCTGATGCGCCGTTCCCCGGCCGTGCTGACCAAGGCGCAGATCCTGGACCACGTGTGGGAGTACGGCTTCGGCGGCCGCTCCAACGTGGTGGAGCTGGTGGTCAGCCGGCTGCGGCGCAAGCTGGACGACACCGGTCCGCCGCTGATACGCACCGTGCGGGGCTTCGGCTACGTCATACGGCAGGCCGGCGAGTGATGAGCCGGCGGGCCGGGCGGCTGCGCCTGGGCACCCGGCTGACGCTGGGCCTCGGTGCGCTGTCACTGGCGGTGTTCGCCGTGGTCGGCACCGCGCTGACCGCCTACATGCGCGACTACCTGGAACAGCAGCTGGCGACCCAGCTCAAGCTGGTGCAGACCGTGCAGGCCAAGGACGCGGCGGCGCACGGCACGGTGCAGCGCAAGCCGTACTACGGCTGGTACACGGCCGTCTTCGACGTCGCGGACGGCGAGGTGCGGCTGCGCAGGCCGGCGGACGTGCCCGAGGACACCCGGGCGTTCGCGGCCCTGGCGCGGACGATGGCGCACTCCGACACCGAACTCGTGCGCACCGCGCGGATCGACGGCGAGGGCACCTACCGGCTGCGCGGGTGCGAGGTCCGGCCGGGGGTGGTGCTGGTGAGCGCGGCGCCCGTCACCGACGTCGAGGAGACCGTGGAGCGGCTGATCACGGTGCAGGTCGTGGTGTTCGCGCTGGCGCTGGCGGCCCTGGTGGCGGCCGGGCGGCGGATGCTGCGGCGCGGGCTGGAGCCGCTGAGCGACATGGCGCGCACCGCGCACGGCATCGCCTCGCACGACCTGACCGAGTCGGCGGCCCGGCTGCCGCTGCGCGCCGACGGCCGGGACGGCGGCCGGGAGGTCGCGGAGCTGCGCACCGCCTTCAACACGATGCTGGAGCACATCGACGCCTCCCTCGCGGTGCGCGCGGAGGCCGAGCAGCGGCTGCGCCGCTTCGTCGCGGACGCCTCGCACGAGTTGCGCACCCCGCTGATGTCGGTGCGCGGCTACGCGGACCTGTTCCAGTACGCGGCGGCCAACGCGCCCGGGGAGCGGGAGCGGCACCTGGCCCGGCTGCGCGCGGAGGCCGCCCGGATGGGGGTCCTGCTGGACGACCTGCTGCTGCTCGCCCGCCTGGACGCGGCCGACGCGCGGGCCCCGCTGCGCACCGCGGAGACGGACGTGGCGGAGCTGGTCCGGCAGGCCGCCGACGCCTTCCGGGCGGGGCATCCGGACCGACCGCTGACGGTGTCGGCGGGGACCGGCCCGCTGCGGCTGCGGCTGGACCCGGACCGGATCCGGCAGGTCCTGGACAACCTCCTGACCAACGCGGCCGTGCACACCCCGCCCGGGACGCCGGTGTCGGTGACGGTCCGGACCGGGCCGGGCGAGGTGCTGATCCGGGTCGCCGACGAGGGCCCGGGCATCCCGGAGGAGCACCGGGAGCGGGTCTTCGACCGCTTCTACCGCGTCGACCGGGCCCGCAGCCGCGACCGGGGCGGCAGCGGGCTCGGCCTGTCGGTGGCCCGCTCGCTGGTGGGCGCGCACGGCGGGACGGTGGAGCTGGCCGGCGGCCCGGGCGGGACGGTGTTCACCGTCCGGCTGCCCCTCGGCGGCCGGGTCGCCGCGCCCGGATGACCGGTGCTCCCGGGCGCGGCGGTGCGGTCAGCCGTCGGCGGGCGTCAGCCGCAGCGAGATGCTGTTGATGCAGTAGCGCTGGTCGGTGGGCGTGGCGTAGCCCTCGCCCTCGAAGACGTGACCGAGGTGGGAGCCGCAGCGGGCGCAGCGCACCTCGGTGCGGACCATGCCGTGGGAGCGGTCCTCGACCAGCTCCACCGCCTCGGAGTCCCGCGGGTCGTAGAAGGACGGCCAGCCGCAGTGCGACTCGAACTTGGTGTCGGAGGTGAACAGCTCGGCGCCGCAGGCGCGGCAGGAGTAGACGCCCTCGGTCTTGGTGTCGGTGTACTCACCGGTGAACGCCGGTTCCGTCGCCGCCTGGCGCAGCACCGCGTACTCGGACGGCGACAGTTCCGCGCGCCACTGCTCGTCCGGCTTCTCCACGTCGTACGGCATGAGGATGCAGCCCTTCAGTTCGACAGACGGTCCAGGATGCGCGGGCCGAGGTCGGTGACGTCGCCCGCTCCCATGGTGAGAACGAGATCCCCGGGCTTCGCCATTCCCGCCACCAGCGACGGGACGTCCGCGGTGTCGGGCACCGGGGTCACGTCCGCGCCGGCCGCCCGGGCCGCCTCGATGATCAGCTCGCTGGTGACGCCAGGGATCGGGTCCTCGCGGGCCGGGTAGATCTCCAGCACCAGCGAGGCGTCGGCCAGGGCGAGGGCCTGGCCCATCTCCTTGCCCAGCTCGCGGGTGCGGGAGAACAGGTGCGGCTGGAAGACGACCAGGATGCGGGCGTCCCCGGCGGCCGAGCGCATGGCCTCCAGGTCGGCGGTCATCTCCGTCGGGTGGTGCGCGTAGGAGTCGATGACCTGGACGCCCGCCGCCTCGCCCTTGAGCTGCAGGCGCCGCTTGACCCCGGTGTACGCGGCGAGGGCCGGGGCCAGTTCCGCGGCCGGGATGCCCAGCGCCACGCCCGCGGCGAGCGCGGCCACGGCGTTGTGGGCGTAGTGGCGGCCGGGGACCGACACGGTGAAGGTGAGCGGGGCGCCGTCGAGGTCGACGGTCACCTCGCTGCGCAGCCCCTGCGGGACGACCGACGTCACGCGCACGTCGGCGTCGGGGGACTCGCCGTAGGTGACGGTGCGGACCGCGCCGTCCAGCCGCCGGGTCAGTTCCCGCGCGCCCGCGTGGTCGGCGGAGATCACCAGGGTGCCGCCGGGGACGATGCGGCCGACGAAGGTCTCGAAGGAGGCGTGGATCTCCTCCATCGAGGCGTAGTTGGCGTGGTGGTCCAGTTCCACGTTGAGGATGATCGCGACCTCGGGCGCGTACTTGTGGAAGCTGCGGTCGGACTCGTCGGCCTCGGCGACGAAGATCTCGCCGGTGCCGTGCAGCGCGTTGGAGCCGGGCTCGTCTAGGTCGCCGCCGATCGCGTAGGAGGGTGCGCGGCCGAGGGCGGTCAGGGAGACGGCCAGCATGGAGGTGGTGGTCGTCTTGCCGTGGGTGCCGGCCACCGCGATCGGGCGCAGCCCGTCCATGAGGGCGGCGAGGGCGTCGGAGCGGTGCACCACCGGGATGCCCAGCGCGGCGGCGCGGGCCAGTTCCGGGTTGTCCTCGCGGATCGCCGAGGACACCACGACGCAGCTGGCGTCGTCGGCGAGGTGCTCCGCCGCGTGCCCGATGTGCACGGTGGCGCCCAGGGCGCGCAGGGCCTCGGCGGTCGCGGAGTCCTTGGCGTCGCTGCCGGCCACCCGGGCACCGCGCTGGGCGAGGATCTTGGCGATCCCCGACATTCCGGCGCCGCCGATGCCGATGAAGTGCGGTCGGTCCATGGCGGTAGGAAGGCCGGGTGCCATGCGTGTTCTCCCCAGTGGTGCGACGGGCGGGCGACGGGCCGCGCGCCCCGCTTCGAGCGCGCGCCCGCGACGGACGTGGCGCCCTCGCCGGGAAGGCGCCGCCCCAGCCTATGCCTTGCTGTGGGAGAAGAGTTTCAGCACCGGCACGCCCACCTTGTGGCGGGCCCGTGAGGCCCAGTCCCGGTGGAAGAACTCCTCCACGTAGTGCGGGTCGGTCAGGACGATGACCTCGTCCGCGCCGACCTCCTCGACCATGGTCTTCAGCGCGTCCAGCGGGTGGTCCTCGACCAGGCGTCCCTGCGCCCGGTCGCCGGAGGCGCGCAGGGCCCGCAGGGACACCTCCAGGGCCCGCTCACCCATGCTCCGGGCCTCCTCGCCCTCGGGGGTCTCCCCCTCGCGGACGGCCTCGTCGAGCTCGCCGAGGGCGACGTCGTCGATGGCCCGCAGGAGCCGGTCGGCCTGTTCGCCGCGTGGTTGGAGCAGGACGTGGAAGGAGACCGCCTCGTCGCCGTGCAAGGTGGTGACGAACTCCACGTCGGCGGACGTCAGGGCCTTCTCGATCATCAGTACGCTTGTGAACACCAGCGCCCCTTCTCCTGTGAGGACCCTCGGGCCCTCTCTCCTCCGCGAGGCGGGCCGGCCCCTGCGGAAACCATCCTGCCCGTGATCGCACGGATGCGACCGGATTCAGTGTGCCCGCCGGTGCGCTAAGCGGAACGGAGAATTCCGCCCGATGACCGGACCAGCGGTACCTCTCGAACCCCTTTCCGGTCAGTACCCGTCACGACGGGACGCCTCCGGAAACGTCCGGAGGACCCCGCGCCCCGGGGCCGGGTCAGGGCCGTGCGTAGCGCGTGAAGAGGAAGCCGTCCTCCTCCAACATCGACTTCAGCGCGAAACGGCGCGGAATCGTCACCGCCGGCCCGCCGGCGATGCGCTGGGCGTCACCCGCGGTGAGCATCGGCGCGACGGTCAGGCACAGCTCGTCGAGCACCCCGGCGGCCACCAGCTGCCCCAGCAGCCGCGGCCCGCCCTCCGTCAGCAGCCGGGTGTGCCCCAGCCCGGCCAGCGCCCGCACCGCGCGCCCGGGATCGGCCCCGGCGCCCTCCCCGGCCGTCACCACCCGCACCCCGGCCCGCTCGGCGGCGGCGACCCGGTCCGCGGGCGCCGCCGCACCGGTCAGCACCAGCGTCGGCACCAGCGGCGAGGCGAAGAGCGGCAGCGAGAAGTCCAGGTCCAGGCTCGCGCTGACCACGGCGATCGCGGGTGCGGGCCCCTGCCCCGCCGCCTGCCGGGCCGCCGCGAACTCCGCCCGCGCGCGGGCCGGGCGGTACCCCTCCTGCCGTACCGTCTCGGCGCCGACGACCACCACGTCGGCGAGCGCCCGCAGCGTGCCGAAGATCCGCATGTCGGCCGCGCAGGAGATGGGCTGCGAGCGGCCGTCGTGCTGGGCCGCCCCGTCCAGGGTGGACACCATGTTGGCCCGCAGCCACGGCGCGGGGCCGTCCGGCCCCGGCTCCGGGTAGGCGTACGCGGCGGCCAGCTCGGCCAGGCTCCACTCCCGGCCGGCCCCGGTCGGAGCCCCCTGGGCGGCCTCGCCGCCGGACGCGCCGGAACCGCCGGCGGCACCGGCCGCACGGTCGGGAGCTGCTGTTTCGTAGGTCACAGGGAACAGGCGTCGCATGCGGTGCAGTGTTCCACGCCCCGTAGCATGGGTAAGCGTGTCGTCCTCCTCCGCGTCCTCCGCCGCCGCCTCCCCGTCCGGTCCCCCGACCGGCCTGGCCCCGCTGTCCCTGTGCGCCCGCGAGCCGCACGTCCCCGCGGACCGGCTGGTCGCCGAGATGGTGCCGCCGCCCCGCTTCGACGCGGTCCGCTTCGGCACCTACATACCGGACCCGGACCAGCCCAGCCAGACCGAGGCGGTGGGCGTCCTGGAGCAGTTCGCCGCCGGACTCGGCCCTTCGCCCTCGAACGGTTCCGGCAGGCGCCGGCTGTTCGGCTTCGGCAAGGCGCCCCGGAAGGCCCCGGCCGGCCCGCGCGGCGTCTACCTCGACGGCGGCTACGGCGTGGGCAAGACCCACCTGCTGGCCTCGCTCTGGCACGCCACGCCCGCCGAGCCCTCCCTCAAGGCGTTCGGCACCTTCGTCGAGCTGACCAACCTGGTCGGCGCCCTGGGCTTCCAGCAGACGGTCCGCACCCTCTCCGGGCACCGCCTGCTGTGCATCGACGAGTTCGAGCTCGACGACCCGGGCGACACGGTGCTCGTGTCCACCCTGCTCGGCAAGCTGGTCGAGGCGGGCGTCGCGCTCGCCGCCACCTCCAACACGCTGCCCGGCAAGCTGGGCGAGGGCCGTTTCGCCGCGGCCGACTTCCTGCGCGAGATCCAGGGCCTGTCGGCCCACTTCCGCGCCCTGCGCATCGACGGCGAGGACTACCGCCACCGCGGGCTGCCCGAAGCGCCGCCGCCCTACTCCGACGACGTCGTGACCGCCGCCGCGCAGGCCACCGACGGGGCCTCCCTGGACGCCTTCCCCGACCTGCTGGACCACCTGGCGAAGGTCCACCCCAGCCGGTACGGCGCGCTGACCGACGGGCTGCGCGCGGTGTGCCTCACCGGGGTGCGGCCGGTGCCGGACCAGTCGACCGCGCTCCGGCTGGTGGTCCTCGCCGACCGGCTCTACGACCGGGAGGTCCCGGTGCTCGCCTCCGGACTGCCCTTCGACCAGCTGTTCGGCGAGGAGATGCTGAAGGGCGGCTACCGCAAGAAGTACTTCCGGGCGATCTCGCGGCTCACAGCCCTGGCCCGGGACGCGGGTCGCCTCACCGGCGACAGCTGACCCCTCGCCTCCGGCCGCCCGGCCGGCCCGCCTCTCCCCCGCCCGCACGCGCCATGGCCCCGCGCCCCGGCGCGTGCCATCGTGGGAAGAGCCGACACACGTGCGCGCACCGGCACGGTCGGGCCTTCGGACGGGAGGTCGGCATGGTCGAGGAGCTGCTCGCCGCGGTCGCCGCGGCGGGTGCCGCGGGCGTCGTCTACATCGCCGCCGCGGCACGCGTGGTCAAACAGTACGAGCGCGGGGTCGTCTTCCGGCTCGGCCGGGTGCACCGCGGGGTGCGCACCCCGGGGTTCACGCTGATCGTGCCGTTCGTGGACCGGCTGCACAAGGTGAACCTGCAGATCGTCACGCTGCCGGTGCCGGCCCAGGAGGGCATCACCCGGGACAACGTGACGGTACGGGTCGACGCGGTGGTCTACTTCAAGGTCGTCGACGCCACGGACGCCCTGGTGCAGGTGGAGGACTACCGGTTCGCGGTCTCGCAGATGGCGCAGACCTCGCTGCGCTCCATCATCGGCAAGAGCGACCTGGACGACCTGCTGTCCAACCGGGAGAAGCTCAACGAAGGCCTGGAGCTGATGATCGACAGTCCCGCGGTCGGCTGGGGCGTGCACGTCGACCGGGTGGAGATCAAGGACGTCTCCCTGCCGGAGACGATGAAGCGCTCCATGGCCCGCCAGGCCGAGGCCGACCGGGAACGCCGGGCCCGCATCATCAACGCCGACGCCGAGCTGCAGGCGTCGAAGAAACTCGCCGAGGCCGCCCAGCAGATGGAGGACACCCCCTCCGCCCTGCACCTGCGGCTGCTCCAGACGGTCGTCGCCGTCGCCTCCGAGAAGAACTCCACCCTGGTCCTGCCCTTCCCCGTGGAACTGCTGCGCTTCGTGGAGCGGGCCCAGACGCAGCAGGCGCCGCCGCCCGACGCGTGACACGTGCTACGCGCGTGGTTCACGTGGCTCCCACCAAGTGATAGACACGGCGGGGTCACTGTTCCTGTCCGCCAGCAGGAAGGTTCCCCCCATGACCGAAACCGGGTCGCCCAGCGCCGGTCCCGCCCTCACGCCCGGCTCCGGGGCCGCCGGCTCGACACGGCGTCAGATGCTCGCCCGTTCCGGCGCCCTGGGTGTCGGCATCGCCTTCACCGGCGCGCTCTCCGAACTGTTCACCGGCTCCGCCGCCGCGCAGTCCCTCGGACACGACGGCTACGGCCCCCTCGTGCCCGACCCCGACGGCCTCCTCGACCTGCCGAAAGGTTTCCGTTACCGGGTGCTCTCCCGGGAGGGCGACCCGCTGCGCTCCGGCGAGGGCCCGGTGCCCTCCAACCACGACGGGATGGCCGCCTTCCGCGGCCGGCGCGGCCAGGTGCACCTCGTCCGCAACCACGAGAACCGCGCGGCCGGCCGGGTTCCGGTGCCGGCCGTCGACGGCCTCACCTACGACCCTCAGGGCAAGGGCGGCTGCACCTCGCTGACCCTGGACGCGCACGGCCGGGTCCGCTCGGAACGGGTCGCCATTGCCGGTACGGCCGTCAACTGCGCGGGCGGACCGACACCCTGGCACACCTGGCTGACCTGCGAGGAGACCGAGGACAAGGCCGGCACCAACGGCTACACCAAGGACCACGGCTTCATCTTCGAGGTGGACGGGGCCGACCCGCGCCGCACCGGTGCGGTGCCGCTCACCGCGATGGGCCGCTTCCAGCACGAGGCCGTCGCCGTCGACCCCCGCCGGGGCATCGTCTACGAGACCGAGGACGCCTTCGAGCGGCCCTTCGGCCTGTTCTACCGGTTCCTGCCGGACAAGCCGCTGGGCGGCACGGGTTCGCTGCGCGCGGGCGGACGGCTCCAGGCGATGCGCGTGCCCGGCGTCCCGGACCTGTCCTCGATCCGGGAGACCGGGGCCCGCTTCGACGGCATCGAGTGGGTCGACGTGCCGGACCCGCTGGCCGCCGAGACCCCCATCCGCTTCCAGGACTTCGGCCGCGGCGGCATCACGCACGCGCAGAAGCTGGAGGGCTGCTACTGGGGCGATCGGTCGGTGTACTTCGTGTCGTCCTTCGCCCGCAGCGCGGAGGGCTCGGCCGGCGACCACTACGGCCAGATCTGGCGCTACGACCCGGACCGGCGCCGGCTGACCCTGGTGATCGTCTTCGGCCCGGACACCGACGTGCAGCTGCCCGGCGAGTCGCCCGACAACATCTGCCTCGCCCCGAGCGGCGGCCTGATGGTCTGCGAGGACGGCGGCGGCGCCCAGCACGTCTACGGCGTCACCCGGCGCGGCGAGGTCTACGCCCTGGCCCGCAACAGGCAGAACACGGGCACGCCGGAGGACCCGGAGTGGGGCGAGTTCGCCGGGGTCACGTTCTCCCCGGACGGCCGGACGATGTACGTCAACTGCTACGACCCCGGCACGACGTTCGCGGTGACGGGCCCCTGGCGGCGGTGACCCGCGCGCGGGGCCGGGGCGCTCGCCCCGGCCCCGCGCGGGCCGGCAGGCGGGTCAGCCGGCCAGCACGTCGTCCATCTGCCCGACCGCGGCGCGCAGCCCCTCCACCATGCCCATCCCGGCCAGCTGTTCCATCTGCTCCCGGCTGTCGAAGACCGACCGCAGCTCCATCCGGGTGCCGCCGTCGCGCTCGGTGAGCGTCATCCGCATCGTCGTGACGGGCATCTCGGGGTTCGGCTTGCCCTCGGCGTCGGAGAAGCCGTCGGTGAACTCCAGGGCGGTCGGCGGGGTCACCGAGGTGATCCGCCACCAGCCGCCGAACTTCTCGCCCTCCGGGCCGGTCATGAAGTACCGGACCTCCCCGCCGGGCGTCAGGTCGTGCTCCTCGAACGTGGCCGGGTAGCTCGGCGGGCCCCACCAGCGCTCCAGCCGTCGCGGGTCGGCCCACAGCTGCCAGACCTGCTCGACCGGGGCGGCGAAGTCCGCGATCAGGGTCAGGGTCAGGTGGTCGAGGTCCTTGTCCACGCTGGTCACAGTCATCGGTCGTGTCCTCTCGTCGTGCCGCCGCCGGGACCGGCGTCCGGGCCGTCGCCGGGACCGGGCGGTCCGGTCCCCACGGGGTCGTCACGCAGCAGGTCCGCCATCCGGTCCACCCGGGCCCGCCAGCCGGCCGCCAGGTCGTCGAGCGCCCGGCGTGCGCGGTCCACCGCGTCGGGGTCGGTGCGCACCAGCGCCTCCCGTCCGTGCCGCTGCTTGGTGACCAGGCCCGCCCGCTCCAGCACGGTGACGTGCTTCTGCACCGCGGCGAAGCTCATCGGGTACGCCCCGGCCAGCCGGGACACGGACAGCTCACCCCGCCCGCAGCGCCGGAGTATGTCGCGCCGCGTCGCGTCGGACAGGGCCTGGAACAGCCGGTCCACGGCCTCGTCGGTCTCTGCGGTTCCACCATGTACAACCATTTGGTTGCACGTTACGCCGGGCCGCTCCCGCCCGCAAGGGGAAGGGCCCGCCACTGAAATCCCGCGCACCGGGGTACTCGGCGCCCATGACGGACAACCAGCAGGTCAGCGGCTCGTACTGGATCCAGACCGCCCCGGGGGACCGGTACCCCGCACTGACCGGCGACCTCGACGTGGACGTGGCCGTGATCGGCGGCGGGATCGCCGGGCTGTGCACCGCCCGGGAGCTGGCCCGGGCCGGCCGCAGCGTCGCCGTCCTGGATGCGGGGCGGATCGCGGCCGGCGTCACCGGCCACACCACCGCCAAGATCACCGCCCTGCACACGCTGGTCTACGACAAGCTGCGCCGCACGCGCGGCGCCGAGGGCGCGCGGCTGTACGCCCGTTCGCAGGCCGAGGCGATCGAGCACACCGCGGACCTGGTGACGGAGCTGGGCATCGACTGCGACTGGGAACGGCGCAGCGCGTACACCTTCGTCCGGGACGCCGGACGGGTGGCGGAACTGCGCGCGGAGGCGCGGGCCGCGCGGGAGGCGGGACTGCCCGCCTCGTTCGTGACGGAGACCGGGCTGCCGTTCCCCGTCGCGGGCGCCGTCGAGGTCACCGGGCAGGCCCAGTTCCACCCGCGCGCCTACCTGCTGGCTCTCGCCCGGGACCTGGTCGCGCACGGCGGGCACATCCACGAGGACACCACGGTGCTCGGCCTCGACGAGGGCGAGCCCTGCCGCGTGTCCACCGCGAACGGCGCCACGGTGACCGCGCGCGACGTCGTGGTCGCGACGCACTACCCGATCTTCGACCGGGCGCTGCTGTTCGCCCGTCTCTCGCCGCGCCGCGAACTGGTCGTCGCGGGAACTCTCCCGGCCGGCCAGGACCCCGGGGGCATGTACATCACGCCGGACGAGAACACCCGCTCGGTGCGCACCGCCCCCTACGGCGAGGACGGCACCCGGCGCCTGCTGGTGGTCACCGGGGAGCACTTCACGCCGGGCACGGGCGACACCCGGGCCGGATTCGAGCGGTTGGCCGCCTGGACCCGCGAGCACTTCCCCGACGTCGAGCTCACCCACCGCTGGGCGACCCAGGACACCACCCCCACCGACACGGTCCCCCTCGTCGGCCCCCTGCACCACGGCGCCCGGCACGCCTGGGTCGCCACCGGCTTCAACGGCTGGGGCATGAGCGGCGGCATAATGGCCGGACTGCTGCTCACCGCGCAGATCACCGGCGAGGAGTGCGCGTGGAGCGGGCTGTACGACCCGCGCCGGCTGAAGCCCGCGGTGCGCGAGGCGCCCTCCTTCCTGCGGACCCAGGCCGAGGTGGCCCGGCACTTCGTGGGCGACCGGCTGCGCCCCTCCCCGCCGGTGGAGTCCCTGCCGCCGGGTGAGGGCGCGGTGGTCCGCGCGGACGGTCACCGGCTGGCCGTGTACCGGGACGAGGACGGTTCGCTGCACGCGGTCTCGGCCCGCTGCACCCACCTGGGCTGCCTGGTCGACTTCAACGCGGCGGAGCGCGCCTGGGAGTGCCCGTGCCACGGCTCCCGCTTCGACACCGACGGCAAGGTGATCCAGGGCCCGGCGACCAAGCCGCTGGAGCAGCGGGACATCTGAGACCGCCGGGCGCCCCCGGCCGTCCACCGGGCGGCCGGTCGGGTGACGGCCCGCCCGTGGCGCCGCACGGATCGCGCCGCCCGCCCCACCCCGCTCCTACGTTCATACGGTGATCACACTCGCACGCCGCGTGACCGCCGTCTGTGTCCTGGCCGCCTTCCTGGCTGCCTGCGCCGGGCACCCGCCCACGCCCGCGGGACCGGGGCAGCCCGCCCGCCCCGCGCCGTCCGCCCCCTCCGCGGCACCGTCGCCGCACCGCCCCACCCTGGCTCCCGGCCCGGCGGGCCTGACACCGGTGTTCGAGAACGCCCCGCGCTCCGGGGAACGCACGGTCGCCCTCACCTTCGACGCCGACATGACGGCCGACCAGGGCCCGCGGGCGGCGGCGGGCGAGCGTTTCGACAATCCCGCGCTGATCGCCACCCTGCGCAGGCTCCGGGTCCCGGCCACCGTCTTCATGACCGGCCGGTGGGCCGAGGAGTACCCCGACCAGGCCCGCGCCCTCGGCCGGGACCCGCTGTTCGAGGTCGCCAACCACTCCTACAGCCACTACGCCTTCACCGGGGACTGCTACGGCCTGCCGACCGTCCCGCGCGAGCGGATGCGGGCCGACGTGGAGCGGGCCTACACCGCGTTCCGCGAGGTCGGGATCACCGACCCCATGCCGTACTTCCGGTTCCCCGGCGGCTGTTACGACCGGGCCGCGCTCAAGGCGCTGACACCGACCGGTGTCACGGCCGTGCAGTGGGACGTGGTCGGCGGCGACGCCTTCGCCACCGACCCCGACGCGGTGGCCCGGCAGGTGCTGGACGGCGTACGGCCCGGCTCGGTGGTGGTCCTGCACTGCACCCGCAGCGCGGCCCCCGCGACCGAGCGGGCGGTCCGCACGGTCGTCCCCGAACTGCGCCGGCGGGGCTACCGCTTCGTGAAGGTCTCCGACCTCATCGCCGCCCGGGGCGGACGCCGCTGAACGTCCTACGCTGGACACATGAGCGACACCGACACCGCCACGGAAACCGGCGCCCGGGCCGCGGCCGGCCCCGACGACTACTGCCTGATCGACGCGTCCCGGCCGCCCAGGGCCGACGGCCCGCCGTACGCGGAGTGCGTGCTGTGCCGGGAGCCGACCGAGTACCCGGAGTCCTACAAGGGCATCACGCTGTGCCCGGTCTGCGAGTGGCGCGAGGCGGAACGGACCTCCTGCTCGGGCTGACGGACCCGCCCCCCGGATTGGCAGACTGGACCCCGTGAGCACCGACCAGAAGCCCGCCGGCAGTCCCTTCCGCCACGCCTCCCGCGACCGCGACACGGCGCCCCAGTTCGTCCTGCCCCTCGTGGTGCGCATCGAACGGGCGTCGCCGCCGGCCCGCACCGACGCGCTGGAGACGGCCGCGCGCGCCGTGCTGCTGATGCTGACCGACGCGCGCTCCACGGGCGGCGAGGGCGAGTGGGCGGACGCCGTGCGCTCCTGGCAGGACGGCCGGATCCGGAAGGTGGTGCGCCGGGCCCGCGGTGCCGAGTGGCGGCGCGCGGAGGCCCTGCCGGGCCTCACGGTCACCGGCACGTCCGCCGAGGTCCGCGTCTTCCCGCCGGTGCCGCTCGACGGCTGGCCCAAGGACCTGGCCCGCCTCCAGGTCTCCGGCACCGACCTCGACGACCCGGAGGCGCCCGCTCCCCCGGACCCGTCCGTCCCCGTCCTGTGGATGAACCCGGACCTGGACATGTCCGCCGGCAAGGCGATGGCCCAGGCGGGCCACGGAGCGCAGCTGGCCTGGTGGGAGCTCGGCGACGACGACCGCGCCGCCTGGCGCGACGCGGGCTTCCCGCTCGCCGTACGCACCCCCGGCCCGGCCCACTGGGCCGCCCTCACCGCGAGCCGCCTCCCCCGCGTCCGCGACGCCGGCTTCACCGAGATCGCCCCCGGTTCCTGCACGGTGATCGCGGAGCATCCCGCACTGCGGTAGCCCGGTTCGGGCGGGGGCGCCCCTGCCCACGGAACGCTCCCGCCGAAGAGCCGGGCGCGACCCCGTGCCCCGCAGTCCGGCCGCACGACGGTCCGGTCCGGGGCTCCCCAGCCCGCTCAGGGCTCCGCCCCCCGGCACCCGCCACCGGTCACGTCCCCGCCGCGGCCTGGGAGGGCCAGGGCCGCCACCTGCGGCTGGTCAAGGTCGAGCACGTCGGCCGGAGCGCGGGCCGGGCCCCCTCCGAGTGCCCCGCCCGCCCGGCCCGGGCGGGCGTCCCTGCCCACGGAACGCTCCCGCCCGAGGACCGGGCGCGACCCCGTGCCCCGCTGTCCGGCCCGCGCGATGGTCCGGTGCGGCTCCCGGCCCGCTCGGGGCTCCGCCCCGCCATCGGTCACGTCCCTCCCGGGCGCTCCCGCCCGGCCCTGGCGGGCGGGCGGGTGCCCCTCCCCCGGACGGGTCAAGCGCGCATGCGGCGCTCCACGGCACGGGGTGAGAGTGAGCAGCGTGACAGAAACCGGCGAGCGACGGCGCGGCACGGCCGCCCGCACCACCACGCGTGATTCCGGCGTCCGGAACGCCCGCGACGCGGCACAGCGCGCGGCCGAACTCCTGAGCGACCTGATCCGGCACCGTCTGGAGGGCGTCTCCGCGGTCAGCCGCGACGAGGACGACGGCTGGACGGTCCAGGTGGACGTGCTGGAAGTGCCCCGCATCCCCGACACCACCAGCCTGCTCGCCACCTACGAGGTGGGACTCGACCCGGCCGGCGACCTGCTCCGGTACCGGAGGATCGCCCGCTACCGGCGCGGTGCCCAGGACCAGTGAGCGGGCTCCGGCCCGTGACCGGAAGGACGACCGCATGATCACCTACGACGACGAGGTCGTCTGCGCGCCCCGCGCCGGAACCCTCTACGACGTCCTCGAACTCATCCTCGACCGCGGCATGGTGATCGACGTCTTCGTCCGCGTCTCCCTGGTCGGCATCGAGATCCTCAAGGTGGACGCCCGCATCGTGGTCGCGAGCGTGGACACGTACCTGCGGTTCGCGGAGGCGTGCAACCGCCTGGACCTGGAGCACGACGTGCGGTCGAAGACCGTCCCCGAACTGTTCGGCGGTCCGGTCGCCAAGACCGTGGGCAAGGGCGCCGCCCGCGGGGTCGGGCGGAAGGCGCGCTCGCTCACCGACAAGGTGCGCGACGTCCTCGCCCCCGAGGAGACCGACGAGGACGGGGACGACGTCGTCGAAGAGCCGGAGGAGGCACCCCGGGCCCGCGGCCGGGAGCGCGAGGAACGCGCCCCGCAGCGGACCCGCAGCCGCCCGGCCTCCCGCCGCCGCGCCGACGACGGCGACGAGGACGACCGCCCGCGCAGCCGCACCCGCCGGCGCACGGAGACCGAGGAGGAGTGAGCGTGCCCGTCACCACCGCCACCACGACGGCCGAGGACACCTTGTATGTCTACGGCATCGCGCCCGCCGGTGTCCGGGCCCCGCGCCGGCCCGGTGTGGACGGCGCCCCGGTACGGCTGCTGACCGGGGCCGGGCTGTGCGCGGCGGTGTCGGACGCGCCCGCGCGGCTGCGGCCCCGGCGCCGCGACCTGCTGGCCCACCAGGGCGTCCTCGACGAACTGGTCGCCCAGGGGCCCCTGTTGCCCATGCGGTTCGGGGTCCTCAGCCCCGACCCCGGGGTGCTGGAGGCCCAACTGCGCGCCGATGCGGGCCACCTGACGCGGCAACTGGAGAGCCTGCGGGGCCGCGTCGAACTCAACGTCAAGGGGTCCGTCGTCCCCGGCTGCTTCGCCGAGCTGGTCCGCCGCGACCAGGGGCTGCGCGAACTGGCCCGCCGCACCCGGCAGATGCCGGACTACGAGGCCAACGTCCGCCTCGGCGAGGCGATCGCCCGCGGGGTCCGCCGGGAGGCGCGGCGCGCGGCCCGGGACGTCCTGGCCCACCTGACCCCGTTCGCGGAGCGCACGGTGCACGGCCCCACGGACGACGAGCAGGTGCTGAGCACGTCGTTCCTGCTGCCCGCCGCCGACGAGGCACGGTTCCGCGAGGCGGTGGCCGCGCGGGCCCGCCGGTGGGGGGACCGGCTGGCACTCGGGGTGACCGGTCCGCTGCCCTGCTACAGCTTCGTCGACCAGCGTCCCGCGCCGGCCGGGCGGTGACGCGGTGGGCATCGTGACCGGTCTCCTGCTGCTGCCGCTGGCTCCCGTGCGGGGCACGGCGTGGATCGCCGACCACCTCCTGGAGGAGGCCCGGCGCCAGTACCACGACCCGCGTGCCGTGCAGGCCCGGCTGAGCGCCCTCAACCGGGCCCTGGACGCGGGCGAGATCGACGAGGACACCTTCGAGCGGGAGGAGGACCGGCTGCTCACCCTGCTGGAGCGCCCGGCCCGGCGGTCCGCCCGGCCCGCCGTCCGCACCACCGCGACCGCGCCCGCCGCCCTCGCGGTCCGCACCCCGCGCGAGCCGGGGAGGGCACCGTGACCGCCGTCGACACCCCCTACGACGCCCCCTACGACCTCGCCGTGGCCGAGCCCTACGGCCCGCCGTCCGGCAGCCTCGCCGACCTCCTCGAGCGGGTGCTGGACAAGGGCATCGTCATCGCCGGCGACATCAAGATCGATCTGCTCGACATCGAACTGCTCACCATCCGGCTGCGTCTGTTCATCGCCTCGGTGGACACCGCGAAGAAGGCCGGCATCGACTGGTGGGAGACCGATCCGGCCCTGTCGTCCCGGGCCGCGCGGGACGCGCTCGCCGAGGAGAACGCACAGTTGCGGGCGCGGCTCCAAGCACTGGAGGAGTCCGTGGCCGAGACACCGGAGGCCGTGGGTGAGTGACGTCGTCCCCACCGGACCGGAAGCGGATGGCCTGGTCTGCGCGTTCGCCGTCACCCGTACCCCGCCGGACGAGGCCGCGCTGGCCACCGCGGCCGGCCACGAGGAGGGGGGCCCGCTGCGCGTGCTGCGCGCCGGGACGCTGAACCTCGTCGTGCAGGACGTGCCCGCCGCGCTGTTCTCCCGGGAGGCGCTGACGGAGCGGCTCAACCGGCCCGAGGACCTCGAACGCTGCGCCCGCGCCCACCACCGGGGCGTCGAGGCGGCGTACGGGCGGGGGCGGGGCCCCGTCGTGCCGCTGCCGCTGGCGACCCTGTACCGAGGCGACGACAGTGCCCGGCAGGCCCTGGCCGGCCGGGAGGCCCTGCTGGGCACCCTGCTCGACCGGCTCCGGCACCGCACGGAATGGGCGGTGAAGGTGCACGCCGCCCGCACGCCCGCCCCCGGGCGCGCCGGGGCCGCGGCAGCCGCCGACGGGCGGTCCTACCTCAGCCGGGCCAGCGCGCGGCACCGCGACCGACAGGACGCCCACGGCAGGGCGCTGGCCGCCGCGGAGCAAGTCGACGCGGAGCTGCGCGGGTGCGCCGTCGCGGCCGTGCGGCACCGCCCGCAGGACGAGCGGCTGACCGGCCGGAGCGCACCGCAGGTCCTCAACGCCGCCTACCTGGTGGACGACGCGGACCGGGACCGCTTCACCGCCGCTCTGGCCCGGCTCACCGGGGACGGCCGGTGTCCGGGCGTGGAGGTCGCCGCGTCCGGGCCGTGGATCCCGTACTCCTTCGCCCGCTGGGAGGAGGGGCCGGACGGCAGCGGACGGGACCTCCCCGGCCCGGACCGCGGCACCGCCGGCCCGGCGGCCCCCGGGGTGCGCGCGTGAGCGCCGCCGACCCGCGGACCCCCGGCCCCGCGCCCGTCCCCTGGGACGTCCCCGCCCCGTACGCCCCGGCCGGTGTGCCGCTGGTGGACCTGCTGGACCGCGTCCTGGCGACCGGGGTCGTCGTCAGCGGCGACCTGGTGCTGGCGATCGCCGACGTGCCGCTGGTACGGATCTCGCTGCACGCCCTGCTGGCGTCGGTGAGCGAGCGGATGCCCGCCCCCTGGGCGGACAGCGGGCCGCTGTGACGGCGCCCCGCGGCGGCCGCCACACGGTCGACCTGGACCCCGAGCGCGTCACCAACGACCTGGCCGCCCTGGTGCTCACCGTCGTGGAACTGCTGCGCCAGCTCATGGAGCGGCAGGCCGTGCGCCGCTTCGACGAGGGCACCCTGAGCCCCGAACAGGAGGACCGGCTCGGCACCGCGTTGATGCTGCTCGACCGGCGGATGGACGAGCTGTGCGCCCAGCACGGCCTGACCCGCGGCGACCTGAACCTGGACCTGGGTCCGCTGGGCCGGCTCCTTTCCGACGATTCCGGGTGCTGAACGCCCCGCGGTGGGCCACACTGTGTCCTTGGCCGCGCCGCCCGGCAAGGCGGCAAAAAGCGGACTTGGCTGTCAATGGGGACTGACCCCCAATCGCCCCTACAGGGTGCACCCCCCGTCATCTGGGTGCTGACCCTTATGGTCCGCGCTCCCGCGCGCGGGAGAGGGTGGAACGACATCACCGCCCCAGCACAGTGTCCGTCGTGCGGTGAGGGCGAACGCTCGTCTTGCGGGTCTGCAGGCGCCCTCGGTTGCGACAGCCGAAGCGCCGCACCGTCCTGTCCGTCCGCTCCCCGAGCAGGGGAGCGGCGTCGTCGTGGGTCCTGGCTGCTGCACGGCAGTGCAGTGCTGCGGGCCCGGACGACGAGAGGAGCTCCTCGCTCATGCGCGCAGCGCCACAGCGCCCTGATCACTCCCGAACGGTTCCCGGACCCCTCCTCTTGTCGACCCGCACCCCAATCCCCTCCGTATCCGGCCCGGCCGGCACGGGGCAGGTGGCGCGTTGAGCGTTCTGACGTGGGCGGCGATCGCAGTGTTCGTCGCCGTCTACGTACTGATCGCCACGGAGTGGGTCCACCGGGTGGCCGCCGCGCTGGGCGGCGGCGTGCTGATGCTGCTCATCGGGGCCACCGACCCCGAGCACGCCTTCTTCTCCAAGGACGCCGGCATCGACTGGGACGTCATCGTCCTGCTGCTCGGCATGATGCTGATCGTCGCGGTGCTGAAACAGACCGGCGTCTTCGAGTACATCGCGATCTGGGCGGCGCGCCGCGCGCGCGGCAAACCGTACCGGCTGATGGTGCTGCTCATCCTGGTGACGGCCGTGTTCTCCCCCTGGCTGGACAACGTCACGACCGTGCTGCTGGTCGCGCCGGTGACGATCCTGGTCTGCAACCGCCTCGGGCTGCCCGTGGTGCCGTACCTCATCGCCGAGGTGATGACGTGCAACATCGGCGGCGCGGCCACCCTCATCGGCGACCCGCCCAACATCATGATCGGCTCACGCGCGGGTCTGAGCTTCAACGACTTCCTGATCCACATGACACCGATCGTCATCGTGCTGATGATCGTGTTCATCCTGATGGCCCGGGTCATGTTCCGCAAAGCGTTCACCTACGACCCCGAGCGCGTGGCGTCCGTGATGGAGCTCGACCCGCGCGACGCCATCAAGGACGGCCGGCTGCTCGCCATCAGCGGCGCGGTGATGGGCGTCGTGATGGTCGCCTTCGTGCTGCACACCTGGCTGGATCTGGAGCCCTCGGTGATCGCCATCAGCGGCGGTCTGCTGCTCCTCGCGGTGTCCCGGCTGAACACCGGTGAGGTCATGAAGGACGTCGAGTGGGAGACGCTGGCGTTCTTCACCGGACTGTTCGTCATGGTCGGGGCGATGGTGAACATGGGCGTCATCGGCGACCTGGGCGAAGCGGCGGCCGAGGCCACCGGCGGGAACCTGTTCGCCACCTCGATGGCCCTGGTGTTCGGTTCGGTGGTGCCGTCCGCGCTCATCGACAACATCCCCTTCGTCGCGTCGGTCAGCCCGATCGTCGAGGAGATCGTGAACGCGGCCGGCGGCACCGCGGAGGCGGGCATGCTGTGGTGGTCCTTCGCCCTCGGCGCGGACCTCGCCGGCAACGCGACGATCATCGCCTCCTCGGCGAACGTGGTCGTCATCGGGATAGCCGAGCGCTCCGGCCACCACATCTCGTTCTGGCAGTTCAGCCGCTACGGACTGGTCGTCACCGCCGTCACGGTGTCGCTGGCGGCCGTCTATGTGTGGGCGCGCTACTTCGCGCTGGCGTGACCGCCCGGGCCGGCAGGGGGGCGACCGCGTCCCCCTGCCGGTCCGCTGCTCCGCCCCGCCCTCCGAAGCTCAAATGTTCCTCTGAAGGTGCCCGCCGGACGGTTCGTGTCCCCGCCGCGGGGCGATACCCCCGTCACGTCCGCACGGGACGTCCGGCGGGGGCCGGAACACATCGGGGGCCGGCCGCCGGACGACCGGGGGCCGGGTGGAGGAGGGGACGATGCGGCAGCGACTGGGGACGGGGATCGGCTGGCGGCCGGAGATCGCGGACGCCGTCGAGGCGATGCCGGGGATCGACTGGGTCGAGGTCGTGGCCGAGAACGTCTGCCCCGGACATCTGCCCGAGTCGCTGCTGCGGCTGCGCGACCGCGGGGTGACCGTGGTGCCGCACGGTGTCTCGCTGGGCCTCGGCGGCGCCGACCGGCCGGACCCCGGGCGGCTCGACGCCCTCGCCGAGCGGGCCGCCGCCCTGCGGGCACCGCTGGTCACCGAACACATCGCCTTCGTCCGCGCGGGCGGGCCGCTGACCGTCTCCCCGCGTCTGGAGGCCGGGCACCTGCTGCCCGTGCCGCGCACCCGGGACGCGCTCGACGTGCTGTGCGAGAACGTCCGCGTCGCGCAGGACGCCCTGCCGGTCCCGCTCGCCCTGGAGAACATCGCCGCCCTGCTGTCCTGGCCGGGCGACGAACTGACCGAGGGCCAGTTCCTGTACGAGCTGGCCGACCGCACCGGCGTGCGGCTGCTCATCGACGTCGCCAACCTGCACACCAACCACGTCAACCGTGGCGAGGACCCCGCCGAGGCTCTCGCCGCCCTGCCGCTGGAGGCCATCGCCTACGTCCACGTCGCCGGCGGCTTCGAGCGGGACGGCGTGTGGCACGACAGCCACGCCCATCCCGTCCCGCGGCCGGTGCTCGACATCCTCGCCGACCTCGCCTCCCGCACCTCGCCTCCGGGCGTGCTGCTGGAGCGGGACGAGAACTTCCCCGCACCGTCGGAGCTGCGGGCCGAGCTGGACGCGGTGCGCGAGGCCCTGGACAAGGGCGCGGCCCGGCGGTCCGCCGCCGCCCGCCCGGCCGCTCCCCCGACGCCGGCCCCGACGCCCGCCCCGGCCCCGGACTCCGTGCCGCCGGCGGCCGGAGCCGCCCGGCAGCGGCTCGCGCTGGCGCAGACCGCCCTGCTGTCCGCGCTCGTCGCCGGCACGCCCGCGCCCGAGGGGTTCGACCGGGTGCGTGTCGGCGTCCAGGCGCGGGCGCTGGCCGCGAAGCGGGCGGACGTCGTCGCCAAGGTGGCGCCCGAGGTGTCGGCGCTGCTGGGCGCGCGGTACCGGCCCGCGTTCCTCGCCTACGCACAGGCCCACCCCATGTCCGGCGGCTACCGGCAGGACGCCCTGGACTTCGCCGAGCACCTCCTGACGGCCGGCCGCCCCGAGGACGCCCGCGCGCGCCGGGAGCTGCGCGAGTGGTGGCGGGAGCGGTCGGGCTCCCGGCCCCGCTCCCGCCGCCCGGCGGTGCGCCTGGCCCGGGCGACGCGCCGGGCCCTGCTGCGCCGCTGAGCCGCGGAGCACGCCGAAGGAGCGCGAGGGCGGTCCGGAAACGGAACATCACGGACCGGCAACACTGGGTCCGGATGGTGAACAAGGCATGGTGTTTCCGCGACCGGTTCACTTACAAACAATCCATGTTCTGGGTGCTTCTCCTGCTGCCGGCCTGGGTCGTCGCCGGTGTGACGTGCACGCGGCTGTGCCTGGCCGCGGTCCGTGCGGCGGCCGCCGACCGTGCCCGCACGGCCGGTGCGGGGGACCGCGCCCTGACGCTGTACGAGGCGGCGTTCCTGTCCGGCGGGCCGCGCCGGGTCGCCGACGTCACCCTGGTCTCCATGGCCCGCCAGCGCCGGCTGCTGCTGGCGCACACCGGGTGGGCGACCGTGGTCGACCCCTGCGGCCGGGACGAGATGGAGCGGTCGGTGATAGGGGCGATCGGGCCGGAGGGGCAGTCCCCGATAGCGCCGGTCCGGGACGCCGCGGCGACCGCGGAGCCGGTGCGCGGAATCGCCGACCGGCTGGTCGGGGCGGGGCTCGCGGTGCCCGACACGGCGGCCACCTCGATCGCCGGCGCGGTACGCCAGGTGCGGCTGGCCGTGCCGGTGGTGCTCGTCCTGGCGGTGACCGCGCTGCTGCTGCCCGTCCCGGCGGACGTCCCGCGCCACCTGGTGGCGCTGTGGTTCGCGCTGCCGCTCACCCTCACCCTGAGCTGCCTGGCCATGGCCCGGGTCGAGGTCCACCCGTACGCACGCTGGGCGTCCCCGGCCGGGCAGCGGGCGCTGGGCACGCTGCGGGCGGTCGGCGACGGCACGGGCGACGACCGCGCCTACCTCACCTCGGTCGCCGTGCACGGCGTCCGCGCGGTGGGCGAACCGGACCTGCGTGCGGCCTTCGCACACGGCGAGCACGGGCGGACGGTCTCCGGCCGGGGCGGCGGGGGCGCACGGGGGCACTGACCGCAACACCCGCGGCCGGTGCTTGCCTTCGCCGGCGGCCGGCCCAAGCATCCCTTCCGACGGACGGGTCCGCCCCGCGCGTCACGCCCGTCACCCCGTCGTGCGCCGAAGGGACACCCGATGAGACATGCCGCCGTCCATGTGGCCGCCGGGTCCTTGCTGTTCACCGCCCTGGCCGCCGCTCCGGCCGGCGGCTCCCCCGCGGCCCTGGGCGGTCCGGGCGCCGCCGAGCTGCGCGGCACCGCGGTGGCCGCCGCCCGGGCCGCCGCCGAGGGCATCACGTTCGGCAGATGTCCGGACGCCGAGGACCTGCCGGGCACCCTGCGGTGCGGCACCGTCCGGGTGCCGCTCGACTACGCGCGTCCGCACGGCGAGCAGATCGACCTCACCGTCAGCCGGATCCCCGCCACCGGCAAGGACCCCGGCGACGACCGGCAGCCGGTGCCCCGCCAGGGCGCCCTGGTGCACAACCCGGGCGGGCCGGGCGCCAACGGCCTGTACTTCCCCCTCGTCGGCATGATCCCCGAGTGGAAACGCCTCGCTGCGGCCTACGACCTGGTCGGCTACGCCCCGCGCGGCGTGGGCCCGTCGGCACCGCTGTCCTGCCGGAAGCCCGAGGACATGGTGCAGGGGCCCACCCAGGCCCCGGTGCACCCCTCGGAGGCGTACAAGCGCGAGCGGATCGCCCGGGCCCGGGCCCACGCGCGGGGCTGCGCCGAGCGGACGGGCGAGGCGCTGCGCCACTACACGTCCCTCAACAACGCCCGCGACCTGGACGTGCTGCGGGCCGCCCTCGGCGAGCGGCGGCTGACCTTCATGGGGTCGTCGTACGGCACCTACTTCGGGGCGCTGTACGCCACGCTGTTCCCCGGCCATGTGCGGCGGATGGTGTTCGACTCGGCGGTGAACCCGGACCCGGAACGGATCTGGTACCGCAACAACCTTCAGCAGTCGGCGGCGTTCGAGGACCGCTGGGCGGACTTCCGGGCGTGGGTGGCCCGGCACCACGCCGTGTACGGGCTGGGCACCACCGCCGGGGCCGTGCAGCGCAGCTACGACCGGGTGAGCGCCCGCCTCGCGGAGGAACCGGCGGGCGGCAGGGTCGGGCCGGGACAGCTGCAGGGGGCGTTCCTGCAGGCCGCGTACTACGACGACCACTGGCCGCACCGGGCGCACGCCCTGTCGGCCTACCTCGGGGGCGACCCCGAGCCGCTGATCGAGCAGGCGGAGCCGCACCCGGAGGCGGCGGCGGAGACGGAGAACGCGCGGGCCGTGTACCTCGCCGTGGAGTGCAACGACGCGCCCTGGCCCACGGACTGGGCGGTGTGGGACCGGGACAACACCCGGCTGGCCCGCACCGCGCCCTTCGAGACGTGGGACAACGTGTGGGCCAACCTGCCATGCGCCTTCTGGCAGGCGCCCCGGCAGCAGCCGCTCGACGTGCGCACCGGGCCGGGTGAACTGCCGCCGACCCTGATCCTGGCCGCCGAACGGGACGCGGCCGCCCCCTACGCCGGCGCCCTGGAGCTGCACCGCCGGCTGGCGGGCTCGGCGCTGGTGACGGAACGCGACGCGGGCACCCACGGCCTCGCGGGCGGGCCGAACGCCTGCGTCAACGGGCACGTGGAGGCGTATCTCCTGCACGGCCGGGTCCCGGGGCGGCGCGCGTCGTGCGCGCCGCGCCCGGAACCGCGCCCGAGGCCGGCGGCCGGGCGGGACGGCGGATCGCCCGCGCCACGGCCCGCCGCCTGATCAGGCGAGGGAGGCGACCAGTTCGGAGATGTCCTTGCGACGGCCCGTGTAGAACGGGATCTCCTCGCGGACGTGCAGCCGGGCCTCGGAGCCGCGCAGGTGGCGCATCAGGTCGACGATGCGGTGGAGCTCGTCGGCCTCGAAGGCGAGGATCCACTCGTAGTCGCCGAGGGCGAACGAGGCGACCGTGTTGGCGCGCACGTCGGGGTAGCCGCGGGCCATCTTGCCGTGGTCGGCGAGCATCCGGCGACGGTCCTCGTCGGGCAGCACGTACCAGTCGTAGGAGCGCACGAACGGGTAGACGCTCACGTAGTTGCGGGGCGTCTCGTCGGCGAGGAACGCCGGGATGTGCGAGCGGTTGAACTCGGCGGGGCGGTGCAGCGCCATGTTCGACCACACCGGCTCCATGGCACGGCCCAGGCGGGTGCGCCGGAACAGGCTGTACGCCTCCTGGAGCAGGTCGCTGTCCTCCGCGTGCCACCAGATCATCAGGTCGGCGTCGGCGCGCAGGCCCGAGAGGTCGTAGGTGCCGCGGATCGTGACGTCCTTGGCGGCGAGCTGGTCGAACAGCTCCTGGACCTCGTCCGCGTATCCGGCGCGGTCCTCGGGCAGCACGTCCTTCAGTTTGAAGACGGACCACAGGGTGTAGCGGATGACCTCGTTGAGGTCCCTGGCCAGCTTGCCCTTGTTCGGGATCCGGTCGGCTGCGGGGGTGGTGGCGTCGTCACTCATACTGCTCATTCTCCTGCTCCTGCGTGGAGGCTCTGCACCGGGGCGGCGGTGAGGTCCCGCACGGCGTGCGGGTCACCGAGGATCTGGTCGGCGGCGGTGTGCGCGCTCGCGATGCACGCGGGGATCCCGACGCCGTCGTAGGCCGCCCCGCACACGGCGAGGCCGGGCAGGGCGGCGAGGTGTCCGCGGACGCGCGCCACGCGCGCGTGGTGGCCGACGGGGTACTGGGGCAGGCCGTCGTCCCACCGGGTGACCCGGGTGGCCACGGGCGTGGCGTCCAGGCCGGTGGCGGCCTTCAGGTCGTGCCGGGAGACCTCGACGAGGTCGGCGTCGTCGCGGCGCAGGATCTCCGTCTCGCCGTGCCGGCCGACGGAGGTGCGCACCACGGCCACGTCGGGGTTCCCGGCGGCGATCCAGCCCCACTTCTGCGAGGCGAAGGTGGCGGCCTTGACGGTGCGGCCGTCGACCGGCGGCACCAGGAAGCCGCTCCCGTCGGGCAGGGCGGCGGCGTCGCGGCGGAAGGCGAGGGTGATCAGGGCCATGGAGGCGTACTCGACGCCCGCCAGTTCGGCGGCGGCCGCAGGTGCCTCACCGCGCAGCAGCCGGGCGGCGGCCGGCGCGGGCACCGCGACGACGACGGCGTCGGCGGTCAGCTGCTCGTCGCCGGTGACGATCCGCCAGCCCCCGCCGGGCTCGCGGCGCAGTCCGGTGACCGGCGTCCCGGTGCGGATCTCCGCGCCGCGGGACCGCAGGGACGCGGCGACGGCGAGCGGGAGGCTGCCGACCCCGCCCTCGATGCCCATGAACACCGGGTCGGTCCGGGGCGCGGCCGCGGCCCTCTCCTGGATCGCGCGGACGCCCTCGGTGAGCGAGGTGTGGGTGCGGGCCGCCTCGAACAGCTGCGGCACCGCCGCCCGCATCGAGATCCGGTAGGCGTCGCCCGCGTACACGCCGCCCAGCAGCGGCTCGACCAGCCGGTCCACGACCTCGCGGCCGAGCCGGGCGGCCACGTACGCACCGACCGCGACGTCCTCGCCGACCTCGGTGCGCGGCAGGTCCGCGTCGCGCCCGATGCGGGCCAGGCCCTCGTCGGACAGCACCCCGGCCAGGGCGGCGGCCGTGCCGGGGACGCCCATGACGTGCCCCTTGGGCATGGGGCGCAGGGCACCGCGGGTCCACAGCGAGGCGGTCGCGGTGGCCGGCGGCCGCAGCCGGCCGGCGAGGCCCACCTCGCGGGCGAGCGCCACCGCCTCGGGGCGGCGGGCCAGCATCGACTCGGCGCCGAGATCCACGCGCGCACCCGCGATCTCCCCCGGCAGCAGCTTGCCGCCGACCCGTCCGGAAGCCTCCAGCACCGTCACGCGGGCACCGCGCTCCTGGAGCCGGTGTGCGGCGGCCAGCCCGGCGATGCCCCCTCCGACGACGACCACCCGCTGCCGGGGTCCGGTACTCGTTGCGCTCATGCCTCCACCCTCTCAGACGCGGGACGCTCCCCGGCCAGGGCCATGTGGCCCTGCCGAGTCCCGACCGTGACCGCTTCGGGACCGTCCGCCGCAAACGTTTCGCGGCCCGGCGGCGTCGAAGGAACGTCGGAGATCACCACCCGGGGGGAAAACCCAGATGCGCATACACACGTCCGCACGGCCGGCCCACGTCCTGGCCGGGGTCCTGCTCGCCGCGGCCCTCGCCGTCACCGGATGCAGCGGCGGCAGCGACAGCGGGGCGACCGCTTCCGACGGAGCCGCCGGGGCGCGGGCCGACGCGGGCGCCGACGAACAGGCGGCGACCGGGGACGCGAAGCAGGGCGCGCCCGGGAGCTCCCCGGAGGCCGCGCGGTCGGCGGCCCCGCCGCGGCCCGCCGCGAGCCACGTCATCCGCACGGCGTCCCTGACGGTCCGGGTCGAGGACGTCCCGAAGGCGCTGGAGGAGGTCCGCACCACCACCGAGAACGCGGGCGGCTACATCGGCGACGAGACCACGAACCGGGACGGCGACGGCCACGAGCACACGCGCGTGGTGCTGCGCGTGCCGGTCGCCGAGTACGCCGAGGTGCTGTCCGGACTGGAGGGCACCGGCACCCTGGTGCGGCGCACCGCGAAGGCGGAGGACGTCACCGGTCAGGTGGTCGACGTGGAGAGCCGGATCAAGACCCAGCGCGCCAGCGTGGCGCGGGTGCGGGAGCTGATGGACCGGGCCACGAAGCTGAGCGACGTGGTCACCCTGGAGGGCGAGCTGAGCACCCGTCAGGCCGACCTGGAGGCCCTGCTCGCGCAGCAGGAGTCCCTGAAGGACCGCACCAGCCTGGCCACCCTCACCCTGACCCTGTCCGAGAAGCCCGTGCAGGAGGAGGCCGGCGAGGACGACGACCCCGGCTTCCTGGACGCGCTCGCGGGCGGCTGGAAGGCGTTCCTCACCCTGCTGCGCTGGATCACCGTCGGGCTGGGCGCCGTTCTGCCGTTCGCCGTGATGGCCGCGCTGCTCGCGCTGCTGTGGCGCAAGGCCGTCCGTCCGCTCCTGCGGCGCCGCCCGCGTCCCGCGCCCGCCGCCCCCGGCGTCCCGGGTCCGCTCCCGACGGCGCCGCCGGTCACCCGCCCGGGCGGCGAGCCTCAGCGGCCCGGCGACGAGGACTGAACCGGCGGCCCGGCGCGCGCTCGGGTCCCCGTAGCGTGGGGGCATGAACACGAGTCAGGGGCGCGGTGCGCGCGAACGGATGGTCGTGATCGGCGGGGACGCCGCGGGAATGTCCGCGGCGTCCCAGGCCCGCCGCTTGAAGGGCCCGGACGAGCTGGAGATCGTGGCGTTCGAACGCGGCCACTTCACCTCCTACTCGGCGTGCGGCATCCCGTACTGGGTCAGCGGTGACGTGCCGGAACGCGACCGGCTCATCGCCCGCACCGCCGACGAGCACCGCGCGCGGGACATCGGCCTGCGGATGCGCACCGAGGTCACGGAGATCGACGTCGCCGGGGGGCGCGTGCGCGCGCGGGACGTGGACTCCGGGGCGGAGTCCTGGACTTCGTACGACAAGCTGGTGATCGCGACGGGTGCCCGGCCGGTCCGTCCGGACCTGCCCGGCATCGACGCCCCCGGCGTGCACGGGGTGCAGACCCTCGACGACGGGCAGGCGCTGCTCGACACCCTGTCCCGCACACGCGGCCGCCGCGCGGTGGTGGTCGGTGCCGGATACATCGGCGTCGAGATGGCCGAGGCCATGATCAAACGGGGCTACGAGGTGACGGTCGTCAACCGCGGCCGGCAGCCCATGGCCACCCTCGACCCGGACATGGGGGAGCTGGTGGGCCGGGCCATGGAGGGCATGGGCATCACCATGGTCAACGACGCCGAGGTGACCGGGCTGCTCACCGGCGGGGACGGCTCGGTGCGGGCGGTCACCACCGGGGACGCCGAGTTCCCGGCGGACGTCGTCGTGCTGGGGATGGGCGTCCGGCCGGAGACGGGCCTCGCGCGGGCGGCGGGCCTGCCCCTGGGCGAGCACGGCGGGCTCCTCACCGACCGGTCCCTGCGGGTGCGCGGCCAGGAGAACATCTGGGCGGGCGGCGACTGTGTGGAGGTGCTCGACCTGGTCTCCGGCCAGGAACGGCACATCCCGCTGGGCACGCACGCCAACAAGCACGGCCAGATCATCGGCGCCAACGCGGGCGGCGACTACGCGACGTTCCCCGGTGTGGTGGGGACGGCGGTCAGCAAGGTCTGCGACCTGGAGATCGCGCGCACCGGTCTGCGCGAGAAGGACGCCCTGCGGGTGGGGCTGCGGTTCGAGGCGGTCACCGTCGAGTCGACCAGCCGGGCGGGCTACTACCCGGGCGCCTCCCCCATGACCGTGAAGATGCTCGCCGAGCGGCGCACCGGCCGCCTGCTCGGCGTGCAGATCGTCGGCCGCGAGGGCGCGGGCAAGCGGGTGGACACCGCGGCGGTCGCCCTGACGGCCGGGATGACGGTGGAGCAGATCACCGCCCTCGACCTCGGCTACGCCCCGCCGTTCTCCCCGACGTGGGACCCGGTGCAGGTGGCGGCCCGCAAGGCCACGTCGAAGCTGCGCGCCGCCGGCCGGTGACGACGACGCCCCGGACGCCCTGCTCCGGTCGGCCGCCGCCCCGCAGCGGCCCCACGGACCGGGGTGCGGCGGGCCGGGAGCCCGGCGGGGGCCGGTGAGGGGCGGGGCGGGGGCCGGTGACCGGCCTGATTCGGACGAGGGGCGCCCGGAGAGGCTCAGGCGGAGCCGTTGATGCGTTCGATGGCCTGCCGGGCCTGCTCCGACGGCGGCCGGGACGGCAGCGAGGACACCGAGGCCGACGACACCGGCGCCCCGGCCGTCCCGGCGGGCACGGCCGGCGGCGGCTGCTCCCCTGCAGGCTTGGCGTGCGCGGCGGCGGCCCGCGCGGAGCGCAGGCGGTGGCCGACCGCCTCGTCCAGGGTCACCGGCCGCTGCATCTGCGCGGCCAGCCGCCCCGCCTCCTGGCCGAGCCGCGCCACGTCCTCCCAGGGCAGCCGCACCACGAGCGTGAGCTCCGCCTCGCCGTCGGGCAACGCGTGCATCGCAGCCGTACCACGGTCGTTCATCGTCTGTTCCTCACGTCGGCCCCACGGCCCCTTCCCCGCGCCGCGGGCGGTTGAGGAGGGATACGCACCGCCGGACGGCGGTGTTCAGCGCCGGGCCGGATTCGCACGTCGCCGTCCGGGCACAGGTGGGATGTGGTCATCCCCGTCCATGACGTGAACCCCGCCCGGCGCACCGCGTGGGTCACCTACGCGCTGATCGCCGCCAATGTCGTCGTCTTCGTGTTCCTCACGCCCGGCGCGCTCGGCGAGGGCGGGCTGGCCCAGTTCTGCCGTCTCCAGGCGTTCCTGGACCAGTGGGCGCTCGTGCCGCGCGAGCTGATCCACCACCGGTTGCCGAACCTGGTCCCCACCGGCGACACCGGCGTGGGACCCCAGGGGCCGGGCTGCGTGATCGGCCCGCCCGGCTACACCAAGTCGCCCGAGCTGAGCGTGCTGACGTCGATGTTCCTGCACGGCGGCTGGCTGCACCTGCTGGGCAACATGCTCTTCCTGTGGATCTTCGGCAACAACGTCGAGGACCGCATGGGACACGTGCGGTACCTGCTGTTCTACGTCGTCTGCGGCTACGCGGCGTCCTATTCCTTCGCCCTGCTCTACGCGGGCTCGGACGACCCCCTGGTGGGCGCCTCGGGGGCGGTGGCGGGGGTTCTCGGCGCCTACCTGGTGCTGTATCCGAGGGCGCGCGTGTGGGTCCTCGTGCCCTTCCTGATCTTCCTGCCGCTGCGGCTGCCGGCCTGGATCGTCCTGGGGTCCTGGTTCGTCCTCCAGGCCCTCTACTCCGCCGGCCAGGGCGTCTCCGCGACCGTCACCGTCGCCTACGTGGCGCACGTCGCCGGGTTCGTCGTCGGCATGCTCCTGGCCTGGCCCCTGAAACCCGGCACGCCACCGCCCCCGGAACCCCCGGGCATCCTCTTCGGACGCCGGGCGCGCTGAGGCCGTCACTGCCCGGCGGACCGCCGCGGCTCCAGCACGACGACGGGCATCCGCCGGTCGGTCTGCTTCCGGTAGCTCAGGTACTGCGGGAAGATCACGGCCATCGCCTCCCACAGGCGGTCCCGTTCCTCCCCCTCCGCCTCCCTGGCGACCGCGTCGAAGGACTCCGCGGCCACCTGCACCCGCACCCGGGGCTCGGCCAGCGCGTTGAGGTACCAGTGGGGGTGCCGGTCGGATCCGCCGTTGGAGCCGACGACGACGTAGTTGCCCGCGTCCTCCCCGTAGATCAGCCCGGTGCGCCGCAGGACGCCGGACCGGCGTCCCCGGGTGGTGAGGAGCAGCGTCGGCTTCCCGTACCAGATGTGTCCGCGGGCACCGTCGCTCTCCACGTACCGGCGTACATGGCCGGCCACCCAGCCGGTGGGGCTGTCGAGCACCTCGCTCGGTTCGTCCCTGCGCTCGCTCATGCGTTCACTCCGTCCGTCGGACGGCACCGTACACCGGCGGGCCCACCCGGCCACGAGACCTCCTGGTTCCCGAGTCACCGTGCGCCAGGGGGAGTTGGGGGGGACGCGGACGGCACACCCCCGCGTCCGGCGCGCGCGGAGGCGCGGGAGCGGGGGCGTGCCGTGTGCCGAGCGAGAGGCCCTAGCGGGCCGTCGCCGTGTGGACGTGGTCGACCAGGCGGGTCAGGGCGTCGGGGTCGGTGTTCGGCATGACGCCGTGGCCGAGGTTGAAGATGTGGCCCTCCAGGCCCTCGGCCTGGGCGAGGACCTCGCGGGTCTTCGCCTCGACGGCCTCCCGCCCGGCGAACAGCACGGTCGGGTCGAGGTTGCCCTGGAGCGCCTTGCCGGGGCCGACGCGGCGGGCGGCCTCGTCCATCGGGACGCGCCAGTCGACGCCGACGACGTCCGCGCCGGCCTCGCCCATCGGGCCGAGGAGCTCGCCGGTGCCGACGCCGAAGTGGATGCGGGGGATGCCGTGGTGGGCGACCGCGTCGAGGACCTTCGCCGAGGCGGGCAGCACCGAGCGGCGGTAGTCGGCCGGGGCGAGCGCGCCGGCCCAGGAGTCGAACAGCTGGACGGCGGAGGCGCCGGCCGCGATCTGGACCTCCAGGAAGGCGGTCGTGATGGCGGCGAGGCGGTCGAGCAGGTCGGCCCAGAGCTCCGGGTCGCCGTACATGATCGCCTTGGCGTTCTCGTAGGTGCGGGACGGGCCGCCCTCGATGAGGTAGCTCGCCAGGGTGAACGGCGCTCCGGCGAAGCCGATCAGCGGGGTGCTGCCGAGCTCGCGGGTGAGCTGGCCGATCGCCTCGGTGACGTAGGGCACGTCCTCCGGCGTGAGGTCGCGCAGCCGGTCGAGGTCGGCGCGGGTGCGGACCGGCTGCTCGACGACCGGGCCGACGCCGGGCTTGATGTCGAGGTCGATGCCGATGGCCTTGAGCGGCACGACGATGTCGCTGAAGAAGATCGCCGCGTCGACGTGGTGGCGGCGCACCGGCTGCAGCGTGATCTCGGTGACCAGGTCGGGGCGCATGCAGGACTCGAGCATCCCGATGCCCTCGCGCACCTTGCGGTACTCGGGCAGTGAGCGCCCGGCCTGCCGCATGAACCACACCGGGGTGTGCGGCACCGGCTCACGCCGGCACGCCTTGAGGAAGGCACTGTCGTACGTCGAAGTCGGCTGGTCGCCCATCGGGCTCAGGTTGGCACTCACACCGGCAAGTCTCGCATGTCGCGGGGGACCGGCGGCCGCCGGGCGTCCCGGGTGGCGGGGGTCACGCGCCCGCCCGCTCCCCCGGTCGCCGCCCGCCCGCTCCCCCCGTTGCCGACCGGTCGCCGCCCGGTCGCTCACCATGATCCGGACAGCGTCCCGCGGGGCGGGTGTCCCTCCCTGCGCCGGGGCCCGCTTCCCCTTAATCTTCCCCGCATGGCTGCGGCTCAGGGACGACTGTCGGACGGCGCTGGCGGAATGGACGAACCGAAGGGCACCGAGGGCGACCTCGGGCAGGAGGGCGCGCTCCCCCCACCCTTCCGGTCGGCGGTGGAGGCATTGCGGAACGCGCGGCTGCGGCCGCAGATCGAGATCGACCCTACGCCCCCGCCGAAGCGGCTGGCGCCCTTCGCGTACGCGCTGGAGGCGGCGGTCGTCGACGGGGACGAGGACCTGGCCGACGGCCGGCTGGTGCTGCTGTACGACCCGGCGGGGCACGACGCCTGGCGGGGTTCCTTCCGGCTGGTGACGCTGGTGCGCGCCGACCTGGAGCCGGAGATGGCGGCGGACCCCCTGCTGCCCGAGGTGTGCTGGTCCTGGCTGACGGGGGCGCTGTCCGCGCGCGGCCTGTCGTACGGCGAGGCGAGCGGCACCGTCACGCGCGCGGGCTCGCACTACTTCGGCGGGCTGTCCGAGCGCCCGTCGGCCTCGCAGATCGAGATCCGTGCCTCGTGGACGCCCCGGGAGGGGCTGGGCGGGGTGCCGGACACGGCGACCCACCTGGTGTCGTGGTGCGACCTGCTGGCGCAGGTGGCGGGCCTGCCGCCGGCGGCGCCCGGGGACGCGTCCGTGGTGACGCTCCCGCAGCGGCGGGGTCCGCAGTCGCGCTGAGGTCCCCACGGGGCTCCCCGGCCCCCGCGTCCGGCGGTGGACCCGGCCCGGCCTGCCGCGCGTCACTTTGTCGATACGGCCACTTTCGGAAGCGTTGCGACGCCGTCCGAAACCGTTCGATCTTCGAATGATCGACAGTGTGTCCGAATTGCACGGATTGTTACTCACTGAAAAGTGATCATTTTCTAAAGGAGACCGGGTTCGATGCCGAAGACGACTGTGACCTTGAAAGCACGGTTCGTCCCGGCTTCACCCCCCACGAGCCGGCCCCGTCCCGCACCCCAGGAGGCCTGGTGTCCGTTCTCCTCGAGCAGCCCGCAAGCCTGGTCGCCTACCGCCCGAACAAGCCGACCGCCATGGTGGTCGTGGCCGACCCCCGCGTGCGTTCCACCGTCACCCGCCACCTGTGGGCGCTCGGTGTACGCGACGTGATCGAGGCCTCGTCCGTCGCGGAGGCTCGTCCCCGCATCGGCAACCCCCGCGACATCTGCGTCGCCGAAGTCCATCTGCCGGACGGTTCCGGCCTCACCCTCCTGTCCGAGACCCGCGCCGCGGGCTGGCCCAACGGGCTGGCCCTGTCCGCCGCCGACGACATCGGCGCCGTGCGCAACGCGCTGGCCGGCGGAGTGAAGGGCTACGTCGTCACCGGCACCCGCACCAACCTCGGGCTCCCCACCCGGCCCGGTGCCGCCCCCATCGGTGCCGCCGCGGCCCGTCTGCACCGCCGCCCCCCGGGTGCCCCGAGCCACCCGGGCGGCTACCGCGAGCTGTCCGGCCGTGAGGTCGAGGTGCTGCGACTGGTGGCGGAGGGCCAGTCCAACAAGGCGATCGGCGTCTCGATGGGCCTGTCCGCGCTGACCGTCAAGAGCCACCTCGCCCGCATCGCCCGCAAGCTGGGCACCGGTGACCGCGCGGGCATGGTGGCCGTGGCCCTGCGCACCGGCATCATCCACTGACCCCGGCCGTCCCCTTCCGCTCCTCCCGGTCCCGTCCCCCGCCGTTCCCCGTTCTCCCCGCCCGTCCCGACCCCCCGCCCCGACCGGATCACGACCCTGGCGCCCGCCGACGGAACGTTCCGTCGGCGGGCGCCCTCGTGGCACCGATACTCTTGACAGGTGACCGACGCCCACGACACCGCAGCAGACAGCTCACTGCGAACCACCGGAGGCGCTCCTCCGGACGACGGCAATTCTTCTGCTACGGAGGCGCCGACACCCTTGCTCGAACCACGGGAGGGCATCCCGCCCGTCGTCGCGGACCAGACCGCGCTGGCCGACGTGGTCGCCGCCTTCGCGTCCGGCAGCGGTCCGGTCGCCGTGGACGCCGAGCGCGCCTCCGGCTACCGGTACGGCCAGCGCGCCTATCTGGTCCAGCTGCGCCGCGACGGCGCCGGGACCGCGCTGATCGACCCCGTGGCCTGCCCCGACCTCTCCGGCCTGGGCGAAGGACTGACCGGCGTCGAGTGGGTGCTGCACGCCGCCACCCAGGACCTCCCCTGCCTGCGCGAGATAGGGATGCGGCCGACCGGCCTCTTCGACACCGAGCTGGCCGGGCGCCTGGCCGGCTTCCCCCGGGTCGGCCTCGGCGCGATGGTGGAGAACGTGCTCGGCTACGTCCTGGAGAAGGGCCACTCCGCCGTCGACTGGTCCACCCGGCCGCTGCCCGAGCCCTGGCTGCGCTACGCCGCCCTCGACGTGGAGCTGCTGGTCGACCTGCGCGACGCGCTGGAGAAGGAGCTGGACCGCCAGGGCAAGCTGGAGTGGGCCCGGCAGGAGTTCGACGCGATCGCCTCCGCTCCCCCGCCCGAGCCGCGCAAGGACCCCTGGCGGCGCACCTCCGGGATGCACAAGGTGCGCAGGCGCCGTCAGATGGCCGTGGTGCGCGAGCTGTGGCTGGCCCGGGACCGGATCGCCCGGCGGCGGGACGTCTCGCCCGGCAAGGTGCTCTCGGACGCGGCCATCGTGGAGGCCGCCCTCGCCCTGCCCGCCGACGCCCAGGCGCTGGGCGCGCTGAACGGCTTCGGGCAGCGCACCAGCAGACGCCAGCTGGAGCAGTGGCAGGCGGCCGTGGACCGGGCGAGGTCGCTGAGCGAGCACCAGCTGCCCCAGCCGGGCCAGCCGGTGACCGGTCCCCCGCCGCCGCGCGCCTGGGCCGAGAAGGACCCGGCCGCCGCGGCCCGCCTGTCCGCAGCGCGGGCGGGCGTGACGGCGCTGGCCGAGCGGCTGAACATGCCGCAGGAGAACCTGATCACGCCGGACACGGTGCGCCGGGTGTGCTGGGAGCCCCCGTCCGACGTGGACGCCGAGTCGGTGGCCGCCGCGCTGGCCGGCCACGGCGCCCGTCCGTGGCAGGTGGAGCTGGTGACGCCGGTGCTGGTGGACGCGCTGCGGACGAAGCAGGCGTAGGCACCGCAGGGGCCCGCCGGGGCCCCGGCCCGGTGGGCCGGGCGGGTGTGACCTTCGCCGCTTGGAGCGGCGGGACTGGGCAGCTACGTTACCCACAAGTAGCATGGGCCTGAGCGCGCGCTCAGTGCTGGCGTGCCGCAGCAGTGCCATCCCGCACCCTGGAGGAGAGCCATCGTGCCTCGTACCGTCAGGGACGTCGTCTTCGTCGACGGCGTCCGCACCCCGTTCGGCAAGGCGGGCCCGAAGGGCATCTACCACGAAACCCGTGCCGACGACCTCGTCGTGAAGGCGATCCGGGAGCTGCTGCGCCGCAACCCCGGTCTCGACCCGAAGAAGATCGACGAGGTCGCCGTCGCCGCGACCACGCAGATCGGTGACCAGGGCCTGACCATCGGCCGCACGGCCGGGATCCTGGCCGGCCTGCCCACCTCGGTCCCCGGGTACTCCATCGACCGCATGTGTGCCGGCGCCCTGACCGCCGTCACCACGGTGGCCGGTTCGGTCGCCTTCGGCGCGTACGACGTCGCCATCGCGGGCGGTGTCGAGCACATGGGCCGCCACCCGATGGGCGAGGGCGTCGACCCCAACCCGCGGTTCGTCTCCGAGAAGCTGGTCGACGAGTCCGCCCTGTTCATGGGCATGACCGCGGAGAACCTGCACGACCGCTACCCGAGCATCACCAAGCAGCGCGCCGACGAGTACGCGGTCCGCTCGCAGGAGAAGGCCGCCAAGGCGTACGCCAACGGCAAGATCCAGGCCGACCTGGTGCCGGTCTCGGTGCGCCGTACCAACGAGGAGGCCGGTGAGACCGGCTGGGGCCTGGTCACCGCCGACGAGCCGATGCGTCCGGGCACCACGCTGGAGAACCTGGCGGGCCTGAAGACGCCGTTCCGCGTGCACGGCCGGGTCACCGCGGGCAACGCGGCCGGTCTGAACGACGGCGCCACCGCCTCCCTCATCGCCTCCGAGGACTTCGCCCGCGAGCACGACCTGCCGGTGAAGATGCGCCTGGTCTCCTACGCCTTCGCGGGCGTCGAGCCGGAGGTCATGGGCTACGGCCCGATCCCGGCCACGGAGAAGGCCCTCGCCCAGGCCGGGCTGTCGATCTCCGACATCGGCCTGTTCGAGATCAACGAGGCCTTCGCCGTCCAGGTCCTCGCGTTCCTGGAGCACTACGGCATCGCCGACGACGACGCCCGCGTCAACCAGTACGGCGGCGCCATCGCCTTCGGCCACCCGCTGGCCTCCTCCGGTGTCCGGCTGATGACGCAGCTGGCCCGGCAGTTCGAGGAGCAGCCGCAGGTCCGCTACGGCCTCACCACCATGTGCGTCGGCTTCGGCATGGGCGCCACGGTCATCTGGGAGAACCCGCACTTCGAGGGGGACAAGTGAGCACCACCGCAGAGCTTCTGAAGGGTGCGGCCGAGCTGTTCCCCGGCGAGGTCGTCACCCAGGCGCACGTACGCCACTTCGACCTGCCGCTGGGCGCGGGCCGGTTCGCGCTGATCACGCTGGACAACGGTCACGACCACACCAAGCCGACCACGCTCGGCCCGCAGTCGCTGGCGAACATCGACGCCGCGATCGACCAGGTCGAGAAGGAGGCCGCGGACGGCGGCATCGTCGGCGTCGGCGTCACCGGCAAGCCGTTCATCTTCGCGGTCGGCGCCGACCTCAAGGGCGTCGAGCTGCTGAAGCGCCACGAGCACGCGCTCGCCATCGGCAAGGGCGGCCACGACGTCTTCAAGCGGCTGTCGAAGCTGGCCGTGCCGACCTTCGCGTACTACAACGGCGCCTCCATGGGCGGTGGCGTCGAGGTCGGTCTGCACTGCACCTACCGCACGGTGTCCGCGGCGCTGCCCGCGTTCTCCCTGCCCGAGGTCTTCCTCGGTCTGGTGCCGGGCTGGGGCGGCTGCACGCTGCTGCCGAACCTGATCGGCGCCGACAAGGCCGTCTCGGTGATCATCGAGAACAGCCTGAACCAGAACAAGCAGCTCAAGGGCAAGCAGGTCCACGAACTCGGCATCGCCGACGCGATCTTCGAGGGCGCGGACTTCCTGGAGCAGTCGCTGATCTGGACCGCGGCCGTCCTCAAGGGCGAGATCGCGGTCGAGCGCCCGGTGATCGACCGCGGCGAGGGCTGGGACCAGGCCGTCGCCCGGGGCCGCGCGATCGCGGACTCCAAGGTGCACGGCGCCGCCCCGGCCGCCTACCGCGCCCTGGACATCATCGCCGCCGCCAAGGACGGTCACCTGCAGAAGGGCTACGACGCCGAGGACCAGGCGCTCGCCGACCTGATCATGGGCGGCGAACTGCGGTCCGGCATCTACGCGTTCAACCTGGTGCAGAAGCGCGGCAAGCGCCCCGCCGGCGCCCCGGACAAGAGCCTGGCCCGCCCGGTCACCAAGGTCGGTGTCGTCGGCGCCGGTCTGATGGCCTCCCAGCTCGCGCTGCTGTTCCTGCGCCGCCTGGAGGTGCCGGTCGTGCTGACCGACATCGACCAGGAGCGCATCGACAAGGGCGTCGGCTACGTCCACGCCGAGATCGACAAGCTGCTCGGCAAGGGCCGGATCAACCAGGACAAGGCCAACCGCCTCAAGGCCCTGGTGACCGGTGTGCTGGACAAGGCCGAAGGCTTCGCGGACGCGGACTTCGTCATCGAGGCCGTGTTCGAGGAGATGGGCGTCAAGCAGCAGGTGTTCGCCGAGGTCGAGGCGGTCGCCCCGGCGCACGCGATCCTCGCCACCAACACCTCCTCGCTGTCCGTCTCCGAGATGGCGTCGAAGCTGAAGCACCCCGAGCGGGTCGTCGGCTTCCACTTCTTCAACCCGGTCGCGGTGCTGCCGCTGCTGGAGATCGTGCGCGGCGAGCAGACCGACGACGCCTCGCTGGCCACGGCGTTCGGTGTCGCCAAGAAGCTGAAGAAGACCGCGGTGCTCGTCAAGGACGCCCCGGCGTTCGTGGTGAACCGCATCCTGACCCGCTTCATGGGCGAGATCCAGAACGTCATCGACGAGGGCACCCCGGTCGAGGTCGCCGAGAAGGCCGTCGAGCCGCTCGGTCTGCCGATGTCCCCGCTGGTGCTGCTGGAGCTGGTCGGGCCGGCGATCGGTCTGCACGTCTCCGAGACGCTCAACCGGGCCTTCCCGGAGCGCTTCACTGTCTCCCCGAACCTCAAGCGGGTCGTCGAGGCCGGCAAGCGCGGCTTCTACGTCTACGACAGCGGCAAGCCGGAGCTGGACCCGGAGGTCGCCGCGCTGCTGAAGCAGGGGGACACCGTCCTCACCGAGGAGCAGGTGCGGGCGCGGGTGCTGGACGCGGTGGCGCAGGAGATCGGGCTCATGCTCGACGAGGGCGTCGTCGCCGAGGCGCAGGACATCGACCTGTGCCTGATCACGGGCGCCGGCTGGCCGTTCCACCTGGGCGGCATCACGCCGTACCTGGACCGCGAGGGCGTCTCCGAGCGGGTCAACGGCAAGCGGTTCCTCGCCCCGGGCGTCGCGAGCGTCCCGGCGTAGCGACGGGCCTCTGAGCCGTCCCACACGAAGGGGGCGGGCGCACGGTAACGATCCGTGCGACCCGCCCCCTTTCGTCACACGCGTACCGATAGGATCTCCACACGATCCGACCACTTGTTTGCACTGCTCTCGCCCCCCGGCACTCCGCCGGGCCCGCGGGAGCGTGTTGTTGTTCTGTCTGAGGAGGTGCCGTGGCGACGACCCGCCGCCGCCCACCCCGCCGCCGGGTTTGGCCGAAGATACGGCTGCTGCTGATCGTGGCCGTGCTCGGCGCCGGCGCCACGGCGCTCTATCCCGTCTGGAAGGCCGCGAACCCGGACCCGCCGGACCTGCTCGTGCGCTACCGCACGGACACCCCTGCCACCGCCGCCGTGGCCAAGCCGTCGCTGGAGGTCTTCAACAAGACCGACAAGCCGGTGCCGTTGAGCGACATCACGCTCCGGTACTACTTCACCGCCGACGACTCCGCCTCGTACGCCTTCAACTGCGTCAACACGGTCCACGGCTGCTCCAACCTGGCCGGGCGCGTGGTGGAGATGGACAAGCCCACCGACACCGCCGACCGCTATCTGGAGCTGCGCTTCACCGAGGCCGCCGGGACGCTGAAGGCCGGGGACAACAGCAAGGGCATCGACGTCCAGCTGTTCCGCACCGACCACAAGAAGCTGAAGCAGTCCGACGACCGCTCCTTCGACGCGGAGAAGACCAGCTACCAGGAGTCGGAGACGATCACCGCCTACCACAAGGGCGTGCTCGCCTGGGGCGAGGAACCGGACGGGACCAAGCCGCAGGACGCCAACAAGAAGAAGGCGACGGTGAACGCCGGCCACGAACCGCTGCCGGCCGCGCCGGAGGGCGTGCTGTTCGACACCTTCGACTACCTCGGCGCCAAGGATCCGGCCCTGTTCAAGCACGGCTGGCTGGTCCGCACCAGCAAGGGCGGCCCCGGCATCGAGAGCACCTGGTCGGCCGACGGCGTCACCTTCCCCGGCGACGAGGAGGCCCTGGAGGGCGGTCAGGTCCTCCAGTTGCGCGCCAGCACCGACGGCACCGAGGCGGGCACCAAGCAGGCCAGCCTGGGGACGGCCGCGAGCAAGTTCCGTGAGGGCACGTACGCGGCCCGCATGCGCTTCAGCGACAAGCCGACCACCGGCGAGGCGGGCGACCACGTCAACCAGACCTTCTACACCATCGGCGGCAAAGGCTCGAAGTACAGCGAACTGGACAACGAGTACATGCCGAACGGCGGCTGGGGCCGTCCCGGTCCCAAGCTGGACACCGTGACCTGGTACGACCACAAGACCAACGACCGGGTCTACGAGACGACCAACAAGAGCCTCGACGAGTGGCACACCGTGATGATCCGGGTGAAGGACGGCGTCGTCGCGTACTGGCTCGACGGCAAGAAGCTCTTCACCAGCAGCGGGAAGTACGCCCCCCGCTCGGACATGTCGGTGAACTTCAACCACTGGTTCATCGACCTGCCGTTCAAGGGCGAACGGGCCTGGGACATGAAGGTCGACTGGCTCTACTACAACGCGAACGAAACCCTGTCCGCCGAGGAGGTCCAGACCCAGGTCGAGGACTTCACCGGCAGGGGGATGAACTACTTCGACACGGTCCGGGGGTCCTGAGTGGGAAAGAGGAGGTCCAGCGGGCACGGCCGCGCTGCCAAGACGGAGCGACCGGTGGTGAGCCGTCGTGCCGCGCTGTTCATGGGCGGTGCCGGCGGCGTCGCCATGGCGGGCGGAGGTGCCTGGCTGGGGAACGTGGCCGCGCAGCCGGCCGCCGCACCGGCGGCCGAGGGGGCCATCGGCGGGCTCAGCACGCCTCCCCCGTATGCCCCTTCGGGCCGCGGGCCCAGGCACCGCCGGGCCACCTGGTCCGAGCAGTTCCAGAAGTCGCACCGCTGGAGCGCGGGCGGCGCGGGCACCCAGTCCGCCGAGGCCAACGACTCCTCGCAGTTCGTGCGCGGCACGCAGGCCGTGCGGGTGACCACCAACGGCAGCGGCAAGCAGTCCTACGTCCGCCGGTCGGGCATGGACGCGATGGACCTGAGCGGCAAGATGATCCGGCTGCTGTTCCGCGTCGACGACGTCGGCAACCTCGCCAAGATGGTCTTCTACCTGGGCAGCGGCTCGCTGAAGAACCACTTCGCCTGGACCTTCCACGCCCATTCCAGGACCGCGGCTAACTACGTGCAGTCCGGTGAGTGGGTCACCGTCCACCTGCAGTGGGCCGACGTCAGCGCCGCGGCCGGGGAGTACAGCATCTCGGCGTCCGGCAAGCCGTCCACGCGGACCGGTTTCACCGACATGTCCTTCGCCGTGTACGACAACGCGGGCGGGCCGGTGACCTACCGGCTGCAGGCGGTGGAGCTGATACCGGACACCGCCGACACCTTCCCCAAGGGCGTCGTCTCCATCACCTTCGACGACTCCCACAAGTCGATCCACGACCTGGCCCGGCCGGTCATGGACTCCTTCGGCTTCCCGGGCACGTCGTACAACATCGCCGACGCGATCGGCACCGGCAGTTTCATGTCGGTCGAGCAGATGCGCTCGATGCAGAACTACTCCGGCTGGGAGATGGGCGGCCACGCCTACGCCAACGCCACGCACTCCGCGAGCTATCCCAAGCTGACGGCGGAACAGGCCGACGAGGACTTCCGCAAGCTGCGCGAGTGGCTGGTGTCCAACGGCTTCACCAGCGAGCACTTCGCGTATCCGCACGGCGCGTTCCAGAAGACCTCCGACGGCGTCCCGGTGGACCTGATCGCGAGCCGGCACTTCACCACGGCCCGCTCGATCATCTCCGAGACGATCGAGTCCTTCGCCCCCGCCAACCCGCTGCGCCTGAAGTCCCTGACGGGCATCACGGACGGCACGGGCATCGGCGGCACGAACCTGTCCAAGCTGACCGACGCCGGGGGCAAGCTGGACCGGTGCGCGGACAGCGGCGACTGGCTCATCCTGTGCCTGCACAAGATCGTCGAGGGTGCGCCGAAGACCAGCACGGAGATCGGCACGGCGGGGCTCACCACGCTGATGCAGGAGATCGCCGACCGGGACATCCAGGTCGTGACGGTCGAGGAGGCCATGTCCTACTACAAGTAGGCGGCACACGACGGAACGACGGAAGGGGGGCGGCCCTGAGGCCGCCCCCCTTCCGTCGTTCCGTCGTACGGGCCGTGACGCTCCGTCGGCTACCAGCCGCCGCCCTGGCCGCCGCGGCCGTCCTGCGGCCAGTCGGGCCCGGGGTGGGGCCGCCGGCGCCCGTCGGGGCCGAGGCCCGGGTCCTGCGGCTGCTGCGGGTGCTGCCCGGGGTGCTGCTGCTGCGGATGCTGCTGCGGCGGGTACGGCTGCCGCTGCTGCGGTGCGTAGGGCTGCCGCTGCTGCGGGGGCTGCGGATAGGCGCCGTCGCCCTGCCACTGCGGCCGGCCGCCGCCCTGCGGCGCGCCCTGCGGTCCTCCGCCCTGCCAGCCGTGCCCCACCGGTGCCTGCTGCGCGGGCTGAGGGGCGGGCCCGGGCTGTCCGGGCGTGCCCCAGCTGACCGGCTGCTGCGGCACGTTCTGGTGGACCTGCTCGTCGTAGCCGGGCAACGGCTGCGGCTGGCTGGGGATGTAGGCCGAGCGGGGCCGGGTGCGCAGGGCCACGCCCTCGAGACGCATCAGCTGGAGCGTCTCGGTGACCTTCTTGTCCGAGTACGGGTCCTCTTCCTCGAAGATCTCCGTGACGTCGGCCTCGTGGTCACCGGCCACCGACACCTCGACACCGGCCTGCCGGGTGCCCCAGCTGCCCTTGTGCAGGGTGAGCAGCGCGTAGAAGCGCAGCGGGGTCAGCAGGAACAGCTGGATCAGGCCGTACAGCGGGGCCAGCAGGAACATCCCGAACCGCTTGATGAAGCCCATGCCGCGGCGCGGGAAGTCCAGGTAGCGGACGTTGCGCAGGTAGCCCATGAGGACCATGAACAGGGCGTAGTCCCCGATGTGGTTCAGGAACCGGGCCGGCTGCATGATCGGCAGGATGACCATGGAGTAGAACATGGCCGTGCCGAAGACCAGCCACAGGCCGAGTTCCATGCAGGTGAGCCAGAACGCGGGCCGGTACTTCTTCTGGTGCCGGAAGGCCCACAGGGACTCGCGGAAGAACGACTTGTTCCAGCGGACCTGCTGGCGCAGGAAGTGCGGCAGCTTCTCGGGGACGGCGGTGTAGCCGACGGCGGTCTCCTGGAAGACCACCTGGCCCTCCATCAGGCAGTAGTTGGTCATGCGGCGGTCGTCGCCGAAGACGGCCGGCTTGCCCAGGAACTGCTGGTTGAGGAAGTCCGGCAGGTACTTGCGCACCAGCGAGCCGCGGTACGCCGAGAGGGCGCCGCAGCAGCACAGCACGGACTTCAGCCGCGAGTAGGCGGCCCGTTCGAAGAGGAACGAGTTGCCGTAGCGCAGGTCCTGCAGCCGGGTGAAGACGTTGCTGTCGTGGTTCAGCGCGAGGACCATGCCGGTGGAGGCCATGATCTTCTCGTCGGCCAGCGGCAGCAGCAGCTCGCGGACCGTGTCCCGGGAGAGCACGGTGTCGGAGTCCACGCACAGGAAGATGTCGGAGTACGGCGCGGCCTCGAAGCCGAGCGCCAGCGCCTCGCGCTTGCCCTTGTTCTCGGGCTGCACGCTGACGGTGTACTTGACGCCGAGCGCCTCGAACTCGGGGCGCATCCTCTTCGCCGCCCGGATGCCGCCGGAGTCGGCGCTGCAGTCGTCGATGATGTGGATCTCGTTGGGGAGGCGGCTCTGGGCGAGCAGGCTGCGCATGCCCTGCTCGAACATCACCGGGTCCTCGTTGTAGATCGGGATGACCGCGGTGACCCAGCACTCCTCGAGGTATTCGAGTTCCTCGCGGTTCGCCTTGGCGGGCCGGTAGAACAGGGCGCCGAACATCTTCAGGCCCAGCAGGCTCATGGCGCCGATCGAGTACAGGTGCAGCGAGTCGGAGTCGAGCCGGGTGGCGATGAACGCGGCGATGGCGATGAAGAAGAGGTACGAGACCTTCAGATGCCGGCGCTTGCGGTGCCCTCGGCGCCCGCCGGAGTCGACAGCTCCGGGTATGTACGTATCCTCAGTCGTCACAGCTTGACCACCCGGGGGTGATCGGCGGACTTGCCCCGGGTGTCGAACAGCTTCCGGGCGCGGTCGGCCAGCGCGTCCAGGTCTATCTCCCGGTGCGGCTGGAGGAGGATCGTCAGGTCGGCTGCCTCGGCGGCCGCCAGGTAGTCGCCGGCCCGCTCGACAGCGGTGCCGTCGACCGTCCAGCCGTCGACGTGCGGGTCGAAGTAGCTCAGGTCCGCACCGCGGTCCCGCAGGTTTTCGGCGACGGCCACGGCGGGGCTCTCGCGCTGGTCGGAGATGTCCGGCTTGTAGGTGACGCCGATGAGCAGGACGCGGGAGCCGCGCACGGCCTTGCCCTCGTCGTTGAGCAGGTCGGCGGCCCGGTTCACGACGTGCACGGGCATGCGCTGGTTGATCTCCTGCGCCAGCTCCACGAACCGGAACGGGATGCCCAGCGAACGCACCTTGTACGAGAGGTAGTTCGGGTCGATGGGTATGCAGTGCCCGCCGACGCCGGGGCCCGGGTAGAACGGCGCGAAACCGAACGGCTTGGTGGAGGCGCAGCGGATCGCGTCCCACAGGTCGACGCCGATCTCCCGGCAGAACATCGACATCTCGTTGACGAGCGCGATGTTGACGTGCCGGTAGGTGTTCTCCAGCAGCTTCGCCATCTCGGCCTCGCGGGTGCCCTTGGCCTCCACCACGCGGGCCACGAAACGCTCGTAGAGGGCGCGGGCGGCCTTGGTGCAGTCCGCGGTGACGCCGCCGACGACCTTCGGGGTGTTCTCCAGGCCGAAGGAGGCGTTGCCCGGGTCGATGCGCTCGGGCGAGAACGCCAGGTGGAAGTCCTGGCCGACGGTGAGACCGGTGGCCTCCAGGCGGGGCCGGACGATCTCGTCGGTGGTCCCGGGGTAGGTCGTGGACTCCAGGACGACGAGCGTGCCGGCCCGCAGGTGGGCGGCGACGTCCTCGACGGCGGCGTGCACCGCGCCGAGGTCGGGCGCGCCGTACTCGGTGAGCGGGGTGGGCACGCAGATGACGACGGCGGCGGCGTCGGCGATCACCTCGGGCCGGTCGGACGCCGTGAAGCCCTGTCCGAGCATCGCGGCGACCTCGGCGTCCGTGATGTCGTCCACGTGGGAGCGGCCGGAGTTCAGGCCCTCGACGACGTTGCGGCTGCGGTCGAGCCCCACCACCCTCAGTCCGGCGGCGGCTGCGGAGCGGGCCAACGGCAGCCCCACGTAACCGAGTCCGACAACGACAAGATCCGTCGTGGAGGATCTGCTCACGACACCATTCCCAACCCCGTTGCACGGCCTGCGGGCAGGCCGGGACGCGGGCAGCACAAACCGCCCGTGTAATTCGAACAAGTGCGAGGAGGCTAACAGAACCTTCACGTATGGACCCGACTCCACCCACGTGCGACTTGTCACGCGCGTTTTTCTACAACCCTGGACGGGACTCGTGTGTCTCCTGTCACCAAAGCCACATCGGCCCAGGTGAGGCCGTTCCGGCTCGTCGGCCGCCCGGCCCGGCCGGCCGGATTCCGACGCACCGTGCCCGCTCCGGCACGTTCGGTCACCGGCAACTCCCTTCCCGCGGCGGGTATTTGGCGCGCACCGTAGTGCGGGTGGGACAGATGGGTGAGATCCGGCTCCGGCGTCGGCACCAGCCGGGCACCGCCGTCGCTCAGACCTCCTGCCACGCCCGGAGCGCCAGTCCCGGTTCGTCCTTGCGCCGGGTCAGCCGCAGCATGCCGGTGGAGGGGGACAGGGCGGCGGCCACCACCTCACCGTGCTCGTCCAGGGCCGGCGCGACCCGGGCGTCCACGGGCAGCGCGGGACCGGATTCGGTCCACCAGGCGCCGGCGGCTTCCTGCTCGGTGGGGTGGGCGGCGAAGGCGGCCCGGCCGCTCGCGGACCGCTGTGCGAGCAGCGTGCAGTCGTGTCCGTCGATGACGCAGCGCACCGCGGAGACCGGCCCCGGACCGGCCGAGGCGAGCAGCGGGACCGGCTCCTGTCCCGGCCGCCACGCGCACAACTCCCCCTGCTCGTCGGTGAAGTAACAGGTGGTGCGGTCGGCGGAGGTGGCCAGCGCGTGCAGCGTGCCCGGCCGGACCGGCACCTCGACGGACTCCCCCGGCACCGGGAGCGCGGCGGGCTCCGGCTGCGCCCAGTGCCGGATCCCGCCCGGGACGGCCGCGTACACCTCGACCCGGCCCGAGGCCGCGGTGACGGCCGCCGGTGCGCCCCGGACGCCCGCCCGGCCGGCCTCCTCCTCGGTGTCCAGCATCCGCCAGGGCTCCCAGCCGCCCTTCTCCTTCTGCGCCAGCAGGCCGATCCCGCCGGCCGCCGTGGCCACGAACACGTGTGCGCGGCCGCGGGCGTCGACGGCGACGGCCGGTGTTCCGGTGCGCTCGCCCTTCTTGTCGGGGTGGCCGACGGGCTGCCAGTCCAGGGGCGCGAGGCGGGGCCGGAAGTGGGTGGAGTGCACCAGGCCCGCCTGCCCGGTCCCGGTGGGCCGCCAGGCCACCAGGTGGGCGTAGCCGTCGGCGCCCTGCCCGACCGCCGCGTCCGGGATCAGCCGCTGGTCGCCGCCGATCTTCCGGGGTGGCTCCCACGGGCCGCCCGGGGCGAGTTCCGCGCGGCACAGGACGGCGTCGTCCGACGGCAGGTACACAGTCAGGCGGCCGTCTCGGCCGCGGAGGAGCCAGTCGCCGTTCACCTCTTCACTTTATGCAAGCGCGTTCGAGCGTCCCCTCCGGGTCCCTGCTCTCCGGACGTGTCCGTGGCACCCTGAGCGCATGACCGACACCACCGTCCCACTCGTGATCGTCGACGCCGCGAACGTGGTCGGTTCGGTGCCCGACGGCTGGTGGCGGGACCGGCGCGGTGCCGCCGAGCGGCTGCGGGACCGGCTGGCCGCGGACGGCCTGCCCGGGCGGCCCGGCCCGCTGGACATCGTCCTCGTCGTCGAGGGCGCGGCCCGCGGCGTGGAGTCGGTGCCGGGCGTCCGCGTGGAGTCGGCGCCCGGCAGCGGCGACGACCACATGGTGGAACTGGTGTCCCGGGCGGCCGGCCGTCCCACCCTCGTGATCACCGCCGACCGCGGGCTGCGCGCCCGCGTCACGGCCCTGGGGGCCGAGGTCGCGGGACCGCGGACGGCACGGGGGTAGAGGGCCCCGGGCACACGCGTACGGCCCCCGCGTCGGCCGTGCGGAGGCACGGGGGCCGACGGGGGCCGACGGGGCCGTACCGAGGCCGACGGGAGCCGACGGGGCCGTACCGAGGCCGACGAGAGCCGACTGGGGGCCGACGGGGCCGTACACGGCTGCGCGGCCCGGGACCGGGCGCGGAAGCCGCGTCAGGGCGTGTCAGGCCCCGAGGGCTTGCCGGTGCGGTCCGGGATGGACGCCTCCCCCCGGCCGAGACGGCTGTGGGAGCGGCTGTAGAGGAAGTACACGACGATGCCGATCGCCATCCAGATGCCGAACCGCAGCCAGGTCTCGGTGGGCAGGTTCAGCATCAGCCACAGCGAGGCGCAGACCGACAGGATCGGCAGCAACGGCACCCAGGGGGTGCGGAAGGCGCGGTGCAGGTCCGGCCGCGTGCGGCGCAGGATGATCACGCTGACGGCGACGATCACGAAGGCGAACAGCGTGCCGATGTTCACCAGCTCCGCGAGTTCCGTCAGGGGCGTGAAGCCCGCGAGGACCGCGATGAGGACGCCGAGCAGGATCGTCGGCCGGTGCGGGGTGCGGAACCGGGGGTGGACGTGGGAGAAGAACCGGGGCAGCAGACCGTCCCGGCTCATCGCGAAGAACACCCGGGTCTGGCCCAGCAGCAGGATCATGCACACCGTCGTCAGGCCGACCGCGGCGCCGAAGCTGATGAAGCCCGCGAACCAGGGATGCCCGGTCGCCTTGAACGCGTCCGCGAGCGGGGCGTCCACGGAAAGTTCGCTGTAGTGCTGCATTCCGGTGACGACGATGGACACGCCGACGTACAGCACGGTGCAGATGAACAGCGAGCCGAGGATGCCGCGCGGCATGTCCCGCTGCGGGTTCCTGGTCTCCTCGGCGGCCGTGGCGACGATGTCGAAGCCGATGAAGGCGAAGAAGACCACCGAGGCCGCGGTGAAGATGCCCATCACGCCGAAGTTGGACGGCGCCCAGCCGAACATGAGCTGGATCAGGGGCGAGTCGAGACTCTCGCCGGCCTCGACGGGCTGTGCCTTCGGCACGAACGGCTTGTAGTTGCTGCCGGTGACGAAGAAGGCGCCGGCCACGATCACCACGAGGACGACGGTCACCTTGATGGCGACGACCACCGAGGTGACCCGCGCGGACAGCTTCATGCCGAGGACGAGGACGCCGGTGAGGACCAGGACCAGGAGCGCGGCGAGGATGTCGAAGCCGAAGCCCTCGGCGCCGTCCCGGGCGCCGAGCGCGGCGGGCAGCTGCCAGCCCGCGTTGTCCATCAGCGAGTGGATGTAGCCGGACCAGCCGACCGCCACCACCGCCGTGCCGAGCGCGAACTCCAGGACCAGGTCCCAGCCGATGATCCAGGCGGGCAGCTCGCCGAGGGAGGAGTAAGAGAACGTGTACGCGGATCCCGCGACCGGGACCGTGGAGGCGAACTCCGCGTAGCAGAGCGCGGCGAGCGCGCAGACGACACCGGCCACCACGAACGCCAGCGCCACCGCGGGCCCGGCGTTGTTCTTGGCGACCGTACCGGTGAGGACGAAGATGCCGGTGCCGATGATGACACCGACGCCGAAGACGGTCAGATCCAGCGCGGAGAGGGACTTCCTGAGCGCATGCTCGGGTTCCTCGGTGTCACGGATGGACTGCTCGACGTTCTTCGTCCTGAAGAGAGGGCTGGTCACGGGTACCTCCCACGCGTGGCGTCCTCGACATGATCGTGAGGGGGCGTAGGTCGTATGCCCCGGCGTGGGCATCTTCACGCGGACGGGCCGCCCCCGCCACTTGTCAGGGTGGCGGGGGCGGCCCGTGCCGGCGATCCGGGACCGTCAGTCGTGTGCCGCCTCGACCGGGCCGACGGCGGAGCGCTCGTACCTGCCGTCCAGCCGGGCCACCAGACCGGTGACCTGGCGGGCGATGTCGGGGGCGGTCAGGCCGACCTCGGCCATGACCTCGGCGCGGGAGGCGTGGTCCAGGAAGCGCGGCGGGATGCCGAAGTCGCGCAGCGGCACGTCCACCCCCGCGTCGCGCAGCGCCTGGGCGACGGTGGAGCCGACACCGCCGACGCGGGAGTTGTCCTCGACGGTGACGACCACGCGGTGCTTCTCGGCGAGCGGCGCCATGGCCTCGTCCACCGGCTTGACCCAGCGCGGGTCGACGACGGTGGTGGAGATGCCCTGCCGGTCGAGCAGCGAGGCGATCTCCAGGCACATGGGGGCCAGCGCGCCCACGGACACCAGGAGCACGTCCGGGGTGTCGGTGCCCGGCTCGCGCAGCACGTCCATGCCGCCGACCCGGCCCACTGCGGGCACGGCCGGTCCGACGGCGCCCTTGGAGAAGCGGACCACGGTCGGCGCGTCGTCGACGGCGACGGCCTCCCGCAGCTGGGCGCGGACCTGGTCGGCGTCGCGCGGGGCGGCCAGCCGCAGGCCGGGGACGACCTGGAGGATCGACATGTCCCACATGCCGTTGTGGGAGGCCCCGTCGGTGCCGGTGATGCCGGCCCGGTCCAGGACGAAGGTGACACCGCACTTGTGCAGGGCCACGTCCATCAGGACCTGGTCGAAGGCGCGGTTGAGGAAGGTGGCGTACACCGCGAACACCGGGTGCACCCCGGCGTGCGCAAGGCCGGCCGCGGACACGGCGCCGTGCTGCTCGGCGATGCCGACGTCGTAGACCCGGTCGGGGAAGCGCTTGGCGAACCTGTCCAGGCCGACCGGCTGGAGCATGGCGGCGGTGATGGCGACGAGGTCCTCGCGCTCCTCGCCGAGCTTGACCATCTCCTCGCCGAAGACGCTGGTCCAGTCGGCGCCCGAGGACGCGATGGGCAGGCCGGTGTCGGGGTGGATCTTGCCGACGGCGTGGAAGCGGTCGGCCTCGTCCGCGAGGGCGGGCTGGTAGCCGCGGCCCTTCTCGGTGAGGCAGTGCACGATCACCGGGCCGCCGAAGCGCTTGGCACGGGCCAGGGCGGACTCCAGGGCCTCGATGTCGTGGCCGTCGATGGGGCCGACGTACTTCAGCCCGAGGTCCTCGAACATGCCCTGCGGGGCGATGAAGTCCTTCAGGCCCTTCTTGGCGCCGTGCAGGGTGTCGTAGAGAGCCTGACCGACGACCGGGGTGCGCTCCAGGAGCTCCTTGGTGCGGGCCAGGAAGCGCTCGTAGCCGTCGGTGGTGCGCAGGGTCGCCAGGTGGTCCGCGAGGCCGCCGATGGTCGGCGCGTAGGAGCGCTCGTTGTCGTTGACGACGATGACCAGGGGGCGGTCCTTGGCGGCGGCGATGTTGTTCAGCGCCTCCCAGGCCATGCCGCCGGTCAGCGCGCCGTCACCGATGACGGCGACGACGTGGCTGTCGTCGCGGTTCATGATCTGGTTGGCCTTGGCGATGCCGTCGGCCCAGCCGAGGACCGTGGAGGCGTGGCTGTTCTCGATGACGTCGTGCTCGGACTCGGCCTGCGAGGGGTAGCCGGACAGGCCGCCCTTCATCTTCAGCTTCGAGAAGTCCTGCCGGCCGGTCAGCAGCTTGTGCACGTAGGACTGGTGTCCGGTGTCCCACAGGACTTTGTCCCGGGGCGATTCGAAGACGCGGTGGAGGGCGATGGTGAGCTCCACGACGCCCAGGTTGGGGCCGAGGTGGCCGCCGGTCTTGGAGACCGCGTCGACCAGGAAGGTCCGGATCTCCTCGGCCAGCTGGTTCAGCTCCTCCAGGGTGAGCCGGTCCAGATCGCGCGGTCCCCCGATACGGGTCAGCAGCGGCACCCGTGCCTCCTTGCAGTAGAGCTGATCGAGCTGTTGCCGGGCTCGTCGAGTCTAATGTTCCGCGCGGGCCTGCGGACTCCGGGCGGTGCGTGATGGGTCACGCGTTCGGCTGTACCCAGGATCGGGGGGTCCTACGACACGCCTGTTGCCCGGCACCGCGGAGCGGCACCGGGCAACAGGCCGGGCGGACGGACGGATGCTAGGCGCGTCCGGCCGTCTTCTGCGTCTTGCGGGTGATCGCGTCGATGACGACGGTCGCCAGCAGCACGCCACCGGTGATCATGTACTGCACCGGGGAGGCGATGCCCTCCAGGGCGAGGCCGTACTGGATGGACACGATGACCATCACACCGAGCAGGGCGTCCCACGTGCGGCCGCGGCCACCGAAGAGGGACGTACCGCCGATGACGGCGGCGGCGATGACGTTCATCAGGAACTCACCGGTGCCCGCGCCCTGGTTGGCGGAGGCGATCTTCGAGGCGACGAAGAGACCGCCGATGGCGGCGAAGGTACCGGCGATCGCGAAGACCGAGATCCGGACCAGCTCCACGTTGATGCCGGCGCGCCGGGAGGCCTCGACGCTGCCGCCGAGCGCGAAGACCTTGCGGCCGTACGCGGTGCGGCGCAGGACGAAGTCCGTGAGCATCAGGAAGGCCAGGAAGATCACGACGGCCAGCGGGAGGCCCTTGTACTGGTTGAACACGATCGCGACGGCGAAGGCCAGGATCGCGAGCAGCGCGGTCCGCACGATGATCTCGTTCAGCGGCCGGGACGGCACCCCGGCGGCCTCGCGGCGGCGGTTGTCGGTGAAAGCCAGCAGGAAGTAGCCGGCCGTCACCACGATCGCCAGGCCGTACGCGGCGGCCACATCGGTGAAGTAGTAGCTGGTCAGCTTGACGACCAGGCCCTCGGAGTCGAGGTTGATCGTGCCGTTGCTGCCGAGGATCTGCAGCATGAAGCCCTGCCAGAACAGCAGGCCGGCCAGGGTCACGGCGAAGGCGGGCACGCCGATGCGGGCGAAGAAGAAGCCGTGGATGGCGCCGGCCGCGGTGCCGGTGAGGATCGCCAGCACCAGCGCCAGGATCTCGTTCATCCCGTGGGTGACGCTGAGCACCGCGAAGGTGGCGCCGGCGACACCGCTGACCGAACCGACCGACAGGTCGATCTCGCCGAGCAGCAGGACGAACACGATACCGACGGCGATCATGCCGGTGCCGACCATGGCGACCGACATGTCGGAGAAGTTGCCGGCGGTGAGGAAGTTGCTGTTCAGGCCGGTGAAGATGGCCCAGATGACCAGCAGGCCGACGACGACCGGAATGGACCCGAGGTCACCGGCCTTCATCTTGCGCTTGAACTCGCTGAGGTAGCCCGCGAGGCCCTGCTCGCGCACCAGCAGCCGGGGGTCGACCACGGTCACCGCGGCGGCGGCCGCCTCGGTGTTGTCCACGGTGTCGGTCTTGGTGGTGGAGGTCTTGTCGGTGCTCACTTCTTGATCTCCCCATTGGTGCGCGCCGCACGACGGGTCACGGCGTTGTCCGTGGCGCCCGTGATGGCGGAGATGATCTCTTCCTGGGAGGTCGACTTGACCTCGAAGACGCCGTTGTTGCGTCCGAGGCGCAGGACCGCGACCTTGTCCGCCACGGCCTTGACGTCGGCCATGTTGTGGCTGATGAGGATGACCGCGTGGCCGCGCTCGCGCAGCCGCTCGACCAGGTCGAGGACCTGCGCGGTCTGCTCGACGCCGAGGGCGGCGGTGGGCTCGTCCAGGATCACCAGCTTGGGCTCGCCGAGCATGGAACGGGCGATCGCCACGACCTGGCGCTGACCGCCGGAGAGCGAGGCGATCGGAATGCGGACGCTGGGGATGCGGATCGACAGGGTGTCGAGGAGCTCGCGGGAGCGGCGCTCCATCTCCACCTCGTCCAGGACGCCGCGCTTGCGCAGCTCCCGGCCCAGGTAGAGGTTGCCGACGACGTCGATGTTGTCGCACAGCGCGAGGTCCTGGTAGACCGTCGCGATGCCCAGGCTCTGGGCGTCGTGCGGCCGGCCGATCGAGACCGGGCGGCCTTCCCACTCGATGACGCCTTCATCGATGGGGTGCACGCCGGCGATCGTCTTGACCAGCGTGGACTTTCCGGCACCGTTGTCGCCGACCAGGGCGACCACCTCACCGGCGTGGACCTCAAGCTCTACGTCGGTGAGCGCCTGGACGGCACCGAACCGCTTGGAGACCCCGCGCAACGCCAGCACGGGCGTAGCGGACACAAGAACCATCTCCTTCGCCGCCTGACCCGGCGGGAGGTTGTGCAGCAGATTGGGGGTGTTCCGTCGGCGCCCCGCGTAGCTTGCGGGGCTGTTTGTCTGCGGGGCGCCGACGGAGCTCATGGCAGTCGGTCCGGTACGGGAGCCCGGTCGGGGCTCCCGTACGTCAGGACCTGAGGACTGCTTACTTGAGGCCGATCTTGTCGCAGGCGGCCTTGTACTTGCCGGCGCAGATCTCCTGGACGGTGTAGACGCCGTCCTTGACGACCGTGTCGTTGATGTTGTCCTGGGTCAGCGACACGACCGGGACGAGCACCGCGGGAACACCCTTGGTGGTCGGGCTGTCGACCTTGTCCTTGGCGATGGAGTCGAGCGACTTGCCCTGGGCGAGCGCGACGGCCATCTCCGCGGCGGCGTCGGCCTCCGGGGCGTACGGCTTGTAGACGCTCATGTACTGCTCACCGGTGACGATGCGCTGCACACCCGCGAGCTCGGCGTCCTGGCCGGTGACCGGGATGTCGGCGATGCCGGCGGACTTCAGGGCGGTGATGATGCCGCCCGCCATGCCGTCGTTGGCGGAGTAGACGCCGACGATCTTGTCCTTGCCGAGGGCGGAGATGGCGCCCTCCATGTTGGCGTTGGCGTTCTCCGGCTTCCACTCCTTGGTGTCGTACTCGCGGCCGATCTTGACCTTGCCGTCGAGGACGGAGTGGGCGCCTTCCTTGAACTGGGCGGCGTTCGGGTCCGTGGAGGAACCGTTCATCATGACGATCTGGCCGTCCTTGGCCTTGTCGCCCAGCGCCTTCAGCAGGGCCTCGCCCTGGGTCTTGCCGACGGTCACGTTGTCGAACGAGGTGTAGGCGTCGATCGGACCCTCGGCCAGGCGGTCGTAGGCGACGACCGGGATGTCGGCGTCCTTGGCCTTCTTCACCGAGCCGGCGATGGCCTTGGCGTCCACCGCGTCCACGATGAGCACGTCCACCTTGTTGGTGATCATCGTGTCGACCTGCTGGTTCTGCAGGCTGGCGTCCTGCTTGGCGTTGGCGTAGACGACCTCGGCCTTGTTGTTCGTGAGCTCCTTGATCTTCTTCTCGATCAGGGGCTTGTCGAACTTCTCGTAGCGCGCGGTCTGGTTCTCCGGGAGGAGCAGACCGACCTTGATGTCATCACCCTTGGCGGCGGCGCTGCCGCCGTCGTCCTTCTTGTCGCCCGACTCCGCGGCGCTGCCGCAGGCGGCCAGCGAAACGGCCATCGCACCGGCGGCGATGGCAACAGCGGCTCGACGCATACGCGTGTTCACTTTCAAAAACCTCCCTGACGAGGCCGCGTCGCTGCGGCCGAGGTGGCTGGAAGTCAACTCGGCCACACGTGCGACGTCAAGCAGTAAATCCTTAACGAGATGGCAACGGTGTCATCCGTTCTCTAAGTGAAGGCAGGGGTGCGCCCTGCAGCGGTGCCGTCCAAAAGGGACGAATCACCCATTTCACTCAGTGCGAGGGCGAGTGCCCCGAGCACTTCCGCGCGGCCCCCGAGGGCCCCTGGGAGAACGGTGAGTTGACGTGCCGCACTGGGGATCGCGTACCGCCCCACGGACTCCCTGATCGGCCCGAGGACCAGCTCCCCGGCCTCGGCGAGATCACCGCCCAGGACCACCCTGCTCGGGTTCAGGAGGTTGCAGAGGTTGGCCACTCCACTGCCGATGTGGCGGCCGACGTCGGCGATCACCCGACGGCAGCCCGGGTCGCCGTCCCGGGCCAGCCGCACGACGCCCGCCATGGTCAGGTCGGAGCCGTGACTGGACTGGAGCAGCGGCAGCACGTAGCGGGCGGCCGTGAAGGTCTCCAGGCAGCCCCGGTTGCCGCAACGGCAGACGGGACCGGACTCGTCGAGTGTAATATGTCCGATTTCCCCCGCGGTGCCGCCGGGGCCCCGATAGATCTGCCCGCTGATCACCAGCCCCGCGCCGACACCGCTGGCGACCTTGATGTACGCCAGGTCGCGCACGCCCCGGCCGCTGCCCCAGACCATCTCGCCGAGGGCGCCGAGGTTGGCGTCGTTGTCCACCTGCACCGGCACGCCCAGGCGCCCCCGCATCTCCTCGGCGGGCTTCGCGCCCGTCCAGCCGGGCAGGATGGAGGTCGACCCCAGGCTGCCGGACTCCACGTCGATCGGTCCGGGCACGCCGAGACCGATGCCGGCGATCTTGGAAGGGTCCACACCGGTGTCGTCGATCAGCTGGTTGACCAGGCGTTCCGCCCGGTCGAAGCCCTGGGTCGCGGAGGCGTCCACGTCCAGGGGCTCGGACTTCTCGGCCAGCACCTGGTGCGCCAGGTTGCCCACGGCGACACGGAGGTGCGTGTGCCCGAAATCCACCCCTATGACGATGCCGGCGTCCTCGCTGAGCGAGACGCTGCGGGCCCGGCGTCCGCCCGCCGAGGTGGGGGTGACCTCGACCGTTCCGGCGTCCTTCAGTTCCCGGACGATGTTGGACACCGTCGCCGCGGACAGACCCGTCGTTCTGGCGATCTCCGCCTGCGTGAGGGAACCCGCAAGACGTACTGCTCGGACGACCCGCTCCAGGTTGGCTCGGTGCAGCGACGACTGCGACCCCGGAGTCTCCACGACGACCTCCTGCGCGCGGGGCCGCTTCGACGAGGCCCCGTCCATCCAACTAGTGAACTCTAAGCTGAGCTGTTCGGGTCGCCTCCCGTCAAGAGGTTGAACTGTTTCCGGGGGCAGGAACACACACACGAACGCCGCAGGGGTCCGGCCCCGGAGAGCTGTCTCTCCGGGGCCGGACCCCTGCGTACGACGGGTGGAGCGGCGGTCGGCGTCAGCGGAAGGTGCCCTGCGACACCGAACCGGCGATCCGCCGCTGGAAGACGCAGTACACGATCAGTACGGGCACCACCGTGATCACGATCGCCGCGAACAGCGCGCCGTAGTCGATGTCGTAGACCTGCGAGGACGCGTAGGCGGCCATGCCCTGGGTGAGGACCCACATGTCCTGGTCGGTGTTGAGCGCCACCGGCAGCAGGAACTGGTTCCACAGGCCCAGGAAGTTGAAGATCGCCACTGCCGCCATGCCCGGACTGGCCATCGGCAGCATCACCTGGAAGAACGCCCGCCAGTCCCCGGCACCGTCGATCAGCGCGGCCTCGTACACGTCGTGCGGCAGCGACCGGAAGAACGAGTAAAGGAAGAACATCGTGAACGGCAGCGCGAACGCGACATAGGTGAGGATCAGCCCGGGACGCGTGTTCAGCAGCCCGAAGTTCTGCAACTGGAAGAAGAGCGGAACGATCGCCAGGAAGACCGGGAACGTCAGCCCGGCGAGCATGACGTAGTAGATCAGCCGGCGGCCGGGGAATTCGAACCGGGCGAGAATGTAGGCACACATCGCGCCGAGCAGCATCACCAGGATCAGTGCCGAGACCACGACGATCACGGAATTCAGAAAGTACCGTCCGATGTTCGCGTCGGTCCACGCGTTCGCGTAGTTCTCGATCCGCCAGTGATCCGGCAGCGAGAACGGCGACGAAAGGATCTCGCCGGTCGACTTGAACGACGACATCAGCACCCACAGCATGGGCACGATCACGATCACGGACCACAGGATCAGCAGGGCGTGCGAGATCGCCGCGAATCTGCGGTCGCTGCTCACGGCGACGCGCGTCAGCTTCCGGTCTCTCGCCGGTTCACGGTCACTGGCCGTCTTCCGGTCGGCGGTGATGACGCTCACCCGGCACCTCCTTCGGCTGCGGCACGCCGAGCTCTGGACCCAGGTGCTTTCCTCCTGCCCTCGCCCTCGCCGCCGCCCGTGAGGCGGTTGACGAGGAACACCAGCGCCGCGAACACCAGGGTGACGACGGCGAGGACGACGCCCATCGCGGTGGCGTAGCCGAACTGCTGCTTGGCGAAAGCGACGTTGAACAGACGCTGGCTGATCGTCAGGGTCGAGTTGTCCGGGCCGCCGTTCGGCACCATCGCCTGGACGTAGACGAACGCGTCGAGGGCGGCGATGCCCAGGTAGATGTACGCCGTCTGCACGCTGTCCCGGATCGCCGGCAGGGTGATCGAGACCGTGGTGCGCAGCCGGCCGGCTCCGTCGATCCTCGCCGCCTCGTACAGCTCGGCGGGGACGCCCTTGATCGCGGCGATGAAGAGCACCGCGTAGAATCCGACGAGCCCCCAGATGATGACGAACATCAGGGCCGGCATCGCCGTCGCCTTCTCACCCAGCCACGCGAACGTCTCGAACCGGTCGAGGCCGAGGCCCGTGAGGACGCCGTTGAGCAGCCCGGCGTTCGGGTCGTACATCTGGGCCCAGATCAGACCGACGATGATCGCCGGTACGACGTAGGGGAAGAACGAGATGATCCGGTAGAACGACGCTCCCCGGATCCCCCGGACGGGGCCCTTGCCGGGCCCGCCCAGGGTGATGGCCACGGCGACCCCGAGGGCGAGCGTCAGTGTCACCAGCGGCACGAAGACCGCGAGGAGTGCGACGTTGCGCAACGCCTTCAGGAAGATGTCGTCCTGGAACATCTTCGTGAAGTTGTCGAAGCCGACGAAGTTGTAGTCCGGGCTGAAGCCGCGCCAGTCGGTCATCGCCCAGAAGATCGCCTGGCCGAACGGGATCAGGACGAAGATCACGAAGATGGCCAGCGGGACACCGAGGAACGCGAGGAAGAACGTCACCCGGTCGAACGTGAGCTTGCGGCGCCGTGGCCGCCCGCCGCGAGCGGCCGGCCCGGGCCGGCGGCTCGCGGTCTCGGCAGTGGGGATCGTGTCCTTCATCGCGGTGCTAGCTGACCTTGACCTTGTCGACGGAGTCGTCCTCGCGGACCTTGTCGGAGATCTTCTGCAGGGCCGAGGTCAGCCCCTTGCCGTCGAGGTCACCGGCGAGGAAGGAGTTCCACGGCACCAGCTGGTCGGTGTTCAACCCGTAGGTCTCGACGAACATGTAGTTGAAGATGTTGGTGCCCGCGGCCTCCAGCATCGTCGTCTGCGAGACGAGGGCCGTCGATCCGTAACCGTCGGCGGGCACGGTGCCCTTGACGATCGTGGGGGCCAGCTTCGACTTCGAGAAGTTGGCGGCCGCCTTCTCCGACAGCATCGCCCGCAGCACTTCCTTGCCGCCGGCCGGGTTCTTGCCCTGCTTGGGCACGATGAACGGCTCGCCGGCGGCCGCGCGGAGCGACTCGTGGGGCAGCGCCGGCTTGTCGGTGAGCGTCATCGACGGGAATCCGGTCATCTGGAAGTCCGCCTTCGTGGCCTTCTTCATCTCGTTCTCGATCCAGCCACCGGACGGGTAGAGCAGCGCCTTCTGGTCGTTGCTCCAGATCGCCTGCGCCTTCTGGAACTGGGTGCCGGAGCCGCCGGGGACGAACATCTTCTGCCTGACCATGGTCTCCATGACCTTGATGACGCCCTGGATGGCCGGGTGCGACCAGCAGCCCTTCTCCAGGTTCTCCAGGCCGAGCCGGACCTCGTCGCCGCCCTCCTTGATCGCCGAGTCGATCAGGAGCGTGCGGTAGTAGGTCGCCGCCTCCTTGCCGTGGACGAAGAGGTACTTGCCCTTCTTCTTCGCCTTCTGGCCGAGGTCGAGCGCCTCGTCCCAGGTCTTCGGCGGGGTCCAGCCGTTCTCCTCGAAGAGCGTCTTCGAGTACCAGACGCCGTACACGGTCATCACGTAGTTGAGCGCGACGAACTTGTCCCTGAACGTGCCGGGGGCCTTGACGCCGGGGTAGACGATGTCGGCGATCTTCTTGCCTTCGTAGGTGTCGGCCTCGAAGAGGTCGTCGAGTTCCTCCAACTGGTCGAGGATGCCCAGGAAGCCGATCTGGTCCTCACCGGAGTTGTCGATGAGGTCCGGCGGGTTGCCGCCGACGAAGCGGGGCTGGAGCTGGGGGGCGATGTCGACGACCGGGTCGACCTTGACCTTGAGGCCCTTGACCTGGCTGCCGAGCACCTGGTTGGTGTAGTCGACGTAGTCGGTGCCGTAGCCGCCGTCGAAGATGGCTGCTTCGACCGTGGAGTTCGCGGCGACGCCGAACGGGTTCGTGGCGCTCTTCTCGCCCTTCGGGCCGCTGCCGCCGCTGTCCTTGCTGGAGGGAGAGCTGCACGCTACCGCGAACGAGCCCACCGCCGCGGTGGCGATGGCCCCGCGCAGGAGCGTCCGCCTGTCAAGAGAGCCGGCACGAATGGTCATCTCTGCATCCTCACTGATCGATGAGCTCTGTACGGGTGTGCTGCGTGTGCGCCCGCTGCGGCCGGATGGGTCCTGCGCCGGCCGCACGTGGGGCGTTGTCGCCGTCGTCTCGGAGCCGCGGTGCGGCGCCGATGATCAGCTGAGCGATGCCGGCACAACAGTCGCCGGGGCCGGAGCGGCGGTCGCACTCCGCCTGAACAGATCGCGATGGCCTACGCCGGTGGTGGATCCCATGCTCAAGTCCTCGCCTTCTCCAGGACTCAGGCGGTGAACCGGAATCTTCCCGGCACCGCGTTCGGGTCAAGCTGGGTCGTGCAGGAAGTGCGGCTGGTACTGGTCGGGCGATGAAGATTGCCCCGGAGTGCCGACAGGTATAGTCCACTTCCCGCCAACGGAGCAAGATCGAATGCAAGGTTCCCCTTCGGTCTTTTCCGAGTTGAGACCTCACGGGAATTCCGGCGCCCGGCACGCCGCCCGGTGGAGAAATCCGCGCCGTTGAACTCGAATGCCGCATTCAACACCCTTGACACCTGAGGCCACTTGGCCCACTACTGGTCCTTGCGCCACGAGTTTGACAACGTTGTCCAAGCGCAGGGAGGGTGCTCGCGCATGCAGCACGGAGTTCGGCACAGATGGGGAAGGGCGGTCGTCGCGGCGACCGCCCTCGCCTTGGCAGCGGGCTCGCAGGGTGTCGCGGTGGCCCTGCCGGGCGCGCCGGCGAAGGCGGACCGGGAGTTCACCTCGTCGTTCGAGTCCGGGGACCCCGCCCCGGACTGGTTGAACACCGTCGAGACGGCACCGGGCGGCGGCAAGCGCGCCAAAGGCGTCGACGGCGGGTACAGCAGCGGCATACCGGGCAACGTCACCGACCGGGTCACCGGCGTCCGCGCCAGCGCGGAGAACACCGGCGGCGGGGAGGTGAAGGAGAACCTCGTCGACGGCGAACCGACCACCAAGTGGCTGGCGTTCGAGTCCACCGGCTGGGCCGAGTTCGACCTCGCCGAGCCGGTGAAGGTGCTCCGGTACGCCCTCACCTCTGCCAACGACCACGCCGAACGGGACCCGCGGGACTGGACCCTCAAGGGGTCCGCCGACGGCAAGGAGTGGACCACCCTCGACACCCGTTCGGGCGAGTCGTTCGCCGAGCGGTTCCAGACGAAGATCTACGACCTCGACGCGTCCGCCGTCGCCGGGTACCGGCACTTCCGCATCGAGTTCACGAAGAACGGCAGCGGAGGCATCCTCCAGCTGGCCGACGTGCAGTTCTCCACCGGGGACAGCGAGACGCCCGTGCCCGAGGACATGCTCTCCCTGGTCGACCGCGGGCCCAGCGGCTCACCCACCGCGAAGGCGGGCGCCGGATTCACCGGTAAGCGCGCGCTGCGTTACGCCGGACGGCACACCGCCGACGGCCGCGCGTACTCGTACAACAAGGTCTTCGACGTCAACGTCGCCGTCGGCCGCGACACCCGGCTGTCGTACCGCGTCTTCCCCTCCATGGCGGACGGTGACCTCGACTACGACGCCACCCACGTCTCCGTCGACCTGGCCTTCACCGACGGCACCTACCTGAGCGACCTGCGCGCCACCGACCAGCACGGCTTCCCGCTCACCCCGCGCGGACAGGGCGACGCGAAGATCCTGTACGTCAACCAGTGGAACAACGTGGTCTCCCGGATCGGCTCGGTGGCCCGCGGCAAGACCGTCGACCGGATCCTGGTGGCCTACGACTCGCCCAAGGGCCCGGCGAAGTTCCGGGGCTGGCTGGACGACGTCACGCTCGACCAGGCCCCGCCCGAGCGGCCGAAGGCGCACCTGTCGGACTACGCGGTGACCACCCGCGGCACCCACTCCAGCGGCGGCTTCTCCCGCGGCAACAACTTCCCCGCGACCGCCGTGCCGCACGGCTTCAACTTCTGGACCCCGGTCACCAACGCCGGGTCGCTGAGCTGGCTGTACGACTACGCGCGCGGCAACAACGCGGACAACCTGCCGACGATCCAGGCGTTCAGCGCCAGCCACGAGCCGAGCCCCTGGATGGGCGACCGGCAGACCTTTCAGGTGATGCCGTCCGCCGCCTCCGGCGACCCGGACCTCGGGCGTGAGGCACGCGAGCTGGCCTTCCGGCACGAGAACGAGACGGCCCGGCCGTACTACTACGGGGTGCGGTTCGAGAACGGCCTCAAGGCCGAGATGGCACCGACCGACCACGCGGCGTCGATGCGCTTCACCTTCCCCGGCGACGACGCGAGCGTGCTGTTCGACAACGTCACCGACCAGGCCGGGCTGACCCTCGACAAGGAGAACGGCACCTTCACCGGCTACTCCGACGTGAAGTCGGGACTGTCCACGGGCGCCACCCGGCTGTTCGTGTACGGCGAGTTCGACAAGCCGGTGACGGACGGCGGGGCCGAGGGCGTCAAGGGCCACCTGCGGTTCGACGCGGGCAAGGACCGCACCGTCACCCTGCGCCTGGCCACCTCGCTGATCGGCGTCGACCAGGCGAAGGACAACCTGCGCCAGGAGATCCCCGCGAACCGCTCCTTCGACGCCGTCAGGAAGAGCGCGCAGCGCCAGTGGGACCGTCTCCTCGGCAAGGTCGAGGTCGAGGGCGCCACCCCGGACCAGCTGACCACGCTCTACTCCAACCTGTACCGCCTGTACCTGTACCCGAACTCCGGCTTCGAGAAGGTCGACGGGACGTTCAAGTACGCCTCCCCGTTCTCGAGGATGCCGCAGCCGGACACCCCGACGCACACCGGCGCGAAGATCGTGGACGGCAAGGTGTACGTCAACAACGGCTTCTGGGACACCTACCGCACCACCTGGCCCGCGTACTCCTTCCTGACCCCGTCGAAGGCGGGCGAGCTGGTCGACGGGTTCGTGCAGCACTACAAGGACGGCGGCTGGACCTCGCGCTGGTCCTCCCCCGGCTACGCCGACCTGATGACCGGCACCTCCTCCGACGTCGCGTTCGCGGACGCCTACGTCAAGGGCGTCGGCTTCGACGCGGAGGCGGCGTACGACGCAGCCGTGAAGAACGCCACCGTGGTGCCCCCGTCGTCCGGCGTGGGCCGCAAGGGCATGGCCACCTCGCCGTTCCTCGGCTACACCAGCACCGAGACCCACGAGGGCCTGTCGTGGGCGCTGGAGGGCTACCTCAACGACTACGGCATCGCGAAGATGGGCGAGGCGCTGTACAAGAAGACGGGCGAGAAGCGCTACAAAGAGGAGTCCGCCTACTTCCTGAACCGCGCCCGCGACTACGTCAACCTCTTCGACTCCGAGGCCGGCTTCTTCCAGGGCCGCAACCTCAAGGGCGACTGGCGCGTCGAGTCATCCACGTACGACCCACGCGTGTGGGGCCACGACTACACCGAGACCAACGGCTGGGGCTACGCCTTCACCGCCCCGCAGGACAGCCGCGGCCTGGCCAACCTCTACGGCGGCCGCAAGGGCCTCGCCAAGAAGCTGGACACGTACCTGTCCACCCCGGAGACGGCCTCCCCCGAGTTCGTCGGCTCCTACGGCGGCGTCATCCACGAGATGACCGAGGCCAGGGACGTCCGGATGGGCATGTACGGGCACTCCAACCAGGTCGCCCACCACGCGCTGTACATGTACGACGCGGCCGGGCAGCCCTGGAAGACGCAGAAGAACGTGCGCGAGGTGCTCTCCCGCCTCTACACCGGCAGCGAGATCGGGCAGGGCTACCACGGCGACGAGGACAACGGCGAGCAGTCGGCCTGGTACCTCTTCTCCTCGCTCGGCTTCTACCCGCTCGTCATGGGCAGCGGCGAGTACGCCATCGGCTCCCCGCTGTTCACGAAGGCGACCGTGCACCTGGAGAACGGGCGCACACTCGTCGTCAAGGCCCCGAAGAACAGCGCGAGGAACGTCTACGTGCAGGGGCTGAAGGTCAACGGCAAGAAGTGGAACTCCACCTCCCTGCCGCACTCGGTCGTCGCCCGGGGCGGAGTGCTGGAGTTCGACATGGGCCCGCGGCCCTCGACGTGGGGCACCGGCAAGGACGCGGCTCCGGTGTCCATCACCCAGGACGACAAGGTGCCCTCGCCGCGCAAGGACGTCCTCGACGGCGACGGTGCCCTCGTCGACGACACCTCGGCGACCGGCGCCACGGTCTCCGCGGTCGACCTGCCGGTCACCGGGAAGACCCGGGCGGTGCAGTACACGCTGACCTCGGGCGACCACACGAAGGCGCCCGCCGGCTGGGTGCTCCAGGGGTCGAAGGACGGCACCGAGTGGGTTGACCTGGACCGGCGTTCGGGCGAGTCGTTCCGCTGGGACCGGCAGACGCGCGCCTTCACGGTGGCGAAGCCCGCGGCGTACGACCGCTACCGGCTGGTCCTCACGGGTGAGGCGGCGCTGACGGAGGTGGAACTGCTGGGCTGATCCGCCGGACGCGTGGGCGTCGGGCGCGGCGAGGGCGGGGGCGGGTCCGGGCGATGCCTGGGCCCGCCTTTCGTGTGGTCGGAGGTGCTTCTCGGGAGACGCGAGCCGGGCCGAGGGCCGGCAAGCGGGAGCGCTCCGGCGGCGGGTTCCGGTCCGCCGGCCGCGGCGCTGCGAGACACCACGGCTTGGGAGCGCTCCCACACCCCGTGAAGGGACGGTAGCGCTGGGCGCGGCCCTTGTAAACGGCTCCGACGGATGTCGCCGGGCGGGAGGGCCGGGGGGCGGGGAGAATGGCGTCACGGGGGATGGGCGCGGCGCCGGGAAGGTGCAGCGCGAGATTTCAGGGCAGGCCGTCGATCAGACGCTCGAACTCGGCGGCCGTCTCGGCCCCCTCGAACGCCTCGGCCACGCCGGCCAGTTCGCGCAGTCCGTCCGGGGCGGTGGCCGCCGCCCGCAGGAGGGTCACGACGTCCTCGCGCAGCCGAACGCCCCGCAGGTCGATCCGGCGGCCCAGCTGATGCTCCAGGACGGCGGCGAAGTGCGCCCGCCCCGGCGCGTCCTGCAGGCCGGGCCAGGTGCCCAGCGCGTCGGCGAGGGGGGCCAGCCGGTCGAGCGGCACGGCGGGAGCCGGCACGCGGGCCCCGGCGGGGCGCGGCGGGGCCGCGGGGGAGGCAGCCGGTCTCGTCCGGGCGCCTGCCGGGGAGCCGGCCGATTCCAGCAGGCGGCGCAGGGCGTCGGCCGCCGAACGGCCCTCGAACAGCTCGACCGCTGCCAGCAGGTGGGGCAGCCCCTGGCCGTCCTCCGCCAGCGCGGCCCGCCCGATCACGAGCACGTCCTCGCGCAGCCGGACGCCCCGCACGTCCACCCCGCGGCCCAGTTGCTCCGCGAGCACCGTGGCGAACCGGGCCCGCCCGGGAGGGTCCTGGAGGCTGTCCAGGCCGCTCAGTGTCTCGGTGACCGCCACGAGTCGTGCGAGGCCGTTCACGGGCCCTTCTCCGGCCCGCGGGACGGCAGCACGGCGGGACGGCCCCGGCGCGGGGAGCCCGCGGGCGGGGGGCTCCGGGGCCGGGGGCTCCGGGGCCGGGGGCTCCGAGGCCGGGGGCTCCGAGGCCGGGGGCTCCGAGGCCGGGGGCTCCGAGGCCGGGGGCTCCGAGGCCGGGGACTGCGGGGCCGGGGGCTCCGAGGCCGGGGGCTCCGAGGCCGGGGACTGCGGGGCCGGGGGCTCCGAGGCCGGGGGCTCCGAGGCCGGGGACTGCGGCGCGGCGGGCCGCTCGTGGCGCGGGTCGGGCGGGAGCACGGCTTCGGGCGAGAGTACGGGCTCGGGCGAGAGCACGGGCACGGGCTCGGGCTCGGGCGAGACGGGCTCGGGCGTCCGCTGCCGCTGCCGCTGCCGTTGCTGCTGCTGCGGCCGGACGGACCGGGCCACGACCACCTGCCGTTCGACCTCCAGCCACATCTGCGGACGTTGGGCGACACCGGCGGCCCGCAGTTCCTCGTAGACGTGGTCGTAGAGGTCGTGGACGCCGATCAGGCCGTCCTCGTCGCGGTCCGCCTCGCCGGTGCGCAGGCCCTCGACGACCGCGCCGGTGAACCGGGAGTGCTCCGGCCGCTGCGCGGTGACGTGGCGCCCCTCCCAGGCGTATTCGGTGCGGCTGGTGGCGGTGATCACCGCCCGGCCGTGACCGGCTAGTTCGTCCCGGACGTGCACGGTGGTGTCGCTCTTGGCGCCGGGCAGGAAGGCCCCGCTGTAGCAGCAGTCGAGGAGCAGGACGATGGAGCGGGCCCGGCAGCGGCTCATCTGCGTGTGCAGGAACGCGGCCGGCACGGACGTGGAGGCGAGCAGGCGGGGGTCGGTGTCGGCGGTGGCGAAGTGCAGCTCGCCACTGTCGTTCTTGACGCCGTGGCAGGACAGGTGCAGCAGGAGCAGGTCGTCCCGGCGGCGGTCGCGGAAGAAGACCTCGATGGCCCGGGCGACCTCGTCGTGGCGCGCGTCGACGACCGTGCCGACCTCGAAGTCGCCGATGAGCGGGTCCTCCAGGACCGCTGCCAGCCCTTCGGCGTCCCGGGTGGGCGACCGCAGGAGGCGCAGGTCGGGGTGGTCGTAGTGGCCTGTCGCGACGAGCAGGGCGTAACGGTCGGCGGCCACGGTCGCGGTGTCCTCAGTCTCCCTGCCCGGCCGCGGAGCCCGGCTCGGGGGTGCGGGAGTCCGGCTCGGGGGCGTGGGCGTGAGCGTGGGCGGCCAGGAAGGCGTCGATGAGGCGCTGCTGGTCGCCGGTGGTGACGGCCTCCAGCTCCAGGGTGTCCTCGCCGAGGGTGATGCTGACGGTGCGCACCGGGCGGTTCTCGATCCAGGTCCGCACGAGGTCGAGCGCCGCGCGCAGCGCGAACGGGAGCGCGGTCACGGCCAGCGCGCCGACGGCGACGGCGTCCACCGGCTTGGCCCCGTCGGGGACGATGCCCGATCGGTCCAACGCCACGTCGTCGACGTCCAGTTCGAGCAGTCGCTCGCGCAACTGGAGGGTCAGCCGGTCGAGTTCCTCCTGGTCGCTGTCCCGGCTGCCCGTCAGGACTAGACGCATGCGCTCCGTGCGGTCCACCGCCACCCCCGTCGTCCGGTGAGGTGCCAGCGTACAACGGGCACGACGGGCACGATGGCGAGGGCCGCATCCCCGCTGCCGGGGATGCGGCCCTCAACGTGCCCTCAACTGCTGTGCCGTACCGGGCCCGTGGCCCGGTGTGCGGCCTACTTGCGGATCAGGCCGCGCAGCACGTACTGCAGGATGCCGCCGTTGCGGTAGTAGTCGGCCTCACCCGGGGTGTCGATGCGGACGACCGCGTCGAACTCGACACCGGTGTCGGTGGTGACCTTCACCGTGCTGGGGGTGGTGCCGTCGTTCAGCTCGGTCACGCCGGTCACGGAGAAGGTCTCCTCGCCGGTCAGGCCGAGGGAGTCGGCGGTGTGGCCCTCCGGGAACTGCAGCGGCAGGACGCCCATGCCGATGAGGTTGGAGCGGTGGATGCGCTCGTAGGACTCGGCGATGACGGCCTTGACGCCGAGCAGCGCGGTGCCCTTGGCCGCCCAGTCGCGGGACGAGCCGGAACCGTACTCCTTGCCCGCCAGGACGACCAGCGGGATGCCGGCGGCCTGGTAGTTCTGCGAGGCGTCGTAGATGAAGGAGACCGGGCCGCCGTCCTGCGTGAAGTCGCGGGTGTAGCCGCCCTCGGTGCCCGGCGCGATCTGGTTGCGCAGGCGGATGTTGGCGAACGTGCCGCGGATCATGACCTCGTGGTTGCCGCGGCGCGAGCCGTAGCTGTTGAAGTCGCGGCGCTCGATGCCGTGCTCCGTGAGGTACTTGCCGGCGGGGGTGTCGGCCTTGATGGCACCGGCCGGGGAGATGTGGTCGGTGGTGACCGAGTCGCCCAGCTTGGCCAGCACGCGGGCCCCGGAGATGTCCTCGACCGGGGTCGGCTCCATCTGCATGCCCTCGAAGTACGGGGGCTTGCGGACGTAGGTGGACTCGGCGTCCCACTCGAAGGTGTCGCCGGTCGGGATGGGCAGCGCCTGCCACTGGGCGTCGCCGGCGAAGACGTCGGAGTAGGACTTGGAGAACATGTCCTCGCCGATGGCGTTCGCCACGACGTCGTTCACCTCGGCCTCGGAGGGCCAGATGTCCTTCAGGAAGACCGGGTTGTTGTCCTGGTCGTAGCCGAGGGCCTCGCGGGTGATGTCCACCTTCATGGAACCGGCGATCGCGTAGGCGACGACCAGCGGCGGGGACGCCAGGTAGTTCATCTTGACGTCGGGGTTGATCCGGCCCTCGAAGTTGCGGTTGCCGGAGAGCACCGAGGTGACCGCCAGGTCGTGCTCGTTGACCGCCTGGGAGACCTCCTCCGGCAGCGGGCCGGAGTTGCCGATGCAGGTGGTGCAGCCGTAACCGACCAGGTTGAAGCCGACCTTGTCGAGGTAGGGGGTCAGGCCCGCCTTCTCGAAGTAGTCGGTGACGACCTTGGAGCCCGGGGCGAGCGTGGTCTTGACCCACGGCTTGCGGGTCAGGCCCTTCTCCACCGCCTTCTTGGCCACCAGGGCGGCGGCGACCATGACGTACGGGTTGGAGGTGTTGGTGCAGGAGGTGATCGCGGCGACGGTGACGTGGCCGTGGTCGAGTTCGTACTCGGTGCCGTCGGCGGCGGTGACCTTCACCTTGTGGGACGGGGCGCCGTTGGAGATGGCCGGGGCGTCGGAGGCCGGGAAGGACTCCTTGCTGGCCTCGTCGACGTCACCGCCGTCCTTGACGTAGTTGCGCACGTCCTGGCCGAACTGCTGCTTGGCCTCGGCGAGGACGATGCGGTCCTGCGGACGCTTCGGGCCGGCGATGGACGGGACGACCGTGGAGAGGTCCAGCTCCAGCTTCTCGGAGAAGTCCGGCTCGGCCTTCGGGTCCAGCCAGAGGCCCTGCTCCTTGGCATACGCCTCGACCAGCGCGACCTGCTCGGCGGAACGGCCGGTCAGACGCATGTAGTTGAGCGTCTCGCCGTCGATCGGGAAGATCGCGGCGGTGGAGCCGAACTCCGGCGACATGTTGCCGATGGTGGCGCGGTTGGCGAGGCTCGTGGCGGCGACGCCCTCACCGTAGAACTCGACGAACTTGCCGACGACGCCGTGCTTGCGCAGCATCTCGGTGATGGTGAGCACCAGGTCGGTGGCGGTGGTGCCGGGGTTCAGCTCGCCGGTCAGCTTGAAGCCGACCACGCGCGGGATCAGCATGGAGACCGGCTGGCCGAGCATGGCGGCCTCGGCCTCGATGCCGCCGACGCCCCAGCCGAGGACGCCGAGGCCGTTGACCATGGTGGTGTGCGAGTCGGTGCCGACCAGGGTGTCGGGGTAGGCCTTGCCGTCACGGGTCATGACGACGCGGGCCAGGTGCTCGATGTTCACCTGGTGGACGATGCCGGTGCCCGGGGGGACGACCTTGAACTCGTCGAAGGCGGTCTGGCCCCAGCGCAGGAACTGGTAGCGCTCGCGGTTGCGGCCGTACTCCAGGTCGACGTTCTGCTTGAAGGCGTCGGCGGTGCCGAACTTGTCGGCGATCACGGAGTGGTCGATGACCAGCTCGGCCGGGGCCAGCGGGTTGATCTTCGCCGGGTCGCCGCCCAGCTCCTTGACGGCCTCACGCATGGTGGCGAGGTCGACCACACAGGGCACGCCGGTGAAGTCCTGCATGATCACGCGGGCCGGCGTGAACTGGATCTCCTGCGACGGCTGCGCCTGGGAGTCCCAGGAGCCGAGCGCGCGGATGTGGTCGGCGGTGATGTTGGCGCCGTCCTCGGTGCGGAGCAGGTTCTCCAGCAGGACCTTGAGGCTGTAGGGAAGGCGGGCGGAGCCCTCGACCTTGTCCAGCCGGAAGATCTCGTACGACTCGTCGCCCACCTGCAGCGTGCTGCGGGCGTCGAAGCTGTTCGCCGACACGACAGTCTCCTTCATTGATGTGCGCGTACCACCACACCGCGACCCCGCGCGGCTGCGCCGCGTGGCGCCGCCACGACGTCTCGACCGATCCGCTAAGGTGAGGCTAAGTTAGGTAATCCTTACCGCCGCGGCGGGTGCAGTGCTCCTCGGTAGATATCTCGATGTCGAGATAACTCTAGTACACCGAGGCCGAATGGTCATGCGCGGGCCCCGGTGCGCCCGTGTGTTGCGTCACGCTCCGAGTGCCCCCGACGGGGGCACCCACGACCGCGCGGGGCCGCGGATGTGCGCGGGGCGCCCTCCGGGCGGTGCCGTGCCGGCGGCCGGTGGGGGGCGGGAGCCCCAAGGACCGAGGGGACTGGGGCATGTGGGGCGCCCGCCCTCGGAACGGCTCCCGCCCGCCCGTACTCGTGTGGCGTCTACCGCGCCCCGGCGGAACGGGTCAGCTCCGTGTACGCCTTGGACAGCATCGCGGTGACGTCGCCGACCTCGACGGCGTGTCCGTCCACGGCACGCACCGGCTGCACCTCGTAGGCCGTGCCGGTGAGGAAGACCTCGTCGGCGTCGCGCAGCTCCCCGGGCCGGATGTGCCGTTCGTGGACGGTGATCCCCAGGTCCCGGGCGAGCGCCAGGACCGTCTGCCGGGTGATGCCGTCGAGGAAGGTGTCCGCGATCGGCGTGTGCAGGGACCCGCCGGTCACCAGGAACAGATTGGCTCCGGTCGCCTCCGCCAGGTGGCCCCGGTGGTCCAGGAGCAGGGCGTCGTCGCAGCCGGCCGCCTCCGCCTCGTCGCGGGCCAGGGTGCCGATGGCGTACAGTGACGCCGCCTTGGCCCGGACCGGGGCGGTGTCGGGGGACGGGCGGCGCCACCGGGACGTGTGCAGCGTGATGCCGCGGCTGTGCGCGTCGCCGGAGAACACGTGCGGCCACTCCCAGGCGGCGATCGCGACGTGCACGGACGTCCCCGCCCCGGACACCGCGATCTGCTCGCTGCCCCGCCAGGCCACGGGTCTGACATAGCCGTCGACGATGCCCTGCCGCCGGACCGTCTCCTCCAGGGCGGCGTCCAGGTCCGGGACGCTGTGGGGGATGGTGAAGTTCAGTTCCCGTGCCGAGGCGTGGAACCGCCGGAAGTGCTCGGCGGACTTGAACGGCCGGCCGTCGTACACGCGGATGCCCTCGAAGACCCCGCCGCCATAGTGCAGGCCGTGGGAGAGGACGTGCAGGCGGGCGTCGCGCCACGGCACGAACGCCCCGTCCAGCCAGATCACCCCGTCGCGGTCGTCGAACGGAACGGAGGTCACTGCGGCTCCCCGTGGTCGGTGCCGTCGGTTCTGCCGGTGCTCCGGGTGGCGTCGGTGCCATCGGTCCTGCCGGTCGTATCGGTCCTGTCGGTCGTGTCGGTCCTGTCGGTCCTGTCGGAGCCCTGGTTGTCATCCGTCTCGTCGGCGGTGAACTCGATGCGGATGGACCGTTCCAGGAACCGGTGGAACTCCTCGGCCCCGGCGATGTCGGCGTGCCGGGACAGCACGAACGCCGGATAGCCGGTGAAGTCCGGGTAGGGGCGCACGACGTCGCCGGGGAACAGCATCTGCACGACGTGGTCGACCCGGGGGTCGTCGCGCAACTCGGCCAGGCCGTGGATCGCGCTGATCCGGCCGGAACCGCCGCACGGGACGATGTAGTTGGCCGCGGCCCCCACGGGCTCCGGCGGCGGGCCGGAGGCCAGGGGCTCGGTGGCGGTCCCGGCGGCGATGCGCAGCGCCTGGGCCGCGAAGTCGATGCCGGTCACCCCGGAGGCGATGTACTGGGACACCCCGGAGCCCCCGATCCGCGCGCCCATCTCCAGCAGATACGGCGTCACACCGCCCCGGAGCCGCAGCTCCGTGTGGGTGGGCCCGTCCGTGATGCCGAGGGCCCGGTGCGCGGCCGTCACCTCGCGGCGGATGTCCTCCTCGACGTCGGCGGGCAGGGATGCCGGCGCGCGGTAGACGCCCTCCTCGAAGTGCGGGCCCTGGGGGTCGCCCTTGTAGCCGATGGTCAGGATCCGCACGTCACCGCCGTGGGCGAGGGACTCCACGGCGAACTCGGGGCCGTCCAGGTACTCCTCGACGACCAGGCCGTCGACCCGGCCCAGCTTGGCGGCGCAGGTCCGCCACACCTCGTCGACCACGTCCTTCAGGTCCCCCGGGGACTGCGCCTTGGTCACGCCGAGGCTGGAGAAGCCGTGGGCCGGCTTCACCACGACGGGGAAGGCCAGGCGCGCCGCCTTCTCCCAGTCGTCCGGGTGGTCCAGCCGGACGAATCCCGGCACGTTGAGGCCCGCCGCGGCCAGCCGCTCCCGCATGACGCGTTTGTCCTGCGCGCCGAGCGCCACGTCACGGCCGATACCGGGCAGCCCGAGCAGTTCGGCGGCCTCGGCGACGAACGGCACGGCGGGGTCGTAGAGCGTGACGATGCCCTGGAAGGGGCGCTCCTCGTACCGCCGCCGCAGGGCGTCCAGCGCCCCGGCCGGGTCGGCCTCCACGTCCAGCCGCAGGACGTCCACCACGGCGGGCGGCAACCCGTCCCGGGGCACCGCCTCGTCGGGCCTGGGCACGAGCACGAGGTCGATCCCGGCCCGCTCCGCGCTCTCGAAGACCCAGGGCAGCGAGGTGCGCTGGTGGACCAGGACGAGGGTGGGCCGGGTGGGCCGCGTGCGTCCGGGGTGGTGCGTCGTCATCACGAGGTCCTTTGCGGTCACGATGTTCCTTGCCGGGTGTGCGCCTCGGCTCCCTGCGGGAGGCCGGTTTCGGGTCCCTGCGGGAGGCGGGGGCCGGTTCCGTGCGGGAGGCGGGGCTCGGTTCCCTGCGCCGGGTGGGTGTCGCCGTCCGCGGCTGCCGCTGACGCCGTGGCCGCCTCGGCTGCCGTGGCCGCCGTGGCTTCCTCAGCTGTCGTGGCTTCCTCGGCTGTCGTGGCTTCCTCGGCTGTCGTGGCTTCCTCGGCGCTTGGAGCGGGGCGGGCGCCGCCGATGGTGAGCCACACGCCGCCCGCGCACAGCAGCAGCATCAGCAGTACGAGGGGTCCGGGCGCGGGCTCGCGGCCCAGGGCCCACTCCCCCAGGCGCACCAGGAACGGCACGGCCAGCGCGATGGCCGAGGTGAACAACGGCCCCTTGCGCAGGATGAGTTCGTGGGAGATGAGGAAGACCGGAGCAGTGAGGACCGCCCCCAGGGCGGCGATGCCGCCCCAGTCCGCCGCGGAGACGCCTCCGAGCGGGACGAACAGCACGACCGTCAGCCCCAGCATGACCGTGCCCGCCCCGGTGATGGCGGGCAGGGCCGCGACGGGCGTCAGGTCCGCCATGCGCCGCCGGTAGACGTAGCCGTACACCGCGTAGGTGAAGGTGCCTCCGAGGGCCAGCAGCCCGCCGCCCACCAGCACGCCCCCGTCGGCCCCGGAGCCCGCGCCGTCCCCGGTGGGGGCGTCGGCCAGGGCGTATCCGCAGGCCGCGAGCACCGCCAGCACCGTGCCCAGGACCTTGCGACGCGTGGAGGGCTCACGAAAGGCGACGATCCCGATCACGAAGGTGATGCAGGGCAGCAGGGAGACGATCAGGCCGACCCGGGAGGCGCCGATGACGCCGGTTCCGAGCAGCGTTCCGGAGTAGTACGCGAAGAAGCCGAGGAAGGCCAGCAGCACCACGCCGCCGCCGCGGGCGGTCGCGGCCCGCACCTGGGGCCGCGACCGCGGGTACAGCAGAGCGATGACGGTGATGACCACGAAACTGGCCGCGGTCCGGCCGGCCGCCACCAGCAACGGCGGTGCGCCGTCGACCAGATGCCCCGCGAGCACCCAGCCGGCCGCGAGCAGGGCGACCATCAGCACCGACAGGGCGGGCACCACAAGGCGCCCTGCGAAGTCTCCCCCGGGGCGTCCTGCGAGGTTTCCCCCGAGGCGTTCTCCGGGGCGGACTCCCCGGCCGACGGGTGGCCGGGGAGCGGCCCTCACCATTCCGCCCGCTCGAACTCCAGCGCGGGCATCCGGTCCAGCCCCTGCTTGGCGCGCAGCAGGACCCGCTGGTCCTCGGTGAACGTGTAACGCCGACGGGGGGTGCAGGCGGAGGTGACCGGGCCGGCCTTGACGGGTTCGGGGGCGGGCAGGTACCGGCGGACCAGTTCCCTGGCCGCCGCGCGGTACTCGTCGTCGGTGGTGACTTCCGCCTCCAGCGCCTCGACGGTGGCGACGAACGCGCGCAGTGCGTCGATCGCCTTGGCCCGGTCGAAGCGCAGCAGGCCGCCGTCGGCCGGGGACCCGGCCAGCGCACCGTGCTCGCGCAGCCAGGAGTACAGGAGGACCCCGGTGCCCGAGTCGAAGTTGCGGGTGGCGTCGTCGGCCTGCGGGTAGCGGAACACCCGCTCCAGCAAAATCATGTCGATCTGCTCGGCGGCGAACGGGACGACACCGCTGTCGGCACAGGCCAGTACGGTCTTGGCGTCGACCTTGATCTCCTCCAGCAGGCCGACGAACCAGTTCATCTTCAGCGAGATGTGCTGGTCGAACGGCCACAGCCCCTGATAGTGCATCGAATCGTGCAGATAGCCCCAGATGGCGCGGGCCTCGAAGCACACGTCGGGGTCCAGGCCCGTGGACGCGCGCGGAAGCGACTCCGGAGTCAGGACGACCGCCGCACCGGGCAGCGCGTACGTCTCGTGGATCTTCCGCATCTTGTTGTAGAAGAACATGGCATACGGCTGCTCGCTGATCTTGTCGTGAGCGGCCACGTTCTCCGGGAAGAAGACCAGGCAGTTGCCCTGCCGGAAGCCCGCGCTGCCGGTGATCAGGACCAGCGACTGGCAGTTGTTCCGGGGATGCGGATACGCCTCGGCCAGCTCCGGCAGCGCGGCGGGCTCCTTGCGCAGAGCGAAGAAGCAGTCCAGCCGCTTGCCCACGGGCGGCGCGCTGTTGGTGCTCTGCAGCGGTGCGAGGAAGAAGACGGCGGAGCCGTCCTCGGGCACGGGCAGGGCGTCCCGCGAGCGGGCGAAGTGCGGCCGGGTCCCGAGGCCGGCCGCGAGCCAGTCGTCGACGTCGGCCGCCAGGGCGGTGGCCTGCCCGTCCCGTCCGTGCCGCGTGTACCAGGCGCACGCCTCGTCGCGGATCCGGCCGAGCAGGGCGTCGTCCTCCGCGGTCGCTCCCGGCACGGTGCCGTCGCCCGCCTGCCGCCGCCGGAATCGGTCGACGTCCGGTATGAGGACCCTCATGAGTTCGTCGGCGTCGGCCAGCAGCCCCGCGGGAACCGGAGCGGCGGCAGTCGCAGTGGTACCGACCGTGGTGGTGGCAGCGGCGGCGGCCGTGGTGTCGGTCACAGGGCCGCCCCCGCCGGGAGCAGCCGCTCGTCGTCGTCGCCGACGCCGACCGCCAGAACCTGGTGCACGGTGAACACCATCGGGACGGCGCCGAAGTCCCGCACCACGCGCAGTCCGTGGTTCCGGGCCGCGACGATGGTGGTGATGCAGCCTTCGACGCGGCCTTCGGCGCACTCGATGGCCGCCCGGGAGTTGCTCAGGACCTCCCGGATCTCCGTACCGGCGGGCACGAGGCCCGTGGGCGCCGGGTGCGAGGCGACCGTGGCGGGCACGTCGGCCCCGCGGGTGGCGAGCACCATGTTGTGCGTCGGCATGATGAAGCTGTCGACCATGTGCAGACGGTGCAGGTTCCCGAACACCAGGGTGTGTAACGCCGGATAGACGGCGCAGGCGACCAGCGCGTGCTCCCCGTCGTCGGGAACGGCGTCCAGCGCGGTCTCGATGGAGGAGTGCAGCTCCACCGTCCCCCGGACTCCGCGCCGTCGCAGCCATTCGTGGGACGCCGCTTCCAGATTCGTGCCGCGCGGGCCGAGTGTGTGCAGGTGCCGGACATGGTCCGCCCCGCTCTTCGCAAGCCTCATGAGCTCCCCCGTGAGTATCGGTGTCGGACACGCACGACCGCATCAGGTGCCTGCCGTGCCTAGGTCTCGAACAGAAGAACATGCTCCAAAGGAGTGATCAAGCCATTACGGACAGGCCCCTCGTGTCGCATGCCCCCTGTCTCGCCTGCGCGGCCCGACGGGGCACGGGGCGCCGTACGGTGACCGGCCGTGCGGGGGCCCGGAAGCCGGCCGGAAGCCATCAGCCGGAATTCGGCCGAAAGCCATCAGTGGGCCTCCTCGGGGTATCCGAGCCGGGGACGGAGTCAACTCCCCCGACTTGAACGGAGGCAGCCATGCCGCTTACCTTTCGCAAGAGCTTTCGGATCCTTCCGGGAGTGCGGCTGAACATCAACAAGCGGTCCTGGTCCATCACCACCGGCAGCTCGAAGGGCCCCCGGTACACCCGGAGCAGTACGGGACGTCGCACGACATCGGTGGATTTGCCCGGACCCTTCGGATGGCGTCGCACCCGCCGGACCAGGTGACACTGACGTCACGTCACCCGAATGGACCCCCCAAGAGGTGCCATCTCATATCTGAGATAGCCTCGGCCCCATGGCAGACGACTACCTCGTACGCATCGGCAAGCTCATCCGCGACGCCCGGCAGCACCGGGGCTGGACGCAGGCACAGCTGGCCGAGGCGCTCGGTACCAGCCAGAGCGCCGTCAACCGCATCGAGCGCGGCAACCAGAACATCAGCCTTGAGATGATCGCCCGGATCGGCGAGGCCCTCGACAGCGAAATCGTCTCCCTGGGCTACGCCGGTCCGATGCACCTGCGCGTGGTGGGCGGCCGGCGCCTGTCCGGTGCCATCGACGTGAAGACGAGCAAGAACGCGTGCGTGGCCCTGCTGTGCGCCTCGCTCCTCAACCGGGGCCGCACCGTGCTGCGCCGCGTCGCCCGCATCGAGGAGGTCTACCGCCTCCTTGAGGTCCTGAACTCCATCGGCGTGCGCACCCGTTGGGTCAACGACGGCGTCGACCTGGAGATCGTGCCGCCCGCCGAGCTGGACCTGGACGCCATCGACGCGGACGCCGCCCGCCGCACCCGCTCCATCATCATGTTCCTCGGCCCGCTGCTGCACCGCATGGACCGCTTCAAGCTGCCCTACGCGGGCGGCTGCGACCTCGGTACGCGCACCATCGAGCCGCACATGATCGCACTGCGCCGCTTCGGCCTGGACATCGCCGCGACCGAGGGCCAGTACCACGCGATGGTGGACCGCTCCGTCAGCCCCGCCCGCCCGATCGTGCTGACCGAGCGCGGGGACACGGTCACCGAGAATGCGCTCCTCGCCGCCGCCCGGCACGACGGCGTCACCGTCATCCGCAACGCCTCCTCCAACTACATGGTCCAGGACCTGTGCTTCTTCCTGGAGGCGCTGGGCGTCAAGGTCGACGGCATCGGCACCACCACCCTCACCGTGCACGGCGTGCCCACCATCGACGCCGACGTGGACTACTCCCCCTCCGAGGACCCGGTCGAGGCGATGAGCCTGGTGGCCGCCGCCGTCGTCACCGAGTCGGAACTCACCGTCCGCCGCGTCCCCATCGAGTTCCTGGAGATCGAGCTCGCGGTCCTGGAGGAGATGGGCCTCGACCACGACCGCACCCCGGAGTACTTCGCCGACAACGGCCGTACCCGCCTGGTGGACCTGACCGTGCGCCCCTCCAAGCTGGAGGCGCCGATCGACAAGATCCACCCGATGCCGTTCCCCGGCCTCAACATCGACAACGTCCCGTTCTTCGCAGCCATCGCGGCCTCCGCCCAGGGCCAGACCCTCATCCACGACTGGGTCTACGACAACCGCGCCATCTACCTGACCGACCTCAACCGCCTCGGCGGCCGCCTCCAGTTGCTCGACCCGCACCGCGTCCTGGTCGAGGGCCCCACCCGCTGGCGCGCCGCCGAGATGATGTGCCCGCCGGCCCTCCGCCCGGCCGTGGTCGTCCTGCTGGCGATGATGGCGGCGGACGGCACATCGGTCCTGCGCAACGTGTACGTCATCAACCGCGGTTACGAGGACCTGGCGGAACGGCTGAACTCGATCGGGGCGCAGATCGAGATCTTCCGGGACATCTGAAAGCTCTAAGAAAAGGTAAGGCGAAACCCCTCCTGACCTGCACGTATGTGAGTCAGGAGGGGATTCGGCTTCGTCTGTGGGACTTCTCAGGGACTTTTGGGCCGGATCGGGAGGTTGTCGGTCTCCGCGGCTGAGGGACTGATTGCCCGGCCCTACACACGTGATGGGTCACGGGCAGGGCGTCGGCCTGAACCACTCATGGACGAGGACATGTGGGGCCGGGTGGTCGACTCACTGCCTTACGGTCACACTCACACACCCCCCACCAGCCCGTTCTGCTCACTGCGGAAGCAAGCTCGCGCATCATGTCCCTTGCCGCTGCCCTGCGGTCACAATGGAGGCATGTCCTCCAGCCCGCAGCACTCCGCATCCGCTCCAAGCCCCTCTCGGATGCGGTCGCCTCGGATCTCGCTTTGTACCGGGAGAAGTTCCGACGGCGTCTGCCGGAGTCGCTGGACGAGTTGCACGACCCGACCCAAGGGGTCGTGGAGCTACCGCTGCACGTGGCCTAGTCAGGGATGACGTCGTACACCTTGGCAAGCCGCGCCAGCGCATGGCCTGTACCGCACCGGTCCTGCACGACGGCCTGCCCCCTACCTCAACCGGGATCTGCCCCCTGACCTGCCGGTGCTGCGCACACTGATCGCCCTCGGCTCTCTTGTCTCCTGGTCCTTACCGGTGGATATGCCGTGCGGGCGCACCGCCTCGTGGACCGCCCCAGCCAGGACCTCGCAAAACGCCCGGAGACCGCTACTGAAGAGCGCCGCGGTCGGAGATCAGCGCCACGAACTGGGCGAGCGCCGCTGCCGCGGTCTCAGGCTCGCGCACCACGGCGGCACGACCGGGTGACGTGGCGTCGAACCCGGCGAGCGTCTCGACGGTGGTCAGCGGGCGCGCTGGGTGTCCGTCTTCAGCAGGGCGTGGGTGAGCGGGGTGGGCGAGCAGCGCTGGCCGAGCTCCCGCTGGTTGGTGGCATCGCAGCCGACAGTAGCGCGGGCGATCGCGTGCAGGCCGGCCTCGTGGCGGGACGGGTCGGGTAGTGCCGCCAGATCGTCCGGCGCCGGCAGGGACAGGGTCAGGTCGAGCGAGGCGAGGAAGTCCTCCAGCGGCTGCCGCTCCTCGCCGATGACCGCGTCGTCCGGGAACCGCACCCCGAACACCTGCGAGGTCACGTCCAGCATGGCCCGCGGTCCGCCCGGTCCGTCTTCGGGGCCGTCCACTCCCGCGCCTCGGTTCCGCCGCCGGATTCCGGAGTGGCGGAGGTCGCCACCGGGCAGATCGAGCCGAGCGGCCGTCCCTCGGACCTGGGCGCTGTCGTAGGTATGGAACTCGTCGAGTACGGGGCTCCGGGGTGCTGGTACGCGCAGTGAGAGGAGTGCGTTTCCCTCCCCATGCTCAAGTGTCCAGATGGTCCACGAAGATGCCGATGAGGATGCGATCGCCGAGGCGAGGTTCGGGAAGGCTGAAGTGGACGCGGTTGCGGTGCCGTTCCTTCTTGCCGTGCCACTCACAACGGTAGGTCTCGCCCTCGTGGTCGACGTCGCGCTGTTTCATGATTCCCGGCTTGGAACGGGTGTTGGGGCTCTCGGGCGACAGGTCCAGGCCGAACCGTCCCAGCTCGGCCTGCACCTGGTGCGGCTGCCCCGAGTGCAGGGCCAGGGCCTCGGCGAAGTGGTCGTGCACCACACCCAGGAGCCGCACGACCCACTCACGCATCTCCGCGTAGGAGCCGTCGAACTTGCGGAAGGAGAGGGAGTCGGCGAAGACCAGTTCCGGGAAGCTCTGGCGGGCACGGTCGAAGAAGTCCTGCTCCGCTATGTCCTCCCGCTCGAAGAGGGAACGCCAGAACTCGGACAGCGCGGGCGCCTCGACGAGGTGGAAGACCTCCTCGGCCACCGGCTCGTCCGTCCTCCCGTCGCTCGCGGAAACCGGGAGCCAGCCGCGGCGGTCACGGACGGGGAAGACCAGGCAGGCAACGTGGTGCCTCCGCTGCGTCCACCACCAGGCGTAGCAGAGGGACCAGGCGAGGTCGTGGGCGGCGCCCGCCACTTCGACCCGGTCGGGCAGACCGGGGAGATCCGTGTCCCAGGTGGGGCAACGGTCCATGAGACGGACCATTCTCAGTCGCGCGTCACGTCCGGCGCGCGGTGTCTCCCCCTCATACAGGACGTCGTAGAGCTTCCGGTCGTCCGCGCACTCCGCCTCCACCCACCACAGCGAGACGGCGACCGGATGCTGTTCGGATAACTCCTCCAGGGTGTCGCTGAAGTCGTCCAGCAGGTCCGTCAACCGATCCTCCGTCAACCCCCTGAAGTCGAAGGACGACTCGTCCACGACGATCCGGTAGGGCTCACCGTCCCCTGCGCCTGGCACGTGCCAGCCTCCCCAAGTCCTGCTCGATCTGATCGAAGAAGCCTCGCGGCCACTCGGTCAGTTCGCCCCTCGCGGTGAACTCGATGGGCGCGGAACCAGCTTCCTCCTCGCCGAAGTAGTGCACGATCGCGTCCTCGGGCCGCAGGATCCGTTCCTCCGCCACGGCCAGTCGCGCCCCGTGGAGGACGTGGTCGCTGTGCGTCTCCACGATCACCTGGGCGCCGGCCCCGGCGACCCTGCCCAGGAAGCGGCCCAGCTTGGACTGGCCGCCGGGGTGGAGGTGTGCCTCCGGGTTCTCGACGATCAGCAGGTCCCCCGGACCGGTGAGAAGGCCGGCAACGATCACGGGCAGGGCGTAGGAGAATCCGAAGCCCATATTGGCCGGGCGGATCGGCTCGCTCAGCAGGCCCGGTTCCTGGAAGCGGATGGTGCTCGCCGTGATGCCAGGCGGCCACTGTGCGGTGATCTTGATGGGGCGGATGATGTCGGAGGCCCAGGTCTCCACCTGTGTGCGCAGGGTGGTGACGTTGTGGGTGCTCCGGGTCGTCGGGTGGAGCAGGGGCTCGTCCACCACCCGGGTCTCGTGCAGGGCGAGTACCTGTGCGGTGTACTCCCCCTGCACGCCGACCCCAAGGAGGTCGGGATGCTCCGCGGAGACGCCCAGCTGGTCGCGGGGGCCGAGGCGCTCGGCGCACAGGTAGGTGAACGCGCTTCCCGTGCCGCACAGTTCCGCGGGCGGGGGCCCACTGTCCTCGGTCACCCTCAAGTAGAGAGCCTGCTCGTCGGGGACTGTGAAGCGGTGCATGCTGGGTGCCTCGGCGCAGTCGCCCGCGATCTCGATCTCGATCGTGGAGTCGGGGGCGTCCGGGTGCAGCACCTCGTGTGCTTCGCCCAGGGCCAGTCCGTAGGGGCCATTGAGCTGGACCACTCGACCGGCCGACACGTCCGCAAGCTGGCGGGCCAGCAGCAGGCTCTGGACGGTGGTGCTCTTCCCCGTTCCGTTGAGTCCGGTGAGCACGGTGAGGGGGCGGAGGGCAAAGGACGCGTCGGCGAAGCGTTTGAAGTACCGGACGCGCAGGGAGGTGATCACTTACCGGCCTCCGCGACCTGGGCGGTGACGTCGAACCGGAGCATCACCCGGCGGACGTCACCCGTGGAGGAGGTGATGGCCTCTAGGTACTGGTAGTCCTTCGTCATCAGGAAGCGTGCGGCGTCCACGATCGCTTCGCGACGCTGTTCGAGGTCCGCAGCCTCGTACCTGGCCAGGGTGATCGACCATGCTTCGAAGAGTGCCCGGTTGATCGGGTTCCGACCGGACGAATGGAGCGGCCACTTGCGGAATGCCTGGTCACCGAAGACCAGACGGGCGTTCAGCATGGCCTTGCGAAAGGCCTCCACGAGGTTCCCGACATCGGTATCGGACACCTCCTTCGCAGTGTCCAGCATGGCGGTGGTGCGCTGGAGGAAGGGATCCATCGCGGCGTACTTCGCGTAACCCTCCGTACCCATCAGCCAGAAAGCGGCGAAACGCAGCGCCATTTCCCGGTCGTTCATCCTGATGTGGCCGCCCATGTCGTTGGTTGCCGCGTTGAACTCCACCGTGGAGGTCATCTCCCGCAGGACGGTCCGACTGCGTTCCTTGCTCATGCAGTGTCGAATCTCCTGCGCGTTCAGGGGCGTGCCGCCCGTGTTGATGCGCTTGAAGATGTCGTACATGACGTCCGGCGGAGTCGTCGGGTCGATGACGTTGGTGACGATCTGGGTGTTGTAGATGCGCCGCTTCCACGGAGCGGGGAGGTCCTCGAAACGCTTTCCCTCCACCGCGCTCTGCAGATACTCAAGTCCCTTGAGCGGGAACCCTCGTTCCTCTCCCCCGCGCACGAAGTCGTGGATGGTCGACAGACGCTGGAGGCCGTCGACCACGCGCATGAGCCCGTCGGTGTCCTCGGCGAAGTAGAAGGCGGGAAGCGGAATCTGCAGGAGCACGGACTCGATGAGCCGGGACTTCTGCCTGGGTTTCCACACTCGGCCGCGCTGGAAGTCCGGGGCCAGCTCCAGCGATCCGTCCTCGATCATGTCTAGGGCGTTGCGCAACGAGAACTGCTTGGTGTTGACCCGGATCTGCTCCGGGTTCCACGGCCTGTCGATCTCCGGTGGCGCGTCCTCGGCCTCGGTCTCCGCCTCGACTCCGGTACCCGTGTCGAGGAAGTGCTCCTCCGTGATCTTCGGCGGCTGGGGGGTGTCCGAGGTCGTCATGAGGCGATCGTATCCGGGCGACCGGCAGCCGAGGGCCTCCCTTGTTTGGGCCGGACCGGGGGTCCGTCCGGCCTGCCTTGCTCCCTCACTCGCCACCCACCACCGTGTCCCCTTCGAACCGCAGCGACGTGATCCGCGACTCGCCGGCCCACTCCCGGAGGGTGTCCAGTGCGGCGGGGTCGACTTTCGTGGTGAAGAGGATGGCCAGGTGCTCTCTGGCTCGTGAGCATGCCACGTAGAAGAGGTTGCGTGCTCTGATGAACGCCTGCAGTTCCTTGTCCACCAGTTCGTCACGCCGGGAGAAGTTGGCCAGCATCTCGGGGATCTGGAAAAGGTTGTGGCCCTTGCTGACCACGGCGAGGACCCGGGTGAATTCCAAGCCCTTGACTCCATGCTGCGTGGCGAAGGGTGTACCGCCGCCGAGGTGCTCGTTCAACGCCAGCAACTCCGCGTACGGCACCTTGCGCAGTTGCTGGTACTCCTTCGAGGGGGCCGCCGCTCGGGCCTTGGCCTTGTCGTCACTCATAGCCTGTAAGTCTGCGTCGGACGGTGACACGGCCTTTCGATGACGCTCGCGTACCTTCCCCAGGCCGTCGAAGAGCCGCTGCTCAAGACAGAGGTCGAGGACGTCGCCGACCGTGCCCGTCTCGCGGGCCTCCCCCAGCTTCGCCAGGAACGCCACCCATTCCTGCTTGTCGGCCGGCGAGTTGATGGGGGGATGGCCACGTGGGTCGAGTGCGTCGAACATCGCACCGTAGCGCTTGTTCCGGTGGTGGAGCAGGGCCGGTTCCAGCGTGTCCATGAAGAAGGCCATGGCGTGGTCCTCCTTCTTCACGTAGGAATCGTTGCGCCGAAACGCTCTGTGAAGCTTCTGATAGCCCAGCTCGCCGGCGATCGTCTCGTGCGTGAGCATGAGGATCTTCGTGCTGGGCTCCTCCGCCCGCGCCCGGTCATCGTGCCCGGCTGCTCCGGTACTCCAGAACCGTACGCGGACGTCGTCCAGTACCCACCTCCGGGCCGCGTGGGCCGCGTCCCAGCCGAGTTGGCCTTTTCGGTGGTGGGTAAGCCTCGTCCCGGCCCATTCGTTGGTGTGATAGACGGCGACGGTTCCCTCGCCCGCTCCTGACGCCGTGGTCTGTGTCAGTTCGGGACGCATCGTGTTCAGGAGGTTCACGACGGCGCGCTGCGAACGGCGGTTGCGCCGTCTGAAGACCGGCACCGGGCGTGCGTCCTTGAGTGCCCCGCACGCGTTCTCGTAGATCTGTTGCCAGTGGTCCCCGAAGAAGCCGCAGAGGGGGCCGTACGAGGTGGCCTCATCGCCCGGAGCTCCCAGCATGGCCTCCGCCAGGCCGGCGGGGGTGTCCTGGTACTCGTCCACGAAGACGATCGGGAACCGGTCAGCGGTCAGGGCCCGGAACTTGGGAAGGGCGAAGAACTCCCTCGCGAGGAGGGGCAGGTCGTTGTGCCCCAGCCGCACATGACGGGTGTCGTGGTTCACTTTCTGGAAGCCGGTGCTGTACTCGACGGTGTAGCCGTCCAGCGAGGTGCGGCCTTCCATTTTCGACGGCATGAGGTCCAGCTCGACGATGTGGCGCAGCAGGTGCTTACGGAAAGGGGAGAGCAGCTGCCACAGGAAGCCGTGGATGGTCTCGGCGAACACGTAAGGGCTGCGGTCGGTACGGGTGATGATCTCGTCGCGGGCCACGTTGGTGTAGGTGACGCAGGCAACGCGTTGGTGGGGCCGCGGGAGGTAGCGGACGCGGTCGGCCAGGATGCTCCGGAGCGCCTCGATCAGTGAGCTGGTCTTGCCCGCGCCGGCGCCGGCCTCCACCTTGAAGTGACGGCCTTCCCGGAGGGCCGTCAGGATCGTGCGCGTGACGTCTTCTGCCTCGGTCGTCACTCGTCGTCCGCCTTCGTCGCCGTCCCGTCCTGTGCCATGAGCCATTCGAGGCCGCGCCTGATGTACTTCGGGACCTCCCAGTCGTGGTCTCCGAGGACGTGGTCGAGGGCGAAGTCGACCTTGCTGCGCCTGCCCTCCACACTGCTACGGGCTTGTTCCTCCAGATCCCCGGCGGGAGCGTCACCTACGGAGATTCCGAACAGGGCCCGGTTGGCCAGCGCGAAGGCGTCCTCGAAGGTACGGCCGCACGGACCACCGGGCTCCTCCGGCACCTGGTAGGCGAGGCACATGCTGCCCCCGGCGATCGGCGGGTCCGTCTCGGCCAGCTGCAGCAGCTCGGCCACCGTGATGTCCTCTGTCTCCGGGAACCACGCCTTGATGGACGGGTTATGAGGATGTCCGGCCTCGGACACCAGACACTTGCCTCTCCTGGGCCCGCTCTTGTCGACGGGATCGAGGTCCGTGATGATCAGGGCCGGGATCCCGAGGACCTTCAGCAGCGGATAGAACCGGTGGGCATGCGCCCCGCCGACTTCCATCAGGGTCACGTACTGGTGCTGGGGCGTCTCTCCGGGCCTCCTCGCCGCCAGCTTCTCCTCCGCTGCCGGGACGAAGACACGCTCGCTGGCGCCCTCGACGAGGATGGCCTTGTCCGCGAAGTAGAGGTCGGCCCGGGTGAGAGTTAGGTACCTGCGGAGAAATCTCTCGTCGTCGGTCACCTGGGACAGGTCCTTGATGACGGTGCGGGCCGGCCCCGGCTCGCTTCCGCTCTCCACGGCGTCCTCCTCCTTCCGGAAGTACCGGATGTCGGAGAACTGCCCCCGGTTGGCCACGTGTGCCGAGTGGGTGGTCACCACGAACTGAGCGTTCCACCGGGGGCCGCTGTCGCCTGCGGTACCGCTCTCCTCGACCGCTCCCGCCTGCCCGGGCATGCTCGCCCTCATCTGCGCGTCGATCCGGGGGAACAGGCTGACGGAGTACGTGAGTCGCTGGATGAACGCCTCCTGCATCTGCGGATGCAGATGGGCCTCCGGTTCCTCCAGGAAGACGAGATGGATCCCCGACTCCGGAGACGTCGCCGTGTGGTCGCGGTAGCAGGTGAAGAGCCTGAGCAGGATCATCACCAGGTTCCGCGTACCGAGGCCGTTGTACGACTCCGGAAGCCGCACGCCGGCCACTCCCGGGTAGTGAATGCGCGCGAAGTTCCTGAGCAGCCTTTTGGAGTCCAGCCGGGCGGCCGTGACGAACTCCTGATTTCCCAGGCCCGGATAGCCGAAGGCCTTCAACGTCGGCGCCACCCGTTCGCGGACCTTCTGGAGGCTGCTGTCGAGACTGTCGGAGGTGTCCACGAGCGTCGTGTCGATGCTCGCGGCGAGCTCCTCCAGCCACGTCGCGTTCCGGCTCTTCTCCGCCGCGGTCAGCAGTTGCTCGAAGACCGTTCCGATCGGCGCGGCATGGCCCTCGCCCTCGTCATCCAGTCCTCGCTGCGCCTCGACGAAGTCCACCCTCACCAGGGTGCGCACGTCGGCGAGGCCTACCGGTCGGACGTTCGCCTCATCGGTCGGGTCGACCGCTGTCACCGACATCTCGAAGTGCTTCGGGATGCCTCTGCCCAGCCGCTCAAGCGTGGCGGTGGCATCCGCCCCCACCGGCACGCCGCCGAAGAACTCCTTCAGGGCACCGTCCCCCAACGCGTAGGCGAACCTGATCACTACCTCGGAGCAGTCGGGGTCGAGGTCCACCACGAAGGGGGCCAGGGGGCCGTACTGGCCGCAGTCCTTGTCGTAGGAGATGTGGAGGGTGAGGGTGACTGCCGGAACCGTGTCGCGCGCCTGCTCCGTCTCGCCCGAGGTGTAGAGGCGATGGGCGGCGAGGAACTCCTCGTAGCAGTCGGCGGAGAAGTCCTCGATGTGCAGCGCGGTCCTCTTCCTCGCCACGAAGAATTCGAACAACTTCGCCAGCGAGGTCTTTCCCGTGTTGTTGCGGCCGACGCACAGTGTCACCTCTTCGGTGAAGGAGAGCTCGGTCCTGCGGAGCAGCCGGAAGTTGCGGATGACCGCTTTGGTGAGCCGGGGCGGCACCAGTGCCACAGGGCCACACGGTTCGACGAATCCGTCTCGCGGGCCTGGGATAACAGGCGGTGCAGTGGTCTGGGTCATCGTGGCTCCTTGCTGCGCTCGTACACACCCTGGACGTCTTGAGGGGACGCGCAGCAAAGGGAGCCTCAAACCCCCATGAGATGCCATTGACCCCTCAGGATCCGGGGCCGCATCTTGTCACCATAAGCCTCTAAATGCACAACGGTCGCATTCCAATCAAAATTGGATCATCTATCGATCTGAATTCACTCCCGGATGTTCGGTATGCAGCACTTATACGGCCACCACCTCACAGGCCGACGGACCGGATGAGGGGTGTCGCGTACGAGGCGCACAGCACGACCGGCGCTCAACGGAGGCGTTGCGCCAGGAGCGACGAGGGGCTCCGCGTCAGGCCCGATGTCGGCCCACGTCCCGTCCCGTCAAGTCCTTGAGGACCCGATTCAGCGCTTCGACCTCTCCGACGTCGTCGAAGAGGCTGCGGGGAAGGTGGCCCTGCGCGAGGGGCCGACGCCGTACAGGACATCGCCGTACGCCGACGCCTACCAGCAGGTCCGTCGCCTCGTCGAGGGTCACGTGCTCCGCCGGCCACTGGTACCCGCTCCGGCTCACCTGGAACACCGGGAACAGCCACTGCACGTCTCGGTCGGGCTCGATGAACCTGGTCGCTCTCCCGCCCAGGAAATTGACGCCGTAGTGCGAGAGCGAGCAGGCGTCCCTCTCCCGTAGGTCAAGCAGGCGGGAAGCACACATGAGGGACATGGCATGCGTCCGCACGGACAGGTGCATGGGGGTCGTGGCGGCTTCCCGCAGTCTGACCGTGCGAGGCTTCCGCACGGTCAGACGGACACCAGTCTGCCGCTCGGGCCGCTGACTATGATGGTCGGCCCGAACGCAATGGGAGTCCCCTGGGACTTTCCTGGGACTTCCGGCTGCATCAACAGGTACGAGCGTGAAACAACCGAAAGCCCATTCGCACAGGTCAGCGCCCCGCGACCGGCCATCGCCGCGAGTCATGGCGCTGACTGGTCTCTTCCGGTACGTCTGAGAGGCCGTCGGGATCAGTCGATGTCTGGTCAAACCTCCCTGAGCTGCAGCCACGTACACTTCCGGGAGGTGCGACCAGGCTTCGTGGGACTCCACACCCGAGTCGGAGCCCCACATGCCCCGCAGACATTCGAACCGGCGCTGCGCCGGCCCAGCGGCGAGATCGCGGACCGGGCCGGCAAGGCCGCTATCGAACTGGGCGGCAGAGGCGTCCGCTACTCGAGTCCTCCGAGACGGCGAGCATCTTTGATCTCGTGGAGCCTGGCAAGCGTCATCGGGGTCCATTCCCTCCTCTGTCCAGCGGCATGGAGGGCTTCTCCAACCTCGATGAGCTTGGCGGAGGACAACACGCCCGCCCGCTCGATCAGGTCGTCCCGGGACACGGTGGTCAGCCATGTGCAAGGAGTGAAGCCTGGACGCGGGAACGCGAACCGCAGCACGCCTTCGAAGGGCAGTCCTTCCGGGGCGCCTATCGCCACTTCAACGCCCAGGCCGCTGATGTCGACGCCCGCTGGTGCAACGACCTGCATGGCCTGGAGCCCGGATGACTCGTCGACCGACAGCAGCACGACCGGACGTCGCTCGTCGAAGTCGACCCACCAGACTTCGCCGCGTTGCATGTGTCCTCCTGGCACGAGTCGGCGGGCGGACGCTGCGTGCCCGAGCGGGATACGGGATGCGGCCTCGTCTTCACACGTCGTGACCGCGGGGGCCGTGAAGACGGGTGCGGCCACCGGTGGTCCGCGGTATGTGAAGACTGAAGATCATGCGATGGCCGCGGGACACAGCGTAGACCCCGTCCGCCGGCAGGAGGCGTTCGAGGTTTTGACGGGCCGGATAGCGGGCCGGTTCGCGCGGGTCGAACCCCGGAGCCGCGTAAAGGACTTGGTACTGAGGCTGCTGTCGGACCTGCCGCGCAAGAACTGCTGGAGCATCGCCGAGTGGGCCGGGGAGGCCAGTCCGGAGCCTGCCCCCGGAGGAGCGTTTTGCTTGTTGCGGCGTACTGGCAGACCAACTTGACGCTGCGCCAGCTCGCTCAGCAGTTCGGAATCTCGAAGTCCGCAGCCGGTCGCATCCTTCACCGTCTCGGGCAGGACTTCGACGCGGTCAGGTAGGTGCTCGCATTGAGCCACAACTGAGCGCACGGACAGCCTGCAGAACGCCTGCATTGGGAGGATCCGGCACCGAGGTGTCATCCGGCGCCGATCAACCTGGGACAGTGCAGCCTCGCACGCGGTCGGTGGCGGATCGACGCGCACGCGGTTTCAGGCATCCTCCGCCGGCCGCGGCTCCGGCCCGGCCAGTCCGTGCAGGAGCAGATCCGTGCAGGTGTCGATGACGTGCTGCTCGTCCTCGCCGTCGGCGGGCGGGAGCAAGGCGTAGTTGAGGGTGACGATCATCGCGCCCATTGCCGCCGCGACGAGTTCGGGGTCACCGGGCAGCTTGTGGCCGCGCTCGGCCAGGTACTCCAGATGCATCCGGATCGTGCCGGTCTGCTCGCGCAGATCGCGCCAGGCCCTGCCCGTGCCGGGGTCGTCGGCCACCATCGCCTGGAAGAGCGCGAGCGTGACCGGACGGGACTGCCGCATCACCGACCACGCGGCGCCGAGGTGCTCGCGCAACTGGTCGCGGTCGGTCAGGTCGTGGTCGCGGGGATGCTCCAGCCCGGCCATGCGGTCGTCGATCGCGTCTTCCCTCTCGGCGAGGAGCGCCTGGAGCAGCTCGTCCTTGCCGGCGAAGTGCTCGTAGAACGAGCCGGTCGAGCGTCCGGCCGCCGCGGTGATGTCGGTGATCTTCGTCTTGAGGTAACCGCGCTCGCTGAACAGCTCCCGTGCCGCGTCCAGCAGCGCGGCGCGCGTCTGGGCCGCCCGGACCTTTCGACTGGCGGCGCCCGCCTGCGGCATGTCGTCCTCCATGGGCTGTTGACAGACGCCAGCGTATCGGAACAGACTTTCACTGAATCTGATTTCAGTGAATTGTCATTCAGGGAGGCACCGTGCGAACGATCGTGATCGGTGGCGGGATAGCTGGTCCTGCCATCGCCCTCGCCCTGCGGCACATCGGTCACGACGTGACCGTCTACGAGGCGTACGACGTACCGCCCCAGGAAGTGGGCGCCCACTTCAGCCTGGCGGTCAACGGCCTCCGCGCACTGGAGAAGCTGGGCTGCCTGCGCGACGTACAGGAGGCCGGGCACCCCATCGAGCGGATGCGTTTCTACTCCGAGGGCGGCCGTCTCCTGGGCGACGTGGCACGCCTCCGGCGTGAAGCCGACCCGATGCGCAGCATCACGCTCCAGCGCGGACGGCTCGTGTCGATCCTGCGGGACGCCGCACTGGCCGCCGGCGCACAGATCGTCACGGGCGAACGCCTGGTCGGCGGCACGGAGTCGGCGGACGGCGTGGTGGCAGAGTTCGCCTCCGGCCGGTGCGAGACCGCGGAGCTGCTCGTGGGCGCCGACGGCGTCTGGTCCACCGTGCGCGGACTGATCGACGCGTCCGCGCCGCGCGCCGAGTACGCCGGGCTTTACGGGGTCGCCGGGATCTCCCATGCGCAAGGGATCGAGCCCGGTGTCTGGAACCTCGCGTACACGAGCGCCGGTGCCTTCGTCTTCACCGGCATCGACGAAGGAACCCAGTGGTGGACGGCTCAGATCGGAGATCCGGTCAAGCCCGACCTGCGCGGCATCGACGACGCGCGGTGGCTGCGGCGCGTGAACGAGCTGTTCACCGAGGCGATGCCGCAGGCGGTCATCGGCGCCGCGACATCGACCGTCGCGTCCGGTCACCTGACCGTCTGCGACACCGTCCGGACGTGGCACAGTGATCGCATGGTGCTGGTCGGCGACGCCGCCCACCCCGTCGGCGTCGGACACGGAGCCTCGATGTGCGTCGAGGACGCACTGGAGCTCGCGGTGGCGCTGAGCGGCGCCCCGACCGTCGCGGCGGGGCTGAAGTCCTACGACGCGACCCGCCGCCCGCGCATCGACAGGCTGCTCAAGCACGGGCACAACGCCCGTGAGAGCAAGCGGCCCAGCACCGTGAAGCGGCAGATCAACTCGGCGAGGATGCGCGTCCTCCTCCCGTTCTTCGAACGGGCGCAGGGATACCTGTACGACTACGAGCCGCCTTCGCTGCCCGCCAGGGGTGGATCACAGACCACCACGAGTTAGGCCGCCCGCGGCCTGTCCCCGCAGGGGGGGAGGCGCGGCGGCGCCTCAGTACGATCACCGTCCATGGACTGGCTCGAGCGTGTCGCGAAGCTCCGGCAGTGGAGCAGGAGCGGGGCGCGTGCCCCGCACAAGCCGCTGCTGCTCCTGTACGCCCTCGGGCGGTTCCAGCAGGACGCCGAGGGCGAGTTGCGGTACAGCGCCGTGGAGCATGAACTGCAGCAGTTGTTGACCGAGTACGGTCCGCCCCATCGGACGACGCCTTCCTACCCGTTCCATCACCTCATCAGCGACGGCGTGTGGGAAGTGCGCACCGACCGTGGGCCCGGCAGCCCGGGGAGCGGGGTGCGTGACCTGCGGGTGTCGGGTGCCACCGGCCGGCTGGTGCCCGGACTGCGCGGTGCGCTGAGCGACGACCCGGCCCTGCTGGCACGCATGGCACGGTTGTTGCTCGACCTGCACTTCCCGCCCTCGCTGCACGGCGAACTCTGCGAAGCGGTCGGCCTGGACCTGGAGCACGCGGAGACCGGGCTGCCGTCGGCGACGCGGCGGCAACGGCACCGGCGCATGCGTGAACTGGTGTTGACCGCGTACGAGTACCGGTGCGCCTTCTGCGGATACGACGGCCGGATCGGTGCCGTCCCGGTCGGGCTGGAGGCCGCGCATGTGCGCTGGTGGGCCTTCGAGGGTCCGGACGATCTCGACAACGGGCTCTGCCTCTGCTCCTTGCACCACAAGCTCTTCGACAAGGGCGTCCTGGGGATCGGCGACGGCCACCGGATACTGGTCTCCCAGCGCTTCGTGGGGCACAGCCCCGCAGCCCGGGAGCAGGTGCTGGCGCTCGCCGGACGTCAGCTGATCGGCCCTCAGCCGGGAACGGTCCCCGTCGCAGCCGGCCACCGCGCCTGGCACACGGAGCAGGTCTTCCAGGGCGCGCCACGTCCCGCCGCGGCGGTCTGACGGCGGCCTTTGGCTCCTAACGGGGCCTGGACGGCGGCGCGATGGCCCCGCCCGCCGGCCCCAGCCCCCGCTCGCCGATCGACGACCAATGACCGACGGCCGACGGCCGACGGCCGACGACCGACGACCGACGGGCATCGTGATCCTTCACCATCGCGCGGGCGGCCGTTCGTCGCTACGGCAGCCGGTCGCGTGGTGCCCGCTCACTGTCCGCGCCGCTGCTGATTGGGCGGCGGAACAAGTCTGCGGCCGGAGGGCCCGGAGGCGTGCGGGTGTCTGGTTGACTCCGCGGTCACCCCCCACACCCGTCCCCGCGCCCCTCAGGCGGTGCGGGTCCAGCGTGAGTGGAGCCGCTCGCATGTCCTTCGGACCGCAGCCCCGGTACGGGCCGCCGCCGTACCCCGACAAGCCCGCTGTCGACGCGCACCCTGCCAGGGGGCCGGAACTCCCCGGCGCCGGGGATACGGCGCGCCTGGCCGCCGGGTTGCGGCTGGGTGTCCGGACCGCCGTCGTCTGGTTCGTCTTCGTGCTGGTGGCCGCTCTCCTGCCGTCCTGGTACGGCACCCCCGTGGCCGGGCCGGTGAGCCTGGGCGCGGTGCTGGCCGTGGTGCCGCTGGCCGTGGGGGTGCACGCGCTCGTGGCCCACGGGCGGCAGGCCGACGGGATCGGGCAGCGGCCGGACGAGCGGAGGTGGTCGTCGTGACCTCGCTCCTCGATCCCTCCTCCCGGTCCCTGGTGTTCGCCGTCGTCTCCGTGTTCGTCGTGGTCTGCCTGATGCTGTGCGTGATCACCGGCGCCGACGAGGACGACCGGGCCCTCGTGCGGTCCGACAGCCGCCGGCTGCGTTCCTGGCAGCAGGGCATCGCCATGGGCGGCGACACCACCACGGTCGCGACCGTCACCGTGCTGGTGGGCATGGTCGCCGTGTCCGGGTTCGACGGGCTCGGCGTCATGCTGGGCAGCCTGCTCGGGGTGGTGCTCTTCCTGGTGCTGCTGGTGGAACCGCTGCGCCGGCACGCCTCGCTGACGGCCGCGGACCTGCTGGACGCGCGGGGCAGCGGCGGCCGCGCCGTGCGCCTGTCGTGGGGGGCGGTGACCCTGCTCGTCTGCTTCCCGCTGCTCGTCGTGCAGTTGGTGGTGGTCGGCAACGTCGCCGCGGCGCTGATCGGGCAGCCCGGCCTGCGCACCGGCTGCATCGTGCTGATCGGCTGTGTGATGACGGCGCTCGCCGTCATCGGCGGGATCCGCGGCACGGGCGTCGTGATGATCGCCAAGTCGGTGATCACCCTGCCGGTGCTGGTGGTCACGGCGGTCCTCGTGCTGCACCGTTTCGGCGGGGACCCCGGGCGGCTGCTCGACGCCGCGGCCCATGGATCCCACCTGGGCGAGGCGTATCTGCGTCCCGGCGGCTACACCGGCGACGGATGGGTGGGGGCCGTCAACCGGATCGGCCAGATGTTCGGCATGTCGCTGGCGACGCTGGCGATGCCCGCCGTGCTGATGCGGGCGATCTCGACGAAGAGTCCGCGCGGCGCCCGCATCGCCGGCCGGTGGATGCTGGGCGAACTCGTCCTGTTGTACGGTGCGTTGGCCGTCGTCGGCGTGGGCGCGGCGGCCCTCGTCGGTGAGGTGCTGCGGGAGAGCGGTCCGGCGGCGCAGGTGTTCACGCCGCTGGTGCTCGGACGGGCACTCGACCACGGGGGCGTCCTGGTCGCGGCCCTGGCCTGCGTCCTCTTCCTCACCGCGCTGGCCGCCGTGGTGGACGTGACCCTGGCGGCGGGCATGGCGCTGGGCCGCGACGTGCTGGGGACGTCGGGCACGCCCGCCGGCCGCCGTCCGTCGGGCCGGGCGGACGGCGCCACGTCACGGTGGTCGGCGGCGGCGACGGGCGTGGTCGCCTCGGTCGTCGCGGTCGTCGCCGCCGACTGGAACCTCGTGGTCCTCTCCACGCTCTGGCTCGCCATCTGCGGCGCCGCCCTGGCCCCCGTCCTGCTGTACGCCGTGTACTGGCCGGGGTTCACCGCCCGCGGCGCGCTGTGGTGCCTGTGGGGGGCCGCGGCGCTGAGCATCGCGGCCCTCGTGCTGTCGCCGTACACCTCCGGTACGCCCGGGTCACTGTTCCCGGGGCACGACTTCAAGGTCTGGGACGTGACGATCCCTGGCCTGGTGACGGCACCGGCCGGATTCCTGCTGGGCTGGCTCGGCAGCGTGACGGACCGGCGGCGGTCGTCGAACGGCCGCCGGGCGCAGGGTACTTCGGAGAGGGCGGGAGACAGGGAGAGGGAGCTGGGTAGCGTCTGAGGCATCCGTGTGTGCCGTGGGCGCGGGTGCGGCCACCCGCCCCCACCGCTCAGCCCAGCAGCCGCAGCCCCAGCCGTTCCTCCAGTTCCCCCCGCGTCGTGCCGAAGAGGTCGCGGACGCGGACTCCGTCGGGGGCGAGGTCGAAGATGCCGTGGTCGGTGTAGATGCGGGAGACGCAGGCGAGGCCGGTGAGGGGGTAGGTGCACTCCTCGACCAGCTTGGGAGTGCCGTCCTTGGCGAAGAGGTCCATCATCACGAAGGTCCGGCGGGCGCCGACCGCGAGGTCCATGGCGCCGCCGACGGCCGAGATGGAACCCGGGGCGCCGGTCGACCAGTTGGCGAGGTCGCCGCGGACGGAGACCTGGTAGGCGCCGAGGACGCAGTAGTCGAGGTGGCCGCCGCGCATCATGGCGAAGCTGTCGGCGTGGTGGAAGTAGGCGGCGCCGGGGAGTTCGGTGACGGGCTGCTTGCCGGCGTTGATGAGGTCGGGGTCGACCTCGTCGTCGGCGGCGAGCGGGCCCATGCCGAGCATGCCGTTCTCGGTGTGGAGCGTGACGTGCTGTTCGGGGCGCAGGTGGTTGGAGATGAGGGTGGGCGCGCCGATGCCGAGGTTGACGAACGAACCGGCCGGGATGTCGGCCGCGATGAGGGCGGCGAGTTCGTCGCGGTCGCGCCGGGTCGTGGTGCTGCTCATGCCGGGCCTCCGGTCGTGACGACGTGGTCGGTGTGGATGCCGGGGGTCACGACGTGTTCGGGGTCGATGGCGCCGGTCTCGACGACGCGGCGGACCTGGACGACGGTGGTGGCCGCCGCGGTGGCCATGACGGGGCCGAAGTTGCGGGCGGTCTTGCGGTAGACGAGGTTGCCGGCGCGGTCGGCGGTGTCGGCCTTGATGAGGGCGACGTCGGCGGTGAGCGGCTGTTCGAGGACGTACCCCTGTCCGTCGATGACGCGGGTCTCCTTGCCCTCGGCGAGCACGGTGCCGTAGCCGGTGCGGGTGAAGAAGCCGCCGATGCCGGCGCCGCCGGCGCGGATGCGTTCGGCGAGGGTGCCCTGCGGGACCAGTTCGAGTGCGATGGTGCCGGCCCGGTAGGCGGCGTCGAAGTGCCAGGAGTCGTGCTGCCGGGGGAAGGAGCAGATCACCTTGCGCACCCTGCCCTTGGCGATCAGCGCGGCCAGGCCGATGTCGCCGTTGCCGGCGTTGTTGTTGACGATGGTCAGGTCGCCGACGCCGGAGGCGATGAGCGCGTCGATGAGTTCGACGGGCTGACCGGCGGCGCCGAACCCGCCGACCATGACGACGGCGCCGTCGCGGACGCAGCGGACGGCCTCGGCCGGGTCGGTGTGGAAGGTCGGCATCACGCGTCGGCCCTTTCGAACACGGCGGCCAGGCCCTGGCCGCCTCCGATGCACATCGTCTCCAGCGCGTAGCGTCCGCCGCTGCGGCGCAGTTGGTGCGCGAGGGTGGCCAGGATGCGGGCTCCGGTGGCGCCGACGGGGTGGCCGAGGGAGATGCCGGAGCCGTTGGGGTTGAGCCGTTCGTCCGTCGCCGGGATGTCCCACTCGCGCAGGCAGGCCAGCACCTGGGCGGCGAACGCCTCGTTCAGTTCGATGAGGTCCAGGTCGTCCAGGGTGAGCCCGGCGCGGCCGAGGGCGGCGGCGGTGGCGGGGACCGGGCCGATGCCCATCCGTTCGGGGCCGACACCGGCGACCGCCCAGGCGCGCAGGGCGAGCAGGGGCTCCCAGCCGCGGCGTTCCGCCTCGGCGCGGGTGGTGACCAGGCACATCGCGGCGCCGTCGTTCTGACCGCTGGAGTTGCCCGCGGTCACGGTGGCTTCGGGGTCCAGCCCGGCCCGTACGGGGCGCAGTGCGGCGAGGTCGTCGGCGGTGGTGCCGGGGCGCGGGTGCTCGTCGGTGTCGACGATCCGTTCCGGTGTGCGGCGGGTGGCGGGCACGGTGACCGGCACGATCTCGTCGGTAAACCGGCCCTCGGCCTGTGCGCGGGCGACGCGGGTCTGGGAGGCGAGGGCGAGGGCGTCCTGTTCCTCGCGGGTGAGGGCGTACTCGCGGCGCAGGTTCTCCGCGGTCTCGATCATCCCGCCGGGGACCGGGTGGTCGCGTCCGCCCGCGGTCTGGCGGGCCCGGTCGAGGCGGTCCCACAGTTCGAGGCTGCCGGACCGGACGCCCTGGCGGACGCCGAGCGCGTAGTGCTCGACCTGGCTCATCGACTCCACGCCGCCGGCGACGACGGTGGTGGCGGCGCCCGTGGCGACGGTCCCGGCCGCGTAGAGGACGGCCTGGAGGCCGGAGCCGCAGCGGCGGTCGAGCTGGAGTCCGGTGACCGCGGTGCCGAGTCCGGCGTCCAGGGCGGCGATCCGGCCGATGGCGGGGTTCTCGCCGCTCGGGTAGCAGTTGCCGAGCACGGCGTCGTCGACGTCGCCCTCGCCGAGCCCTGCGCGGTCGGCGAGCGCGCGGAGCAGCCGGCGGGCCAGTTCCGTCGCCGGGAGTCCGGCGAACACGCCGCCGAAGCGGCCGACCGGTGTGCGCAGCGGGTGGCAGACGACCACGTCGGAATCAGACTTCATACCAGGGACCGTAGTCAGCGGGTATCGGTAGGGGAAATATCAAAATCCCGCTGATTGATATCCTGTCGCATATGACTGATGAGCTGCGCCGGATGCGTTACTTCGTGACGGTCGCGGAGGAGCTCCACTTCGGGCGGGCCGCTGAGCGGCTGCACATGGCGCAGCCGCCGCTCAGCCAGGCGGTGCGCGGGCTGGAGGAGTCGGTGGGGGCCCGGCTGCTGGAGCGGACCACGCGCCGGGTGGCGCTGACCGCCGCCGGTGAGGCGTATCTGCGGCACGCGCGGGACGTGCTGGCGCGCGTGGAGCGGGCCAAGCAGGACGCGCGCCGGATCGAGGCGGGCCTGGAGGGGCGTCTCGTGGTCGGCTGCGTCGGCTCGGCCACGTACTCGCTGCTGCCGCGCTTCGCGCGCGCCCTGCGGGCCGAGCTGACGTCGGTGGATCTGGCGGTGCGGGGGGAGATGCTGACCGCGGACCAGGTCGCGGCGTTGCGGGACGGCACCATCGACCTGGGGCTGATGCGGCCCCCCGCCGACCGGTCGGGCGTCGTCGTCACCCGGCTGCGGTCCGACCGGCTCGTGCTGGCGGTGCCGGACGAGCATCCGCTGGCGCGGCGGCGCCGGGCCTTCGTCCGGGACCTGGCGGGCGCGACCCTGCTCACGCATCCGGGCGGCGGCCGGTCCGCCATGTTCGACGTGGCCGCGCGGGCCCTGTCCGAGGCGCGGGTCGCGCCGGGGGCCGTGCAGGAGGTCGCCGAGACGTCGACGCTGGTGACGTTCGTGGCGGCCGGTCTCGGGCTGGCGGTGCTGCCGGAGCCGGCCCGGGCGCTCGCGCTCGAAGGGGTGGTGTGGCTGCCGCTGCACGGGGTGCCGCCGGTCGAACTCGTGGCGGTCCGGCGGGACCGCGTCGAACCGCATGTGGCCCGCGCGGTGCAGTCCCTCGCGTCGGCCGCCGCGGCCGGGACCTGAGCGGCGGGGCCGGGGGCGGCGCCGGCGGCCCGGTCCGGGGCAGGCGCGGGATCCGGGGGCGGGGCCGCGTCCGGCCTCTCGTTTGGATCAGGACGGGCTCGCGGGCCCCGGCACCGCCCCTCGCCGCGTTGTCGTCGGTTGTCAGGGCTCCGCCCTGCCGCCCTCCTCCGCCTTGCGACGCTCCCCCACTGCCCGAACGGCGTGGGAGGTACCCCCATCACCGGACCCCGCTCCCTCATCCGTCCTGATCCAAACGAAAGACCCCAGGGGCGTGCCCCACGCCCGAGGCCACCACACCGGCAAGGGTCCCTCCTCCAGGCCCGCCCCCGCCGGACCGGCACGGCCCTCCCCCACGCCCCGGCCCCCGCCGGACCGGCACGGTCCTCCGCCCCGCCCTCGCCCCCTCACCGCGATGCGGTCGCAGCACGACGCTGTCGCCCGGAAAGAGTACCGTTGACACATTCGTGAGCATTGCGAAGGGCTTTCTTCGGTTCGGTGCAGGTCAGGGACGCTCGGGAGGAGGGACATGGGGCAGTGAGCGGGTACTCCCGGCGCCCTCCGGTTCTGTCGCCCCGTCTCTTCGGCGGCCGGAGGGAGCAGACGGCGGAACCCGGTCGGCGGCGGGGCCGGACCGGGGAACGGGGGCGGGGCGGTGACCGCTCCGGCCCGCAGGGACCACCCACGGGCAGGCTCCGGTCGCTGTTCCGGGTGCGCAGCGTGGCCGGCCAGGTGTTCCTGCTCCAGGTGCTCGTCGTGACCCTGGTCATCGCCGCCGCGCTGGCCGCGCTGCTGCTCCAGGCGCGCCGGGACAGCACCCAGGACGCCCGGCTGCGGTCGATGGACATCGCCAAGACGCTCGCCTACTCCCCGGCCACGGCGGAGGCCCTCACCGGGCCGGACCCGACGGCGGAGCTCCAGCCCCTCACCGAGCGGATCCGCAAGGAGAGCGGGGTCGACCTGATCGTGGTGCTCTCGCCGACCGGGGTCCGCTACACGCATCCCGACCCCGCGGAGATCGGCGAGTTCGATCCGAACGCGCTCAACCTGCCGAGCGACCCGCGGACGGAGAGCTTCCACACCACCCGGGGCGACGCCGTGGCCTCCTACGTCCCCGTCACCGAGCCGGACGGCACGGTCGTCGGCACGGTCGCGGTCTCGATCACCGTGAAGCAGGTGGCGAGCATGGCGGCAACGCAGCTCCCGGTGCTGGTGGGGGCGGCGGTCGGGGCGCTGGCCCTGAGCGCGGCCGGCACGGCGCTGGTCAGCCGGCGGCTGCTGCGCCAGACGCACGGGCTGGGGCCGGTGGAGATGACCCAGATGTACGACCACCACGACGCGGTGCTGCACGCGGTGCGGGAGGGCGTGCTGATCACGGACGACGACGGGTCGCTGGTGCTGGCCAACGACGAGGCGCGGCGGCTGCTGGACCTGCCGCCGGACGCCGAGCAGCACGACGTGGACGGTCTGGGCCTGGACCCGGAGCTGGTGGACGTGCTGACCTCGGACGAGACGCTGACCGACGAGGTGCACCAGGCGGGCGGCCGGCTGCTGGCCGTCAACAAGCGCCGTACGGCCCCCTCCCCCCACACCGGGCGGCCGGGGAGCGTGGTGACGCTCCGGGACACGACGGAGCTGCGGACCCTGTCGGGCCGGGCGGAGGTGGCCCGGGAGCGGCTGACCCTGCTCTACGACGCGGGCGCCCGGATCGGTTCCACCCTGGACGTGCAGAAGACCGCCCAGGAGCTGGCGGACGTGGCGGTGCCGCGGTTCGCGTTCGTCGTCACCGTCGAGCTGGCCGAGGAGGTGCTGCGCGGGGAGGAGCCGCCCCGGGTGGCCTCCGTCATGCGCCGGGCCGCCGTGAGCGGCATCGAGGCCGACCGGCCGCTGGTGGCGCCGGGCGGGCAGGTCCGCTTCCGTCCCGGCACTCCGCAGGCGCGCTGCGTGGAGACCGGCCGGGCGGTGCTGGAGGCGGACCTGGCCACGGCCGAGGAGTGGCAGGCGAGGGACCCGGAGGAGGCCGCGAACGTCCTGGCGCACGGCGCCGGATCGCTGATCACGGTGCCGCTGCGGGCCCGCGGCACCCTGCTGGGCGTGGTGGACTTCTGGCGGTCGCAGTGGGAGAAGCCGTTCGACGAGAACGACATGGCGTTCGCGGAGGAGCTGGCCGCGTGGGCCGCGGTGGCGCTGGACAACGCCCGCCGGTACACGCGGGAGCACGCGATGGCGGTGACGCTCCAGGAGAGCCTGCTGCCGCGGGACCTGCCGGAGCTGAGCGCGCTCGATGTGGCGCACCGCTATCTGCCGGCCCAGGCGGGGGTGGGCGGCGACTGGTTCGACGTGATCGAGCTGTCGGGTGCCCGGGTGGCCCTGGTGGTCGGTGACGTGGTGGGGCACGGGCTGCACGCGGCGGCCACCATGGGCCGGCTGCGCACAGCGGTGCACAACTTCGCCACGCTCGACCTGGCGCCGGACGAACTGCTGGCCCGGCTGGACGACCTGGTGGCCCGGCTCGACCGGGAGCAGTCGGGCCATGACGAGGACGAGACCCTCATCGGGGCGACCTGTCTGTACGTGGTCTACGACCCGGCGTCCGGTTCCTGCATGATGGCGCGGGCCGGGCATCCGCCGCCCGCGCTGGTCCACCCGGACGGCACCGCCGTCTTCCTGGACCTGCCCGCCGGTCCCCCGCTGGGCCTGGGCGGGCTGCCCTTCGAGGCCGCCGAGGTGCAGGTGCCCGAGGCCAGTCAGCTGGTGCTCTACACGGACGGGCTGGTGGAGAAGCGCGGCCGGGACATCGACGTCGGGCTGGCGATCCTGCAGGGTGCGCTGGCCGCCCAGCCCGGCCGGGCGCCCGAGGAGACCTGCCGGGCCGTCCTGGAGGCCCTGCCGCCGGACCGGGCCACCGACGACGTGGCGCTGCTGGTGGCCCGTACGCGGGTGCTGAACGCCGACCAGGTGGCCGACTGGGACGTGCCGCAGGAGCCGGCCGCGGTGTCGCGGGTCCGGTCGGAGGTCGCCCGGCAGCTGGACGCGTGGGACCTGACGGAGGCGGGCTTCGCCACCGAACTCATCCTCAGCGAACTGGTCACCAACGCCATCCGCTACGGCACGTCGCCCATCCATGTCCGTCTGCTCCGGGACCGCCACCTGATCTGCGAGGTATCCGACGGCAGCAGCACCTCGCCGCATCTGCGGTACGCGTCGACCACGGACGAGGGCGGGCGCGGGCTGTTCCTGGTCGCCCGGTACGCGGAGCGCTGGGGCACGCGGTACACGCCGGCCGGCAAGGTCATCTGGACCGAGCAGCTGCTGGACGGCGGCAGCGGCGAGCCGGCCGGGCCGGCGGACGACGACGACCTGCTCGCGCAGTGGGCCGACGTCACGCTGTGAGGGCGGCGGCGGAGCCCGTGGGGCCGCGGTACCGGGGCCCGTGGTGAAGGGGAGCGGCAGCACGCCTAGGGGGCGGTGAGGGCCCCTCCGACGGCCGTCCTGGCGGGGGCGGTCACGGTGTCCCAGTGCACGGTGCGGTCGCACCAGCGGTCGAGGAGGACGTGGTCGTGGCCCACGGCGAGCAGGGCCGCGCCGGTGGCCGCGCGGTAGTCCTCGACGACGGCGACCAGGGCCGCCGTGGTGGAGGCGTCGAGCATGGCGGTCATCTCGTCGCAGATGAGCATGCGCGGCCGGAGGATCAACGCGCGGGCGAGGCAGGCGCGTTGGAGCTGGCCGTCGCTGACCTCGTGGGGGCGGCGGGTGAGCAGGTCGGGAGTGAGTCCGACGGTGTCGGCGAGTTCGGGGACCCGGGCGGGGACCTCGTCGCGGCGCCCGGTGGCGCGCAGGGGTTCCGCGATCAGGTCGCTCAGGCGCAGCTGGGGGTCGGCGGAGAGCCGGGGCTGCTGGAAGACCACGCCGAAGGCGGTGCGGGCGGCGCGCGGGGCCCGGTGGCGCCAGTGGCGGACGGGGGTGCCGTCGAGGAGGACGGTCCCGGCGTCGGGGCGGTGCAGGAGGGCGGCGACCCGGGCGAGGGTGGACTTGCCGCAGCCGCTGGGGCCGAGCAGGCCGACGGCCTCGCCCGGGGTGACGGTGAGGGAGGCGCCCCGGACGGCGGGGGCGCGGCGGTCGTATCCGGCGGTGACGGTGCGCAGTTCAAGCACGGGCGTCCTCCGGGGTGCGGGCCGGGACCGGGTGGTGGCAGGCGACCGACGCGGCCAGGGCCGGGACGGTGGCGCAGGCGTCGGTGGCGCGGTCGCAGCGGGGGGCGAAGGCGCAGCCGTCGGGCAGGCTGCCGAGTTCGGGGGGCAGTCCCGGGATGGGGGTGAAGGCGCGGTCGGGGAGGGCGTCCAGCAGGCCGCGGCTGTAGGGGTGGCGGGGGCCGGGGGTGCCGAAGAAGGTGTCGGCGGGGGTGAGTTCGACGATGCGGCCGGCGTACATGACGGCGACCCGGTCGGCGACGCGGGCGGCGGCGGCCAGGTCGTGGGTGATGATCAGCAGGGCGCGGCCCTGCCCGGCGTCGACGTGGCGGCGCAGTTCGTCGACGGTGCGGTCCACCAGGTCGCGGTCGAGGCCGGTAGTGGGTTCGTCGGCGAGGAGCAGGGGCGCGTCGCCGATCAGGGCGAGGGCGGTGGCGGCGCGCTGGGCGAGGCCGCCGGAGAGTTCGTGCGGGTAGCGGTCGAGGTGGTCGGCGGGGAAGGCGGCGCGGGCGGCGGCCTGTTCGGCGGCCTTGCGCAGGGCCGCGCGGCCCCGGACGCCGGTGAGTTCGGCGACGGCCTCCTCGGTCTGCGCGCGGATGGTGCGTACGGGGGTGAGGTGCGCGGCGGGGCTCTGCGGGACGAGGCCGATGCGGCGGCCCCGGACGGTGCGGGCCAGGGTGCGTTCGTCGGCGGTGATCAGGTCGAGGTCGCCGAGGTGGGCGTAGCCGGTGGTGCGGGCGTTGGCGGGGAGCAGGCCGAGGAGGGCGGAGGCCAGGACGGACTTGCCGCAGCCGCTCTCGCCGACCAGGGCGAGGCATTCGCCGGGGGCGACGTCGAAGTGGGCGTCGGTGACGGCGGGGACCTGATGCCCGCCGGGCATCAGGAAGCGCACGGACAGGCCGCGGACGGACAGCACGGGGGGTGACGCGGTCACAGCGTGAGCTCCGATCGGCGGCGGGGGTTGATCCGTTCCCGCCAGACTCCGGCGAGCCCGGCGATGGCGAGGGTGGGGATGATCAGGAAGAGGCCGGGGAACAGGGTGGGCCACCACTGTCCGGCGAGCAGCGAGCCGCGGGCGCCCTGGATGAGGGTGCCGAGGCTGGCGGTGTGCGGGGGCAGGCCGAGGCCGAGGAAGGACAGGGCGCTCTCGTGCCACATGGCGTGCGGGACCATCAGCACGGCGGCGAGTCCGGCCTGCGGCAGGACGCCGGGCAGGAGGTGGCGCAGCGCGACCCGCCACCGGGAGGCGCCGCCGGAGACGGCCGCGTCGATGTAGGGGCGGGAGCGCAGGGACAGCACCTCGGCGCGCACGATGCGGGCCGTGGACAGCCAGTGGGTGAGGGCGACGGAGACCACCACGGGCCAGACACCGGGCCGGAACATGGCGACGATGAAGATGCCGAGCAGCAGGTGCGGGACCGACGCGACGGCGTCGACGACGCGCATGACGATGCGGTCGGCCCAGCCGCCGAGGGCTCCGGCGGTGGCGCCGACGGCGGTGCCGATGACGGTGGCGGTGAGCGCGGCGACCAGGCCGACGAGCAGGGAGACCCGCAGGCCGTAGACGCAGCGCAGCAGCAGGTCGCGGCCGACGTCGTCGGTGCCGAAGGGGTGCGCCCAGCCGGGCGGCAGGAGTTTGGCGCCGAGGTCGACGCTCTGCTGGTCGAGCTGGACCAGGGGCGGGACCAGCAGCACCGCGAGCACGGTCAGGGCGACCAGGGTCGCGGAGACCCGCAGCCGGAGGGTGTGGGTGGAGCGGCGGGCGGCGCCGCGCGGGCGCCGGACGCGTCCGGCCGGCGGCGTCTTCTCCAGGGTGGTGTCAGCCATGGGGATCACATCTCATCCAGCTTCACCCTCGGGTCGGTCAGTCCGTACAGCAGGTCGGCGAGCAGGTTCCCGGCGAGGACGGCGGCGGTGGCGAGGGTGGTGAGCGCGGCCAGCAGGGGGAAGTCGACGGCGGTGGCGGCCTCGACGGTGGCCGCCGCGATGCCCGGCCAGCTGAAGACGGTCTCCACCAGCAGGGCGCCGGTGATGAGTTCGGGGACGCGGGAGCCGATCAGGGTGAGCACGGGCAGCAGTCCGGAGCGCAGGGCGTGGCCGAGGAGCACGGTGCGTTCGGCGAGGCCGCGGGCGCGGGCGCCGCGCACCGGGTCCTCGGCGAGGGCGTCGCCGACGCCCTGGCGGACGTAGAGCGTGAACCAGGGAAGCTGGGACACGGCGAGGACGCCGGCGGGCAGCACGAGGTGGCTCGCGAGCTGTCCGGCGGTGACGTGGTCGCTGCCGGTGTCGGTGAGGCCGCCGGCCGGCAGGACGTCCAGTTTCAGGGCGAACAGCCAGATGGCGAGCAGGGCGATCCAGAAGACCGGGGCGGCTTCCAGGGAGTAGGCGACGGAGGTGACCGCGCGGTCGAGGACGGAGCCGGGGCGGCGGGCGGCCAGCACGCCGAGCAGGGTGCCGAGCAGGACGGCGACGGCGAAGGCGACGGTGCACAGCAGCGTCGACCACACCAGCCGTTCGCCGATGACCTCGGCGACGGGCTGGCGCATCACGGTGGACTGGCCGAGGTCGCCGGTGACCGCGGAGGTCAGCCATTCCCACCAGCGGGCGGTCAGCGGCCGGTCCACGCCCAGGTTGTCCCGCAGCCGGTCCAGGGTCTCCTGGTCGGCGCCGAGCGCGGCGGTGCCCGCGTACGCCTTGACCGGGTCGAAGGGGGAGGCGGCGGCGATCGCGAACACGCCGAAGGTGACGACGAGGAGCACGGGCACGGCGAACAGGGCCCGCCGTGCCGTGAGGCGTCCCATCGCCGCCCAGGGCAGCCTGCTCACTTCTTCGGCGTCCAGTCCTCGACGTTCCACCAGGGGCCGCTGGCGAAGCCGTGCTCGTGGGGCTCGGTCTGGGTGGTGAGGCCGTCCCAGCGGTCGGCGAGGACGTAGAGGTGGTCGATGTGGGTGAGGAAGGTGTAGCCGGGGTTCTTCACGAGGGCGCGCTGGAGGTCGTCGTAGGCGGCCTTGCGGTCGGCCTGGACGCGGGTGCGGCGGCCGGTGTCGAGGGCCTTGTCCACGGCCGGGTCGTCGTAGCGGGCCATGTTGTTGAAGCCGTCGCCGGCGAGGGAGGAGTGCAGCAGGGTGTAGAGGCCGAAGTCGGGGTCGCCGGTGCTGCCGAAGCCCGCGAGGACGGCGTCCTGCTTCATCCTGGGCTCGATGACCTCCCAGGTGCCGCTCTCGACCTTGACGTCGATGCCGGCCTGCTTGGCGTCGGAGGCGTAGGCGAGCGCGTGGTCCTGGCGGACCTTGTCGCCGGAGGGGTAGTAGAGGGTGAAGGCGGCACGGCGGCCGTCCTTGGTGCGGATGCCGTCCTGGCCGGGCTTCCAGCCGGCGTCGTCGAGGAGCTTCTTGGCTCCGGCGAGGTCGCGCGGCCGCTGGATGTCCTCGGCGAACCAGGAGTCGTCGACGGGGAGCGGGCCGTAGGCGGGGCGGCCGGCGCCGTCGAGGATCTTGTCGACCATGGCCTTGCGGTCGACGGAGAGGTCGAGGGCGCGGCGGATCGCGGTGTCGCGGGTGACGGGGTTCTCGGTGGGGAGGGTGACCGCGCGGAAATCGTAGGAGGTGGCCCGGTACGTCGTGCGGTCGTCGTCGTTCTTGAAGGTGGCGGCGAGGTTGGGCGGCAGTGTCGCGCCGTCGAGATCACCGGAGCGCAGCCGGGTGGCGCGGACGTCGTCGTCGGCGATGACCGCCATGGTGAGCTTCTTCACCTTCGGGGCGCCGCCCCAATAGTCCGGGTTGGCCTTGAAGGTGAGCTTTTCTCCCTTGCGCCAGTCGGCGAGGACGTAGGGTCCGGTGCCGACCGGCCGGGTGTTGAAGGAGCCGGTGTTCGGGTCCTGCTTCCCGGCCACGTGCTCGGGGACGATGGGCAGCACGGTGCGGGCGGCGAAGGCGGCGTAGGGGTAGTCGAGGGTGAAGACGACCTTGTGCTCGCCGTCGGCCCGGACCTCCTTGATCGCGTCCAGCTCGCTCTTGGCGGTGCTGTTGGTCTTGCCGTCGAGCACCGTGCGGTAGGTGTAGACGACGTCCTCGCTGGTCAGCGGCTCACCGTCGGTGAACTTGACGTCGTCGCGCAGGGTGAAGGTGTAGGTGCGGCCGTCCTCACTGATCTCGGGGAGGGCCTTGGCCAGCGCGGGCTTCAGGTTCATCTCCGCGTCGCGGGCCAGCAGCCCGTCGAAGATCTTCGAGTTGCCGTCCTTGCCGTAGCCGAGCAGCGGGTTCAGGGTGTCGGGTTCGGTGGAGACCCCGATCACCACGGCGTCGGCGGACCCGCCACCGTCGGCACCGCCGCTTCCGGGGGCCGAGCAGGCGGCGAGCGCGCAGGCCGTCACTGCGGCGACGGCGGCGCTCCGTGCGCGTCGGGTCGTCATCGAACCTCACATCCCAGTTGACCGATCATCGTTGTTGCATATTAGTTGCAGGAAGAACCTGCCCGGTACCGGCTCCCCCCAGTCGCCCGCACGCTCCCCCGCTCCGGGGCGCGTGCCGCAGGGAGGGCGGGCGCCGTGCGTGCGCCCCCGTGACCGCTTGTCACCGGCCGGGCACGGGGACTACTGTCACCACGCCTTGGTGACGGGAAATCCGGTGCGACACCGGTGCGGCCCTCGCCACTGTGATCGGGAAGTCCTGCTCCTGCCCCCACGGGCAGCCACTGGGTCCTCGGACCCGGGAAGGCGGAGCACGGGCGGTGGTACCCGTCAGCCAGGAGACCGGCCAAGGCGCGTCAACCATCCACGAGGTGCTGGAGAGGGTCTGCTGAGCCATGCACATAGCCGAGGGTTTCCTTCCTCCGGCGCACGCGGTCGCCTGGGGTGCCGTGTCGGCGCCGTTCGTCGTCCACGGAGCCCGGTCGCTCGTCCGTGAAGTCCGGAGCCATCCCGAGAGCACGCTGCTGCTCGGCGCGTCGGGAGCGTTCACCTTCGTCCTGTCCGCGCTGAAACTGCCGTCGGTCACCGGCAGTTGCTCCCATCCCACCGGTACGGGGCTGGGCGCGATCCTGTTCCGGCCGCCGGTCATGGCGGTCCTGGGCACCATCACCCTGCTGTTCCAGGCGCTGCTGCTGGCCCACGGCGGGCTGACCACGCTCGGCGCGAACGTCTTCTCCATGGCGGTCGTCGGACCGTGGGCCGGGTACGGCGTCTACCGGCTGCTGCGCCGCGCGGACGTGCCCCTGATGGGCGCGGTGTTCGCCGCCGCGTTCGTCGCCGACCTGTCGACGTACTGCGTGACCAGCGTGCAACTGGCGCTCGCCTTCCCCGACCCGGGCAGCGGAGTCCTGGGCGCGCTCGGCACGTTCGGCTCCGTCTTCGCCGTCACGCAGATCCCGCTGGCAGTGAGCGAGGGGCTGCTGACCGTGCTGGTGATGCGGCTGCTGGTGCAGTCCAGCAGGGGCGAACTGACCCGGCTCGGCGTGCTGGTGACGCGGGCCGGACGCACGACGTCCGACGCGGCCTCCGAGGCGGTGGCCCGGTGAACCGGAACACGCGGATCAACGCGCTGCTGCTGCTGGTGGTCGCCGCGCTCGCGGTGCTGCCGCTGGCGCTCGGGCTCGGGGACCACAAGGAGGAGCCTTTCGCGGGTGCGGACGCCGAAGCCGAGACGGCGATCACCGAGATCGACCCGGACTACGAGCCGTGGTTCTCGCCGCTGTACGAACCGCCGTCCGGAGAGGTCGAGTCGGCGCTGTTCGCCCTCCAGGCGGCGATCGGCGCGGGCGTCCTCGCGTACTACTTCGGGCTGCGGCGGGGCCGGCGGCAGGGCGAGGAGCGGGCGTCGGCGACCCCGGAGGCGGACACCGGCGCCCCGGCCGGCGCGCCGGCCGGTTCCCGGGGCGCCGACGGCGAGCGGCCGGTCTGATCCCGGATGCTGCCGATCGACGCGGCGGCGCACAGCAGCCGCTGGCGCCGCCGCCATCCCGTGGACAAGGCCGTGCTCGGCCTCGGGCTCACCGTGCTGGCCGTCTCGCTGCCGCCCTGGCCGGGCGCGGCCCTCGTGCTGGTCACCGCGCTCGCGGTGCTGCTGGGACCGGCCCGGGTGCCCGGCCGGCGGCTGTGGCGCGCCTACCGGGTACCGCTGGCGTTCTGCGTCACCGGTGCACTCCCGCTGCTCGTGCAGGTGGGCGGGCCCGGCGGCTTCGTCTCGGCGGCGCCCCACGGGCCGCAGCGGGCTGCGGAGTTGCTGCTGCGGACCTCCGCGGCCTCGCTGGGCGTGCTGCTGTTCGCCTTCACCACTCCGTTGTCCGACCTGCTGCCCCGGCTGGTGCGGGCCGGGGTCCCGGCCCCGCTCGTCGACGTGGCGCTGGTGACGTACCGCATGAGTTTCCTGCTGCTCGACTCCGTGCGCCGGGTCCGCGAGGCGCAGGCCGCCCGGCTCGGGCACACCACCCGGGCGGCGACCTGGCGTTCGCTGGGCGGGCTGGGCGCCACCGCGTTCGTCCGGTCCTTCGACCGGGCGGCGCGGCTGCAGGCCGGGCTGGCCGGACGCGGCTACGACGGCACCCTGCGCGTGCTGGTGCCCGAGGCGCGGATCTCGGTGCGCTTCACCGCCGCGAGCCTGGCCCTGCTGGCGGCGCTGGCCGCCCTGACCCTCGTCCTGGAGAGGCCGCTGTCTTGAGCGAGTCCGCGCTGGTCGCCCTGCGGGGCGTCTCCTTCGCCTACGAGGACGGCCCGCCCGTGCTCAGCGGCCTCGACTTCGACGTCCGCGGCGGGCGCGCGCTGGCCCTGCTGGGCCGCAACGGCAGCGGCAAGACCACCCTGATGCGGCTGCTCAGCGGCGGACTGCGCCCGCACACCGGGGAGTTGATCCTGGCCGGTGAGCCGGTGCGGTACGACCGGGCCGGGCTGACCCGGCTGCGGACGGCCGTGCAGCTGGTGGTGCAGGACCCGGACGACCAGCTGTTCGCCGCGTCCGTCGGCCAGGACGTGTCGTTCGGGCCGCTGAACCTCGGGCTGTCCGACGCCGAGGTGCGCGGCCGGGTCGCGGAGGCGCTGGCCGCGCTGGACATCACCGGCCTCGCCGACCGGCCCACCCATCTGCTGTCCTACGGGCAGCGCAAGCGGGCGGCGATCGCGGGGGCGGTGGCGATGCGGCCCCGGGTGCTGATCCTGGACGAGCCGACCGCGGGCCTCGACCCCGACGGCCAGGAGCGGCTGCTGGCCACCCTCGACGGGCTGCGCGGGGCGGGCACCACGGTGGTGATGGCCACCCATGACGTGGACCTCGCCCTGCGCTGGGCCGACGACGCGGCCGTGCTCACCCCGTCGGGGGTGAGCACCGGGCCGGTCGCCGGCCTGCTGTCCCGCACGGACCTGCTGCGGGCGGCCGGTCTGCGGCTGCCGTGGGGCGTGGCGGCCGGTCACCTCCTGCGGACGCGCGGCCTGCTGGCCGACGCGTCCGCAGGTCCGCGCACCCCGGAGGAGCTGGCCGCCCTGGCCGACGGGACCGGCCCGGGCGGCCGGGCGGCGTCGCGCGGGACGGCCTCCTAGAGGGCGGAGCGGAATGCGGGCAGGTAGCCGCTGGACTGGCCCACGGCCTTGGGGTGGTAGGAGTTGGTGATCGGGATGGTCACACTGTGCAGCCAGGCGTCGCCGGAGCACAGTTCGTGCCCGGTGAACTCGTCGACCACGCTGGAGTAGGTGAACCCGGCGTTGGCCGCGCGCTTGGCGAGCACGCCGTTCAGGACGTCGGAGGCGTTGTTGATGGCGCCGCGCTCGGTCTCGGTCAGGCCCGCGATGCAGCTGCCGGACAGCTTGTAGAAGCGGGGGTATCCGAGGACCACGACGTGCGCCTGCGGGGAGCGGGCGCGGATGCCGCTGTACAGCGAATCCAGCTTGCCGGGCAGGGAGTTCTGCATCTGGGAGACGGCGGTGTCGACGCGGCTGACGCAGGTGGCCTCGCTCTGCAGCACGCAGGCCTGCATGACGTCCGCGAAGCCGATGTCGTTGCCGCCCGCCGAGACGCTGACGAGCGTGGTGGAAGCGGTCAGGGCCCCCAGCTGGCCGCTGGAGACGCCGGCCGTGGTGGCGCCGGAGCAGGCGACGAAGCGGAAGGAGGACGGGGAGTTGGCGTTGGCCCACAACTGCGGGTACGCCTTGGTGCTCCGCTTGCAGGCACCGCTTTCGGAGGTGTAGCTGCCCGCGCCGACGCCGGACGAGTAGGAGTCGCCGAGGGCGACGTAGTGGTGTCCGGCCGCCGAGGCGGGTTGCGCCAGGCCGAGGACGGTGGCGGCGCCCAGCAGGAGGGTCGCCAGAGAAGCCGCGAGGGAACGCACTGACACGTGTATCCACCCTTCACGCGCGTAACTTGCACCGGTAGTTGAGGGAGCAAGCACGGTTGTAGCAGGCGGGGATACCGCTCGGTAACCGTCGCGCGGGAAGTCATCCGTATTGCCCGAATACTGAGGTGCACATTTCAACTACGCGCGTGGATAAACCTCTGACGTGCGGTCTTGTCGTGCAGATTTGGCCGGAGTTGACGGGGCGCGAGCGACCGTCCGCCGCGCGACGAACCCCCGCCGCGCGGCCGCCCCGGCTCGACGGTGCCCGCGCCCCCGGGAGGGGTCCCCGGGCGCGCGGGCGGGGTTCAGCCCCTCTCCTCCCGCCCGGCCGGCGGGGGCGCCGGCGGGCCGGCCAGGAGGCGGCGCGGGTCCGCCGCGCGGGTGATGGCGGACTCCACCGCCGCGATCCGCTCCCCCAGCACCGCCAGCGCGGCGATCGCGCGCGTGAGCGCGTCGTCGTCCGGCCCGCCCAGAATGCCGGTCCGGACGTGGGCGGCCTTCACCTCGGCCCAGCGGGCCGCCTGCGCCGGGGTGAGCGTGCCGCGCAGTTCGGCCAGCTTCAGCAGGTTCGCCTCCGCGCCCGTGGTGAGGGTCTGCGCCTCGGCCGTGTAGTGGTCGTCGACGACGGCGGCGAGTTCGGCCTCGTTCATGACCGGCTGGATCCGCTGGGCGATCTTGTTCATGTTGCGGTACGAGCCCTGGAGCTGGAACGGCGGTTCGGTGCGGGCCTCGTCGGCCTGTGCGGCGGAGGCGATGTAGGCGGCGTTGACGGCCAGCACCGTGCGGCGGGCGGTGAGCAGGTGGCGCAGCACGGCCAGGACGCGGTCGAGTTCGGTGGGCGCGTAGGCGTGGGAGAGCCGGTCGGCGCGGGCGGTGGGGTCGCCCCCGGCCAGCCGCAGCAGCAGGCCGAGGTCGGCGCGGTCACGGCCGGCGAGCGGGGCGAGGACCGGGTTGGCGGTGAGCGCGTTCTCCACGAAGCTCAGGCCGAACACCTCCTCCTTGCCGGTGAGGACGTCGCCCAGGTTCCACACGTCGGCGCGGTTGGCGAGCATGTCCGGCACCCGGAACGCCTCACCCGACTCGGTGTAGGGGTTGCCGGCCATGCACACCGCGAACCGCTTGCCGCGCAGGTCGTAGGTGCGCGGCTCGCCCTGCCAGACGCCCTCCACGCGGCGCGTGGAGTCGCACAACGGGATGAACTTCTGGAGCAGTTCGGGCGAGCAGTGCTGGATGTCGTCGAGGTGCAGGAGCGTGTTGCTGCCCGCGGCCAGCGCGAAGTTGATCTTCTCGATCTCCTGGCGCGCGGTGGCGTTGGGGGCCTCCGCCGGGTCAAGGGAGGTGACCGCGTGGCCCAGCGCCGGGCCGCTCACCTTGACCAGCACCAGGCCGAGCCGGTGGGCGACGTACTCCATGAGCGTGGTCTTGCCGTAGCCGGGCGGGGACAGGAGCAGCAGCAGGCCCCCGGTGCCGGTGCGGCCGTCCTGGCCGGTGGTGCCGAGCTGCTTGGCGAGGCTGTCGCCGACGAGCGGCAGGTACACCTCGTCGACCAGGCGGTTGCGCACGAACGACGCCATCACGCGCGGCCGGTGGTCGTCCAGCCGCAGCCGGGCGCGCTCGGCGGCGACCAGTTCGGTCCGGCGGCGCTGGAAGGCGCGGAACGCGGGCAGGTCGCGCTCCCGGAAGTCCTGGGTGCGGGCGAGGAACTCGTCGAGGCGGAGCGTGAGCCGGCGGTCGGTGATCCGCGGGTGGGTGCCGAGCAGCCCCTCCACCGTGGTGGTCAGGGGCGCGTCGGACACGTGGCGCGGCAGGTCCGGGCACAGTTCGGCGGCCACGGCCTCCGCGAGGTCGCCGGGGGTGACGTCGGCGCCGGTGGACGCGGTGTAGGCGGACAGCCAGGCCTCGACGAGCCGGCGGCGCGCGGTCAGGTCGTCGAGCGCGGGCAGGTCCTCCTCGTAGGCGTCGGCCGGGACCGAGCGGCGGAAGGCGTCGAGCAGGCTGCGGACCCGGGCGGAGAGCACGAAGCCCTCGGGGCCGGTGGTCAGTTCCTCCAGCAGGTAGGCGGCGCACGCCCCGGCGGGCACGGTGTCGTCGTCGTGCCACCCCGCAATGGCGTGCTCGGTCTCCGACCGGAGGTGGTCGAGCGCGGGGGTGGGACCGAAGGCGTCCCGGGCGCGCGCCAGGGAGCGGGCGCGGCGGGTGAGGACGGCCCGCTGCTCCGGGGTGGTGCCGTGGGCCCAGTACAGCAGGGCGGCGGCGCGGGCGGCGGGCTCGTGGCGCAGGGCGCCCGCGGTGGCGTGCAGGCGCAGGGCGGCGGTGAGGATCGCGGTGGCGTCGTGGTCGTGGACCCCGCGCTCGTAGCCCTCGTCGTAGGCCTCCTCGGCGGCGCCGCGCACCAGGGCGGCGAGGTCGTCGGTGCCGCTCAGCGCGTCGGGTCCGTGCGTGTGGAGCAGGCGCGCGGCGAGGTGTTCGGCACGATAGACCTCGGGCGACTCGGACGGCAGGCGCCGGTTCCAGTAGGGCCGGGCGGCGGTCAGGGCGGGGTCGGTGACGGGGGCCCGGTAGTCGGTGCCGGTGAGAGCGAAGGCGAGGCCGTCACCCTGGGGGACGAGGGTGAGGTCGGGCGTCTGGGTGGTGGCGGTGAAGCGGTGGCCGCCGAGCCGGACGGCGCGCCCGCCGTCCGCGTAGAGGTCGGTGCGGTCGCGCAGGGCGCGGTCGGCCTCCTGGCGGGCGGTGCGGATGCGGCCGTCGAGTTCCTCCGCCCGTCCCGGGTCGCCGAGTGCGCGCAGGTCGTCGGCGGTGCGGCGGACCTTGACGATCAGCGGGTCGGACGCGAAGTAGGTGCTGACGGCGTCCGCGTCGGGCAGGGCGGCACAGCGCCGGGCGATCGCCTCCAGGGCGCGCTCCGCTGCGGCGGCGAGCTGCTCGGCGCGGTGCGCGCGGGCGTCGGTGAGGCTCTGCCGGCGGGCGGTGAACGCGTCGTGGATCTCGGTGCGCTGCTCCATCAGCTCGCCGAGGACGTCGTCGGACTCCGCGAAGCGGGACTCCAGGACCTCCAGCTGAGCGAGGGCGCGGGCCAGTTGGTCGTCGCACGCCTCGGGGGTGTCGGCCGCCGCCAGCGCGCCGGTGACGGTCCGGCCGAGCAGGGCGAGTTCGGCGGCGAAGCCGGCGCGGGTCTCCTTCTCCAGCAGGGCGCGGCGGCGGGTGTCGAGGGTGGCGCGGGCCCGGTTGACGCCGCCGAGGGCCTCGGCGACGCGCTCCAGGACGGCGGTGCGGACGGTGGTGTCGGCGATGTCGAGGGAGGCGACCACCTCGGTGACCGTCCGCAGGCCGTCGGCGAGTTCCTCCAGGCGGCCTGCGACCGGGACGGCCTCGGCGGCGGTGGTGATCGCCTCCGCGTCGGCGACGAGGCGTTCGACGTCGGCGTGGTGCCCCTCGAAGGCGTCCTCGCGGGCGAGGAAGGCGACGGCGCGCCGGCCGAACGAGGCGAGGTCGGCCTCGGCGCCGGCGGCCAGTTCGTCGATGCGGGCGCGGTCCGCGTACCGCATGTCCTTCAGGGTCAGCAGGTGTCCCTGGGCCTGGCGGAGTTCGGTGAGTCCGGTGACCCAGGCGGACGCCTCGCGGGGCTGCTCGCCGCGCAGCCGGCGCACCACGGCGGCGACCCGGCCGGCCGCCTCGTCGAGGGCGTCGGCGGCGCGGCGGGTGAGGGCGCGGACGGTCTCGAACTCGGCCAGCACCTGCCCGGCGGTGGTGCGCATCCGCTCCAGCGGGGAGCGCAGGTCGCCCAGTTCGCCGTCGCCGAGCCAGTGGTGGGCGTCGAGTGTGCGCAGGCAGGCGGTGACCAGGGCCTCGTAGACCTCGGTGGTGGGGGTGGTCTCGGCGACGGAGCGGGCGAGGGACAGGCAGTCGGAGATGCCGCGCACCAGGTCGGCGTTGCCGAGCCGGGCCAGCGGGCCGTCGCCGGGCGGCTGGGCGGCCGCGTGGGTGTCGGAGACGTAGGGGGTGTGCCACACCTGGACCGGGTGGACGCGGGCGGGCTCGTCGCCGTCGGGACGCAGCAGGGTGAGCTGCCCGTCGTCGGACAGCGCCCAGCCGTGGCCGGTCAGGGGGGTGGCGACCTCCTCGCGGATCACGTTGTACGACAGCAGCAGGCCGCGGCCGCGCGCGGGGGCGTGGAAGGCGTACAGCACGTCCTCGCCGTTGGGCGAGCGCACCTCGCGCTCGAACTCCATGCCGCCTGTGTCGAGGTCGTACGTCTTGTGGGCGCCGGCCGCCAGGCAGTAGCCGCCGGGGAACACGATGCCCTGGTCGGCGGGCAGGCGGCGGCAGCCCTGGCCGATGCCGTCGAGGCGGACGACGGTCCGGGTGAGGGTGTTGAAGACGAGGTGGCGGTGCGCGGTCTCCTTGTAGGGCAGGACACGCAGCAGGATGAGGGCGCCGACCCGGGCGTGGGAGATCTCGGCGTCGGCGAGGGACTGCAGCGGCTCGTCGACGGGCTCGCTGTGGATGCCGTCGGGGCTCTCGGTGTCGTTGCCGGTCTTGACGGTGAGGGTGCCGCCGAGGGTGTCGACGAACAGCTCGCCGAGGACGGAGACGTGCGGGTGGCGGCCGAGGACGTGGTCCTCGCGGGTGGTGCGGGTCCACTCGATGTCCGGGGCCGGGGTGCGGGCGTGGTCGCGGTCGCCGCGCGCGTCGAGGAAGGCGACCCGGCCGTCGGCGGTGACCGACCAGCGCAGGACGCGGATGTCCTCGGCCTTCTCACCGGTCTGGAAGACGGCGAGGAGCTTGCCGTCGACGCGGCGCAGCCGCAGCAGGCGTGCCTCGCGGTAGTAGCGGTGCAGGGCGGCGAACTCCCGCACGAACGCGGGGTCGTCGAGCAGCCCGGGCACGGCGTCCTCGGGCAGCCGGTTCAGGTCGCGGTCGTGCAGGGCGAGGACGTCGCCGACGGCGGTGCCGTCCTCCGGGCGGGGCCGGGCACGGTAGCCGAAGAGGAGGGCGTCGCCCACGGCGACGAGGTCGGCGGGCACGCTCGTGCGCTCGGTGCGCAGCCGCTCGGTGCCGGCCAGGCGCAGCCCGGCGGAGCCGAACTCCTCGATCCGGCGCCGGTTCAACGTCTCGGCGCGGCGGGCGAGTTCGGCGGCCTCGGCGTTGAGGCGGTCGCGCAGCACCTGGTAAGCGCCGCCGTCGGCCTTGTCGTTGCCGCCCGTGCGGGGGGTGCCGGCGGGCGTGGCCGGGGCGTTGTCGCCGTCGTGGCGGGTGGCGGTGCCCGTGGGCTCGTGGGTGTGCGGGTCCGCCGTGCCGGGAGCGGTGGCCGTCTCGTGGGTGCCGGTGGTCATGGCTGCCTCTCGGGTGGGACGACCGGGAGCCGCCGTCCCCTGTGCGGCGGCTCCCGATCGGTGGTGGTCAGGCCCGGGCGTGGCCGTTCAGGGCGGCCAGCGGAGTGTCTGCGAGTCCCAACTCACCAGCCTTGGCGATCAGTTCCTCGAACCGACCGGTGTTCTCGCCGCCGGCCTGCATCAGCTTCATCAGCAGGGCGGAGACGGTGAGGTGCTGTACGTCGGCCGTCGACACGGAGGAGAGGATGCGGGTCAGGTCGTCGGTGAAGCCGGCCGTGCCGTCCAGCCACGGCCCGGCGAGGGCCTGGGCCGTCTCGGAGTTCTTGACGAACCCGTCGACGCCCTTGCCGAGCGCGATGGAGGACACCAGACGGTCGAGGAAGACGGACTCCCCGCCGACGATGTTGATGTCGGCGTTCTCCAGCCCGGTCGCCAGGACGGTGGCCTGTGCCTCGGCGACCTGCCGCTGCACTTCCAGGCCGGCCAGCCGGACGTCCTTCTCGGCCTCCAGGCGCAGCCGGTACTCCTCGTGTCCGCGGGACGCCTCGTCCAGGGCGGCCATCGCCGCGGCCTTCTCGGTGAGGCCGGCGGCCTCCGCGCGGAGCTTCTCGCCGACGGCCTCCGCCTCGGCGAGGGCCTTGGCGCGCGCGCCCTCGGCCTCGGCGCGCATCCGGGCCTGGGTGGCCTCGGCCTCGGCGCGGCCCGCCTTCTCGATGACCTCGGCCTCCTTGTCGCGGACCTGGACGGCGGCCAGACCCTCGGCCGCGGCCTCCGCCTGGATGCCCTCGGCCGCCCGCAGCTTGGCCCGCGCGTCCAGGTCGGCGGTCTTCAACCGGGCCTCTGCCAGGGTCAGTTCCTCGGCGGCACGGTGGGTGGCGGACTGCTCGGCGGCCTCGGCGGCCTTGATGTCCTTGACCAGCTTCTCCTGCGCCTCGGCCTCGGCGGCGATGATCACGGCCTGGCGCTCGCGCTCCGCCTCCTCGACGGCCCGCAGCCGCTTGATGGACTCCTCCTGCTCGGCGACGGTGCGGTCCACCGCGACCCGCTCCCGGATGACCTCGGCGATCTCCCGCTTCTCCGCCTCGACCTCCTTCTCGGCGGCGATCCTGGTCAGTTCGGTCTCCCGCTCGCGGGCGATGACCTCCAGCTGGCGGTCCTTCTCGATGCGCTCGCTCTCCACGGCGATGACCCGCTCGCGGTTCTTGGCGGCCACGGCGACCTCGCGGGCCTGGTTCTCGCGCTGCACGCCGAGCGTCTCCTCGGTCTGCAGGAAGGCGCTCTGCGCACGCAGCCGCTCCTCCTCCACCACCCGGGCGGTCTCGGCCTCCTCACGGGCCCGTACGGTCTCGATCTCGCGGCGCTGCTTGATCTCGGCGTCGGTCTGCCGGCGCTCCAGCTCCAGGATCGCCTCGCGCGCGTCGACGTTCTGCCGGGTGATCTCCTTCTCCTCGCCGCGCTGGGCCTCGTTGGTGCGGATGTGCTCCACGGCGGTCAGCTCGGTGATCTTGCGGATGCCCTGGGCGTCGAGCACGTTTCCCGGGTCGAGCTGGTTCAGCGGCGTCTGCTCCAGGTAGTCGATCGCGGCGTCCTCGAGGTGGTAGCCGTTCAGGTCGACGCCGATGACCTCGATGATCCGGTACCGCAGTTCCTCGCGCTTGGTGTAGAGGTCGGTGAAGTCCATCTGCTTGCCGACGGTCTTCAGCGCCTCGGAGAACTTCGCGTGGAACAGCTCCTGGAGGGTGTCACGGTCGCTGGCGCGGGCGGTGCCCACCGCCTGGGCGACCCGGATGACGTCCTCCACGGTCTTGCTGACCTTGACGAAGAACGTGATGCGGATGTCCGCGCGGATGTTGTCCTTGCAGATCAGTCCTTCCTTGCCGGCCCGGGTGATCTCGATGGTCTTCACCGAGATGTCCATGACCTCGGCCTTGTGCAGCACCGGCAGGACGACCTGGCCGGTGAAGGTGACGTCGACCTTGCGGATCTTGGAGACGATGAGGGCCTTGCCCTGTTCCACCTTGCGGAACAGCTTCGAGACGACGAGCAGGGCGACGAGTACGAACAGCAGGCAGACGCCGGTGACTACGGCGATGCCCACGGTGGCTGCATCCATGGGACACGTCCTTGGGAGCTGGGGTGGGAACGAATGCGGTGGTGGAGCGGTGTCGGGGCCCGTACGGGCGTGGCGGGACGCGGGCAGGGCCCGGCGCCGCCCGCGGGGGCGGGAAGCGGTTCGGTGGTGCGGCCGGAGTGCGGCTCAGGCGGCGCGGTCGTGCGGCACGCGGGTCACGGGAGCGTCGGCCCCGTCACGCGGCGCGTGCGGCAGGCCGCCCCGGTCCCCGTCGAGCGCTCGGACGGACCGGGACGGCCCGGGTTCGTCGGGGCAGGGCCGGTGCAGCGGCCGGACGAAGAAGCGGGTGAGCCGCCAGGCGGCGAACAGCGCACCGGCGGCAACCGGCAGGCGCAGCAGTCCGGTTGCGGAGCCCGCCGGGCCGAACGCGGCGAGCAGGACGGCGGCGCCCATGGCGAGCAGCCAGGCGATCAGGGTCAGCAGGGAGAGCACGACCGCGACCGGGGCCCCGCCCATCCCCCAGGCCCGCACGTCCGCGTCCGCGTCGAAGGCGCGGGCGGTGGTGAGTCCGAGGGCGACCAGGAGCCAGAAGCAGCCGGCGACGACCAGGGCGGCGGTGAACAGCAGGACCGGCAGGCCGGTGGCGGTCTCCATCAGTACGCGCATTCCCGGCCCCCCTCCGTCCCGCTCGTCGTCCCGCTCCGTCTTCGCGCTCGCCGCGCGCGTCCGCGGTGCACCTCTCGGCCGGCACCGCCCGGCGGCACCGGGCGATTCCGGTTCCGGTACCCGCACCTGCCGGTGCCCGGCACCGGAACCGTCCGCGGTGCTCCCCGCGGTCCATGATGCCCGACGCTGATCCACTGGCGCATTGCCGGATCCCGGCAATGTTCACTAGTGTCTGCATGCCGGGGACGCGCCAACACCGCGTCAGGAACGCGTCAGAGGCGCGTCAAGATCGAGGGGGCACAGTGGCGGATCGCGAGATTCCGGAGGACTATCTCGAAGGTTATGCCCAGATCCTGACCGAGGTCGCGGCCACGGGCCGCCGCCTCACCCGGGACGAGATCGCCTCCCGGCGAACCCTGGGGGAACGGGCCGCCGAGGCCGGCTTCGGACTGCGCCGCCTGGTCAGCGCCCATCTGTCGGCCGCGCGGGATGCCTGGCCGCACAGCTCCGACTCGCCCGCCGCGGCGCTGGCCGCCGTCCAGCAGGTGGTGGACGCCTTCGCCGAGGGCTACGAGCGGGCCCAGCGCATGGCGGTCCGTCAGGAGGAGGCGGCCCGGCGGGAGTTCATCGACGACCTGCTGCACGGCCGCAGCGACCTGGGCCGGCTCGCCGAACGCGCCGAACGCTTCGGCCTGCGGCTGGGCCACGCCCACGCGGTCGCCGTGGCCCAGGGTCCCGTCGCCTACGACGAGGGCGACCCGGTGGCCCGCCGGGTGGAACTCGCCCTGATCTCACGGTTCGACGACCGGAACATCCTGCTCACCACCAAGGACGGGCGGCTGCTCTGCATCGCGCCCGGACACCACGAGGAGATCCTCAACCACTTCGCCAAGCAGGCGCACGCCGCCACCGACGGCGGCCAGGTCGCCATCGGGCGCGCGCGGACGGGCCCGGGCGGGGTCGTCCAGTCGTACGAGGAGGCGCTCAGCACGCTGGAGATCGCCGAACGGCTGGGGCTGGACGATCCGGTGCTGCGCGCCGGGGACCTGCTCGTCTACCCGGTGCTGTCCCGCGACCGCCAGGCCATGGCCGACCTGGTGCACAACACGCTGGGCCCGCTGACCACGGCCCGCGGCGGCCCGCTGCCGCTGCTGCACACGCTCACCGCGTACTTCGACTCCGGGTGCGTCGCCGCGGAGGCGGCCCGCCGGCTGTCCCTGAGCGTGCGCGCGCTGACCTACCGCCTGGAACGCATCCGCTCCCTGACCGGCGCCAACCCGGCGGACCCGGCGCACCGTTACATGCTGCAGACGGCGGTCATCGGCGCCCGGCTGCTGGACTGGCCGGCCACGGAGCTGTGAGCGAGACGGGGGCGAGCAGCACCGTGTGGTGGAGAGTGACCATGGCACCAGGGTGACGGTGTGCGTCCCGGCCGGTCCAGGCCGGTGGTCGGCAGGACCGTGGGCGGGCAGCCTGCCCGCGACCGGCAGGCGGCCGCCGGTTCAGCCGTCGACGAGGGTGATGTCCTGGCGCTGGACCGCGTGGAACGCGGGCAGGGGCAGGCCGCCCACGGGCCGCAGTTCCATCAGGGTGGCCTCGACGTCGGCGGCGCCGGCCGTGAAGGTGTCGGCGGGCACGGTGCCGGTGTTCTCCCAGCGGTGCAGCAGGCCGTCGCACACCGCATGGGTGCCGCCGATGCCGTAGCGGACGGTGGACGGGCTCTGGTGCAGCGAGGAGCTGACGAAGACCGGCCCGGTGGCCGCGAGGCAGCGGTAGGTGCCGGTGAGCGTCACGGTGCCGTCGGCGGCGACGCGGCCCACGGAGTCGACGGTGACGACCTCGTACGGGGCGGTGGACGCCGTGGCCGCGGGGGCCGCGGCGGCGGAGCCGAGCAGGAGCAGCGCGGCACCGGCGGCGGCGCCGAGCGCGGTGCGGAGGGACGAGGAGCGCAGCGACACGGGGAGAACCTCCCGGTATGGGGTGGATTGTGGCTTCCACCTGTACCGGCCGGGAGGGCCGCGGGGCGTGACCCTCACCCCTTCGGTGGCGAGTCCGCCCCGTGCGTCGGGGAACCGTCCCGGGAATGTCCGGGTGCTGTCACGCTTGGCGCCCGGCCGTTCCGCGACGGGCCGGACGGGCGCATGGTCGAGGGGTACGGCCCGTTCGGAACGACCCCGATGTGGAGGTGCGCCATGTGTGCCCACCAGCCGTCCTGCGCCCGGACCGACTCCCCCGCCCCGCACGTGGCGGCCGCCCACCCCGAGCAGGGCTGGAGCCTGCTGTGCGACGGTGCGATCGTCTTCGACGACACCGGTGAACTGCTGCCCGACGGCCGGGTGGTCGCACCGCACCGCGCCCCCGTCGGCCCTCTCGTGGTGGCCGCCTGACCCTCTGGCGGGGGCACGGGGGCGCGGACGCGTCGCGCGCGGGTGGCGCGACCGGTCAGGGCAGGACGGCGAAGCCGTCGAGTTCCACCAGCGCCCGTTCGTCCCAGAGGCGGACCACCTCGACGACGGCCATCGCCGGGTAGTCGCGGCCCGCCGCCTCCCGCCAGATGCGGCCGATCTCCCGGGCCTGCACCCGGTACCCGGCGATGTCGGTGGCGTAGACGGTGACGCGGGCCAGGTCGGCCGGCGCGCCACCGGACGCGCGCAGCGCGGCGAGGAGGTTGTCCAGGGCCCGGGTGAACTGCTCGGGCAGGGTGTCGCCGACGATCTTGCCGTCGCCGTCGAGTGCGGTCTGGCCGGCCAGGAACACCACCCGGGAGCCGGTCGTGACGACCGCGTGGGAGAAGCCGGCCGGCGGGGAGAGATCGGGCGGGTTGATGCGCTCGGCGGTCAACGGTCCTCCAGAGACTTGTACAACTCCTTGGCGATGATGCTGCGTTGCACCTCGCTGGCGCCCTCGTAGATGCGGGGGGCGCGGACCTCGCGGTAGAGGTGTTCGAGCAGGTGGCCGCGGCGCAGGGCGCGGGCCCCGTGCAGTTGCACCGCGCGGTCCACGACGTACTGCGCGGTCTCGGTGGCCAGCAGCTTGGCCATGGCCGCGCGCCGGGGGACGTCCGGATCGCCCGCGTCGTGGGCCGCGGCCGCCGCGTAGACCATCAGCCGGGCCGCCTCGGTGCGCACGGCCATCTCGGCGACCTGGTGGGAGACGGCCTGGAGGTCGCCGAGCCGGCCGCCGAACGCCTCCCGGCCGGCGGTGTGCACGAGGGCCGCGTCGAGCGCCGCCTGGGCCATGCCGACGGCGAAGGCGCCGACGCTGGACCGGAACAGGTTGAGGGTGTCCATCGCGACCCGGAAGCCCCGGCCGGGCTCGCCGAGCAGGTCGTCGGCGGTGACCTCGACGGCGTCGAAGCACAGCGAGCCGATGGGGTGCGGGGAGAGCATGTCGAGGGGCTCCCCGGTCAGTCCGGGGCGGTCGGCGGGGACCAGGAAGGCCGACACCCCGCGGGCCCCGGCGCCGGGCCCGGTGCGGGCGAAGACGGTGTAGAAGTCGGCTTCGGGCGCGTTGGAGATCCAGCACTTCTCGCCGGTGAGGCGCCAGCGGTCCGCGCCGTCCGGGCGGGCCGCGAGCGCCAGCGCGGCCGCGTCGGACCCGGCGCCGGGCTCGCTGAGCGCGAAGGCGGCGACCGCGCTGCCGTCGCTCACCCGGGGCAGCCAGCGGGCGCGCTGGGCCTCGGTGCCGTGGGCGTGCACGGGGTGGGCGCCGAGCCCCTGCAGGGCGAGGGCGGTCTCGGCCTCGGTGCAGGCGCGGGCGAGGGACTCCCGCATCAGGCACAGGTCGAGGGCGCCGGAGGTGAACAGGCGGGACAGCAGGCCGAGGCCGCCGAGTTCCGCGACCAGGGCGCGGTTGACGTGCCCGGGTTCGCCCTTGCCGGCGAGCGGGCGCAGGCGGTCGGCGGCCAGGTCCCGGAGCTCGGCGCACCAGGCGGCTTGTGCCGGTTCGAGCGAGAATGCGGTCATCGCCGGTCCCTTCTCTCCCCGCCGGGCCGCCCTCTCGGGTTCCGCCCCGGATGACCGTCCGAGGCTATCGCGAACCGTTGACTGTCGTCACCAACACGATACGCTCCTTCTGCGAGCCCACCACGCCGAGGGGGCGAACCGTCATGAATCCACGGGCCACCGCGCACGTCGACACCTTCGCCCGCGACCACCTCCCGCCACCCGGTCAGTGGCCGGAACTCCGCTTCGACCTGCCGGAGCTGGCGTATCCCGAGCGGCTGAACTGCGCCGCCGAGCTCCTCCAGGGGCCGCCCGACGACCGGCCGGCGTTCCGCACCCCCGACGGGGACCCGTGGACCTACGGCAGGCTGCGGGCCCGCGTCGACCGGCTCGCGCACGTCCTCACGGGCGACCTCGGGGTGGTGCCGGGCAACCGGGTGCTGCTGCGCGGACCCACCACCCCCTGGCTCGCGGCCTGCTGGCTGGCGGTGCTGAAGGCGGGCGCGGTCGCCGTCACCGTGCTGGCCCAGCAGCGTCCGCACGAGCTGAGCACCATCTGCGAGATCGCCGGCGTCCGGCACGCCCTGTGCGACGTCCGGTCGGTCGACGACCTCGCCAAGGCCGGGATCCCGGGGCTGCGGATCACCACGTACGGCGGTGACACCCCGGACGACCTGCTGCGCCGCCCGGCACCCGGCACCCCGTACGAGGCGGTGCCCACCGCCGCCGCCGACGTGGCGCTGATCGCCTTCACCTCGGGCACCACCGGGCGCCCCAAAGGCTGCATGCACTTCCACCGGGACGTGCTGGCGATCGCGGACACCTTCTCCCGACACGTCCTGCGGCCCCGGGCCGACGACGTGTTCGCGGGCAGTCCCCCGCTCGGCTTCACCTTCGGGCTCGGCGGGCTGGTGGTGTTCCCGCTGCGGGCGGGGGCGAGCGCGCTGCTGCTCGAACAGGCCCACCCGGACCAGCTGCTGCCCGCGATCGCCGCGCACCGGGTGTCGGTGCTGTTCACCGCGCCCACCGCCTACCGGGCGATGCTCGACGGGCTCGACTCCCACGACCTCTCCTCGCTGCGCCGCTGCGTCTCGGCGGGCGAGAACCTGCCGGCCGCGACCTGGCGAGCCTGGCAGCAACGCACCGGCGTGCGCATCATCAACGGCATCGGCGCCACCGAGCTGCTGCACATCTTCATCTCCGCCGCCGACGAGCGGATCCGCCCCGGCACCACGGGCCTCCCGGTCCCCGGCTGGCAGGCGCGCGTGCAGGACGCCGACGGCGCGCCGCTGCCGGACGGCGAACCGGGACTGCTGGCGGTGCGCGGACCGGTCGGCTGCCGCTACCTCGCCGACCCGCGCCAGCGCGACTACGTGCGCGACGGGTGGAACATCACCGGCGACACCTACGTCCGCGAACCCGACGGCTACTTCCGGTACGTCGCCCGCGCCGACGACATGATCATCTCGGCCGGGTACAACATCGCCGGCCCCGAGGTCGAGGACGCCCTGCTGCGGCACCCCGACGTCGTCGAGGCGGCCGTCGTGGGACGGCCCGACGAGGCGCGCGGCCAAGTGGTCGTGGCGTACGCGGTACTCAAGGACGGCGCCGCACGGGACGGGGAGGCCCTGCGCACCTTCGTGAAGGCGGAACTCGCGCCGTTCAAGTGCCCCCGCGAGATCGTGTTCCTGGACGCCCTGCCGCGCACCGCGACCGGCAAGCTCCAGCGCTTCCGGCTGCGGTCGGCCCCGGCCGCCGGAGCCGACCGGGCATGACGCGGTGGGACGGGCACCGCCCGCACGACCTGGGGTCTTTCGTTCGGATCAGGCCGGATCAGGGAGCGGGGTCCGCGGTGCCGGGGCCCGCGAGCCCGGCATGATCCAGACGAGAGGCCCTAAGATGATCAACGTGTCCGACCAGCCTGCTCCACGGTCTCTCATCGTCACGCTCTACGGCGCGTACGGCCGCTTCGTGCCGGGCCCGGTGCCCGTCGCGGAGCTGATCCGGCTCCTGGCGGCGGTGGGCGTGGACGCCCCCTCCGTCCGCTCCTCGGTGTCCCGGCTCAAACGGCGCGGACTGCTCGTCCCGGCCCGCACCGCCCAGGGCGCTGCCGGGTACGAACTGTCCGCCGACGCCCGCCAGTTGCTGGAGGACGGCGACCGCCGCATCTACGCCACCGCCCCGCCGGAGGACGAGGGCTGGGTGCTCGCGGTGTTCTCGGTGCCGGAGTCGGAGCGGCAGAAGCGGCACGTGCTGCGCTCCCGCCTGTCCGGCCTCGGCTTCGGCACGGCCGCGCCCGGGGTGTGGATCGCCCCCGCCCGGCTGTACGAGGAGACGCGGCACACCCTGGAGCGGCTCGGCCTGGACGAGTACGTCGACTTCTTCCGCGGCGCCCACCTCGGCTTCGCCGCCACCGCCGACGCGGTCGCCCGCTGGTGGGACCTGGCCCGGATCGCCAAGGAGCACGAGACGTTCCTGGCCCGCCACGAGGAGGTGCTGCGCACCTGGGAGGGGCGCGCGGACACCCCGCCCGAGGAGGCGTACCGCGACTACCTCCTGGCCCTCGACTCCTGGCGCCACCTGCCCTACACCGACCCCGGCCTGCCCGCGGCCCTGCTGCCCGGCGACTGGCCCGGGGCGCGGTCGGCGGCCGTCTTCCAGGGCCTGCACGCCCGCCTGCGGGACGCGGGCGCCGCCTTCGTCGGGCTCTGACCCGGGGACGGTCCCGGCGTGACGGCCCGGGTCGGTCGGGTGCCGCCGGGCCCCGGCCCGCTGGTCAGCCCCGCGCCGACCGCCGCGGTGCCGGCCGGGCGCCCGCCGTGTCCTTGCGCCCGGTCTGCGGGGGCCGGCTGCCCGCCCGGTACGGCGCGGGCCACACGACGCCCGGCCCGTCGTAGCCCTGTTCGGCCGCCGCGTGCAGCGTCCAGTGCGGGTCGTACAGGTGCGGGCGGGCCAGTGCGCACAAGTCGGTACGGCCCGCCAGGATCAGCGAGTTGACGTCGTCCCAGGAGGAGATCGCGCCGACCGCGATGACCGGGACGCCCACCTCGTGCCGGATGCGGTCGGCGAACGGCGTCTGGTAGGACCGCCCGAACTCCGGCCGCTCGTCGGCCACCACCTGCCCGGTCGACACGTCGACGGCGTCGGCGCCGTGCTCGGCGAAGGCCCGGGCCAGCACGACGGCGTCGTCGCCGGTGGTGCCGCCCTCGGCCCAGTCGGTGGCCGAGATGCGCACGGTCGCCGGGCGGTCCTCCGGCCACACGGCACGGACCGCGTCGAACACCTCCAGCGGGAAGCGGAGCCGGTTCTCCGGGGTCCCCCCGTAGGCGTCGGTGCGGCGGTTGGTCAGCGGGGAGAGGAAGCCGGAGAGCAGATAGCCGTGTGCGCAGTGCAGTTCCAGCAGGTCGAACCCGGCGCGCGCGGCCCGCCGGGCGGCTGCCACGAATTGCTCGCGGATGTCGGTGAGCTGGGCCCGGCTCAGCTCGCGCGGGGTCTGGCTGCCGGGCCGGTAGGGCAGCGGGGAGGCGGCGACCAGGGGCCAGTTGCCGTCCTCCAGGGGCTCGTCCATGCCCTCCCACATCAGCTTGGTCGAACCCTTGCGGCCGCTGTGGCCGAGCTGGACACCGATCGCCGTGCCGGGGGCGCTGCGGTGCACGAAGTCGGTGATCCGCCGCCACGCGTCGGCCTGACGGCCGGTCCAGAGTCCGGCGCAGCCGGGGGTGATGCGTCCCTCGGCGCTGACGCACACCATCTCGGTCATCACCAGCCCCGCCCCGCCCAGCGCCCGCGCGCCGAGGTGGACGAGGTGGAAGTCGCCGGGGACGCCGTCCGTGGCGGAGTACATGTCCATCGGCGAGACGACGACCCGGTTGCGCAGGGTCAGCCCGCGCAACCGGAACGGGGTGAACATCGGCGGAGTGCCCGGCGGGCAGCCGAACTCCTCCTCGACGGCCTCGGTGAACCGGGCGTCGCGCAGCCGCAGGTTGTCGTGGGTGACGCGGCGGCTGCGGGTCAGCAGGTTGAAGGCGAACTGGCGGGGCGGCTGCCCGAGGTAGCGGGCCAGGTTCTCGAACCACTCCAGGCTGGCCCGGGCGGCGCGCTGGGTGGAGGCGACCAGCGGCCGCCGTTCCGCCTCGTAGGCGGCGAGGGCGCGGTCGAGCGAGGGCTCCGAGCCGACGTGGCCGGCCAGGGCGAGGGCGTCCTCGACGGCCAGCTTGGTGCCGGAGCCGATGGAGAAGTGGGCGGTGTGCGCGGCGTCGCCGAGGAGCACGAGGTTGCCGTGCGACCAGCGCTCGTTGACGACCGTGCGGAAGGTGGTCCAGGCCGACGTGTTGGAGCGCAGGGGGCGTCCGCCGAGCGCGTCCGCGAACAGCTTGGCGCAGCGTTCCACCGACTCGTCCTCGGACAACCCGTCGAATCCGGCGGCCCGCCAGACCTCCTCGCGCATCTCGACGATCACGGTGGAGGCGTCGGCGGCGAAGGGGTAGCCGTGCAGCTGCATCACGCCGTGCTCGGTCTCGGCGATCTCGAAGCGGAAGGCGTCGAAGGCGAAGTCGGCGGCCAGCCAGATGTAGCGGCAGCGGTGTGCGGTGACGCTCGGCCGGAAGACGTCGGCGAAGGCGGCGCGCGTGCCGCTGTGCACCCCGTCGGCGGCCACCACCAGGTCGTGGCTGCGGGCCAGTCGGGCCGGTTCCGGCGCCTCGGTCCCGAAGCGCAGGTCGACGCCGAGGGCACGGCAGCGCGTGTGCAGGATCTCCAGCAGCCGGTGCCGGCCGAGGGCGGCGAAGCCGTGGCCGCCCGAGGTGTGGCGGGTGCCGCGGTGCACGATGTCGATGTCGTCCCAGCGCACGAAGTCCCGGCGCAGCGCCGCGTAGACGTCCGGGTCGGCGTGCTCGATACCGCCGAGGGTCTCGTCGGAGAGGACGACGCCGAACCCGAAGGTGTCGTCGGGGGCGTTGCGCTCGAAGACGGTGATCTCGCGGGCGGGATCCTGCCGTTTGAGCAGGGCCGCCGCGTACAGTCCGCCGGGTCCGCCGCCGACGACCGCGACCCGCACGGCTACCGCCCCCGCCACTTCGGCGGGCGCTTGCCGGTGAAGGCCGCGTGGAACTCGGCGTAGTCCTCGCCGTGCATGAGCAGGGCCTGGGTGGCCGCGTCCAGCTCCACGGAGGCGGCCAGCGGCATGTCGAGTTCGGCGGTGAGCAGGGCCTTGGTCTGGGCGTACGCCAGGGCGGGGCCGTCGGCCAGGCGGCGCGCGAGGGCGAGGGCGGCGGCGTCGGCTCCGGCCTCGTCGGTGAGTTCGCTGATCAGGCCGATCCGCTCGGCCTCGGGGGCCCGCACCGGTTCGCCGAGCATGAGCAGGCGGGTGGCGTGGCCGAGGCCGACGACCCGGGGCAGCAGGTAGGCGGCGCCCATGTCGCCGCCGGACAGTCCGACCCGGGTGAAGAGGAAGGCGAACCGGGCGGTGGGGTCGGCGACCCGGAAGTCGGCGGCCAGGGCGAGGACCGCGCCGGCGCCCGCGGCCACCCCGTGCACCGCGGCGATCACCGGGAACGGGCACTCCCGTACCGCCCGCACGACCTGACCGGTCATGCGGTTGAAGTCGAGCAGCTGGGCGGTGTCCATGGCGAGGGTGGCGCCGATGATCTCGTCGACGTCGCCGCCGGAGCAGAAGCCGCGCCCCTCGCCGGCCAGCACCAGCGACCGCACGGAGCGCTCCCGGGACAGTTCGGCGAGCAGGTCGCGCAGGTCGGCGTAGGCGCCGAAGGTGAGCGCGTTGAGCTTCTCGGGGCGGGCCAGGGTGACGGTGGCGACGCCGTCGGCCCGCTCGACCCGCAGGTGTTCCCAGCGGGCGGTGCGGGCGGCGGAGCCGGTGAAGGGACTCATGAGGGCGGCCTCCTCGGGCGGGCACTGCGCGGCTCAGTGAGTGCTGCCCCACGAAACTATCACTCATCCGTGACTGTCGTCACGAGTTCGCGATACAGCCGACGGCGACACCGGGACGCGCCCCGTACCGTCACGTCCCGTTCCCCGTCGGCGCACGGTCACGTCCGTCACGGCTCGTCGACGACCCGGTAACGGCGCGCCCGGCCGCGGGAGGGGGAGGGTTCTGCCGGGTACGCCCAGCGGTGCCGGGGTCGGACACCCCGGCACGGCGCCCGGCACTCGCCGGCGGGGCCCCTCCCCGGGGGCCCGCCGGAGGAGCCGTACCATTGAGTAATTGAAAGCAGGACAGCCTGCTGATGAACGGACCTGCCTTGTACGAACGCTCCCCCGTCCCCGCCTCCTGGCGCGTGGCGCTGCCGCACACGACCGCGGCGGTGCCCGTCGCGCGTGCCCTGGTCCGGACGGCGCTGGCCGAGGTGGAGCACTCCGCGGACAGCGACACGGCGGAGCTGCTGACGGCGGAACTGGTGGCCAACGCGGTGGAGCACACCGCGGGCGGCAGCCCGATAGAGCTGGTGGTGGAGCTGCTGCCGACCGGCTGCCGGGTGGAGGTGCACGACCGGGATCCCGTGCCGCCCCGCCGGCTCACCCGGCCCGAGCCGGGCGAACCGGATCCCTGGCAGGAGCACGGCCGGGGCCTGCTGCTGATCCGCACGCTCAGTTCGTCCTGCGGCCACCGGCCCACGCCGACCGGCAAGGCGGTGTGGTTCCGCCTGCCCACGGTGCCGCCCCAGCGACGCCGCGCCTGACCGGACCGCCCAGGGCCCGTGGGCCGTGTGCCGTGGGCCGTGTGCCGTGTGCCGTGTGCCGTGTGCCGTGTGCCGTCAGGCCAGGGTCGCGACCAGCACCGCCTTGATCGTGTGCATGCGGTTCTCGGCCTCGTCGAAGACGACCGAGTGGGCCGACTCGAAGACCTCGTCGGTGACCTCCAGCGACGTGAGTCCGTGCGTCTCGTACACCTCGCGGGCCACCTGCGTGCCGAGGTCGTGGAAGGCGGGCAGGCAGTGCAGGAACTTGACGTCCGGGTTGCCCGTGGCGCGCAGCACGTCCATGGTCACGGCGTACGGGGCGAGGGCGCTGATCCGCTCGTCCCAGACCTCCTTGGGCTCCCCCATCGACACCCACACGTCGGTGCCGACGAAGTCGGCGCCCGCCACGCCCTCGGCGATGTCCTCGGTGAGCGTGATGCGGGCACCGCCCGCCCCGGCGAGCGCGCGGGCCCGGTCCACGACCTCCTGCGCGGGCCAGTAGGTCTTCGGCGCGACGATGCGGATGTCCATGCCCAGCAGCGCGGCGGTGACGAGGTAGGAGTTGCCCATGTTGAAGCGGGCGTCCCCGAGGTAGGCGAAGGAGATCTCCTTCAGCGGCTTGGCGCTGTGCTCGGTCATGGTGAGCACGTCGGCCAGCATCTGGGTGGGGTGCCACTCGTCGGTGAGACCGTTGTAGACCGGCACCCCGGCGTACTCGGCGAGGGTCTCCACGGTGGCCTGCGCGTCGCCCCGGAACTCGATCGCGTCGAACATCCGGCCGAGCACCCGGGCGGTGTCCTTCGCCGACTCCTTGGTGCCGATGTGGGAGCCGCTCGGGTCGATGTAGGTCGTCGCGGCGCCCTGGTCGGCGGCGGCGACCTCGAAGGCGCACCGGGTCCGGGTGGACGGCTTCTCGAAGATGAGCGCGATGTTCCTGCCCCCGAGGTACCGGGTCTCGGTCCCGGCCTTCTTGGCGGCCTTCAGCTCCGCGGCCAGGTCGAGCAGGCCGAGGAACTCCTGCTCGGTGAAGTCCGCCTCCTTGAGGAAGTGGCGGCCGGCGAGGGCGGTCGGGACTGTCGCCATGGGGCGCTCCAGGGATGCGGGGACGGGGTCGCTGGAATTCTATACGAGCCTTAGAATTTCTATGCGGCCGGGTGGGCGGAGCGGCCCGGCGGGCGGAGCGGCCCGGCAGGCCGAGCGGCCCGGCGGGCGGCCCCGGGTCACGTCACCGCGTCCCGTTCCACCGGGCAGCTCATGCAGCGCGGGCCGCCCCGGCCCCGGCCCAGTTCGCTGCCGGGGATCTCTATCACCTCGATGCCCTGCTTGCGCAGGTGCGTGTTGGTGGTGGCGTTGCGCTCGTAGGCGATCACCACGCCGGGCTCGACGGCCAGCACGTTGCAGCCGTCGTCCCACTGCTCCCGCTCCGCGGCGTGCACGTCCTGGGTGGCGGTCAGCACCCTGATCTCGCTGAGCCCCAGGGCGGCGGCGATCGCCCGGTGCATGTGCTCCGGCGGATGGTCGGTGACCTTCAGCTCCCGGTCCCCCGCGCCCGGCTCGATGGTGTACGACCGCAGCATGCCGAGGCCCGCGTACTGGGTGAAGGTGTCTCCGTCGACCATGGTCATCACCGTGTCGAGGTGCATCACGGCGCGTCTCTTGGGCATGTCCAGGGCCACGATGGTCTCGGCGGAACCGGCGGCGAACAGCTTGTGCGCGAGCATCTCCACGGCCTGCGGGGTGGTCCGCTCGCTCATCCCGATGAGCACCGCCCCGTTGCCGATGACCAGCACGTCCCCGCCCTCGATGGTGGACGGGTAGTCGGCCTGCCCCTCGGACCAGACCCGGAACGTCTCGTCCCGGAACAGCGGGTGGTGCCGGTAGATCGCCTCGAAGTGCACGGTCTCGCGCTGCCGGGCCGGCCACCGCATCGCGTTGATGGCGACGCCGTCGTAGATCCACGCGGAGGTGTCGCGGGTGAAGAGGTGGTTGGGCAGCGGGCCCAGCAGGAAGTCGTCCAGCTCCATGGCGTGGAAGCGCACCGAGACCGGCTCCGGGTGGGTGTCGAGGAACTCCCGCTTGGTCATGCCGCCGACCAGGGCCTCCGCCAGGTCCCGCGAGGGGAGCGTCTCGAACGCGGCCCGCAGGTGGTCGGTGGCCAGCGGCCCGTACTCCTTCTCGTCGAAGACGCGGTCCAGGACGAGGGTGCGGGCCTCGGGGATGTCCAGGGTCCGGGTGAGCAGGTCACCGAAGAGGTGGACGGCGACCCCGCGGTCGCGCAGCACGTCGGCGAACCCGTCGTGCTCGGCGCGCGCCCGGCGCACCCACAGCACGTCGTCGAACAGCAGCTCGTCCTTGTTGCTGGGGGTGAGCCTCTTGAGCTCGAGATCGGGCCGGTGCAGGATCACCCGGCGCAGCCGTCCGGTCTCCGAGGCGACATGGTAGGTCATGCCTCCATCCTGACCACCCGAGCGCCTGTTCACCCCTCTGCGGCGGGGACGTAAATCTGCCCGGCGCGCGGGTGCGGCAGCAGCTCGGGCCGGGCCAGCATCCGGCGGGCGGCCCGGCCGCCGGTCAGGGCGGCCCGGGCGACGATCCATCCGGCCAGCAGCCCCGGACCGCCGGGCTCCCGGTCCAGTGCGGCCGTGTAGCCGTCGAACGCGGCGGCCGGATCGCCCGCGGCCAGGTGCTCGTCGGGGGTACGGGGAGACGCCGGGCGGGTGGCGAAGGCGTGGGTGCGCACGTCGGACCAGGCCGTCCGGTCGGCGCGGAACCGGAGCGGTCCGGCGGCCACGGATGCCGGCGCACCGGTGGGCGGGGCGACGTTGCGCAGCCGCCACTCGGTGCGGTGCAGGACGGCGGCGGTGCGGGCGCGGGCCCGGGCGGCGGCGTCCACCGGCTCGCGCAGCCAGCCGTCCAGGGTGCGGGCCAGCCCGGACACCAGCCCGTGACCGGCGTCGGTGAGCCGCCCGCTGGTCAGGAGGGTGCGGACCACCAGCCGGGTCTGCGTGCGGCGCAGGGCGAAGTGGTAGGCGGCGGCCGGACCGTGGTCGGGGTGCGCGAGCCGGTCCCGCCAGAATCCGGCCACGCCCGTGAAGGCGTACGCGCCGTGCAGCAGGCCGGTGAGGTGGCGGGGGTCGGGGCGCCAGGGGGCGTAGTAGCGCTCGGTGCGGTCGTCGTCGGCGAGCGGGAAGAGGTGGATCAGGGCGGCCAGCTTGCTGTGCTGGAACTCGTGGACCAGCGTCTCGGCGAGCGCGAGCGCCCCGGCGGGACGGGCGACGACCATGGCCCCGTAGGCGTCGCCGCTCGACGCGGAGACCCGCACGTCGGTCGGGGGCGGCGGCTGGGCGGCGGTCCTCCCCCACGGCACCAGCGCCTTGATGCGGGCGGGGTCGAGCCGGCCGGGCAGCCGGGTGCGCGGGGTGCGCGGTCCGGCGTCGCCCGCCGTCCCGGCGCCGTCCGCCGCGGGGCCGGGCCGCGGGTCGGCCAGGAGCGCCGTGGCCCCGTCGAACAGCCGCTGCCAGGCCAGGGCCTCGTCGGGGTCCAGCCGGGCGGGCGGTACGGGGTTGTCGAGGTCGCGGTAGGGGTCCAGGTCCTCGAGCGGGATCGGCACCGGCCCGGCGGCGGACGCACAGGTCAGGGTGCGCAGCGGTGACCAGTGCGGGGTCTCGGCGCTCACGGCGGCACCGACCGGCTCCGGGGCGGGGCGGCAGACCAGGGTGGCCCGGCGGCCCGCCCGGTCGGGCCCGGTGAGGGTGAGTTCCCCCGCCCGGGTGCCGGCCCGCCCCGTCGCCGGACCGTCGGCCCCGTCCGGCAGCCGTGCCGTGCCGAGTCCGGGCAGCGGGAGCGCGCCGTCGGTGAGCGGGACCCGCAGCACCGTCTCCGTGCCCGCCCGCAGCGAGGCGACGACGGCGAGGGCGTTCAGCCGGCCCGCCTCCGCCCACAGCGGGGGGCCGCTCGCGGTGCCGTGCACCCTGCGCAGCATGTGGGCGATCCACGTCCCGGTGGTCGGCGCCAGCAGCAGCGCCTCGACCGGCTCCGGGGCGCGCCGGGCGGCCTCCTTCAGCACCCGCCACGCCTCGGCGGCCGGGGTCAGGGGGGTGGGCAGGGCGACGAGATGGTCCAGCAGGGTGCGCAGGAGCAGCAGGCGACGGGCGCGTTCGCCCTGTTCGAGGAAGGCCACGGCCTCCGCGGAGCCCCCGCCGGCGGCCAGTTCCGCGAAGAGCCGTTCGGGCATGCGGAAGGGGGCGGTGCGCTGCTCGGTCATTCCCGTGGACCTCCGGTCGGTGGGCGGGCATGCGGAAGCCCGGCGGTGCGCACCTCCTCACGGGGTGCGGCGCCGGGTCTGCGGGGCCGGGCTATTCGGCCCTGGCGCCCTGACCGCCACCGGACTCGCCGCCGCCCCTGATGCCCCCGCGCGAGCGCAGGACCTCGGAGAGCAGGCGGGTACCGGGGCGAAGGGGGGCCAGGCCGTCCACGGCGGTCAAGGGCCAAGCCGCGAGATCCACCAGGTCCGACTCCCGCACGGGAACTCCCCCCGCGAGGGCCGGCTCCCGGACGGCTGCTTCGGCGTTGCGCTGAGCGGGCGGCTGTTGCAAGGTGCGTCCCCCTTCTCGCACGGTGGCACGCGATGCCCCGTGTCTCAATCCATCATGGCCATTCTGTCCCCCATCGAAAACCGTACGATCACGCCAACTGATCATCGATTGCCGGGGAAATGGCGCCCGACCGCCCCGAACTCCGATGGAGCGCGCCGGTGTTCGCGCCCGCGTCCGCCGGGTGCGCCGTCGGCCGGAAGGCGCCCGGCGGCGCCGGCCGCGCCCCGCGGCGGTGGCGTGCGGGGCGGGTGGGAGAGCCGACGGCGGCCGCGTCCGGCCGGGTGCGACGCGACGGGTCCGAGGTGCGGCGGAGGGCGGAAACGCCTCGCGGCGCGGCCCTCGCTCCGCACCCGCCAACTGCGGGTTCACCGGCGGGGCGGACCGGGTCCGGCCACGCGGTCCCCCGGCGGGCCGGGCCCGCGGACGACGCGATCTCCGCGCCCCCGGCCGGACACCGGTGCCCGGCAGGGGGCAGGAGAGGACGGCACTCTCCCGTGTGGGAGGCGGGGCGCTCCCGTACGGCCGGAAACCGTCCCTCCGGATCGCCGGCCGGCCGTGCGCGGGCGCCGCGCTCGCCCCGGACCGGCGCACGACCCGCGTGCGGGCGCACGGGAGGCGCACGGCGGCACCGACGGCGGCCGGACGCGGCACGGGAGGGCGCCCCGCCCGGCCGGTGCCCCGGCTCCCGCCCCCGGACCGGGCACCCGTGTCGCCGGATGCGCCGCCCATCCGGGTGCACCGAAGCCCGATGTGTCGTCAAACTGCCTATATTCTGCGCTAGTTGGCCTCAAACACGCATACGAGGCAGCCGTGCCGGCGGCCGGTCGGCCGTGCGGACCGTCGGACCACAGGGGGATGCATGCGTGCCGACGCGCTGATCGCGCACTTCGTGGGGGCCTCGGCCCTCGTCCTGGTGGCCGCGCACGCGGCGGGCTGGGCCGCCCGGCGGCTCGGCCAGCCGTACATCGTCGGCCAGTTGGCGGCGGGCATCGCGCTCGGGCCGTCCCTCCTCGGCCAGGCGGCCCCCGGCACCTACCGGGCGCTGTTCCCCGAGGGGATCACCACCGCGCTCACCGGGTTCGCCCAGTTCGCTCTGGTGGTCTTCCTGTTCGCGGTGGGCTACGAACTGGACGTGCGTGTGCTCGGCGGCCGGGCCCGGGTCACCGTCGCGGTCGCGCTGGCCTCGTTCATGGTGCCGATGGCCGTGGGCTGCGGCGCGGCCCTGCTGTTCCGGGACCGGCTGCACGCGCTCGGCATGCCGCGCGACCTCTCCCCGGCCATGGTGCTGTTCGCCGGGATCGCCCTGTCGATAACGGCCGTTCCGGTGCTGACCGCCGTCGTGCGGGAGAACGGACTGGCCGGCACGGTGCCCGGCGTGGTGGCCGTCTCGGCGGCCGGCCTGCTCGACGTGGTCTGCTGGACGGTGCTGGCCGGCACCATGATGGACGACGACGGTCACGCGCTCGGCCTGCCCTGGCGGGCCGCGCCGGCGTTCGCCTTCGTCGCCGTGATGACCCTCGCGGCCCGGCCGGTGCTGCGCCGGCTGCTGTGGCGCACCGGCGTGGACCCCTCGCTGCGTCTCGCGCTGCTCATCGGCTTCGCCCTCGGGTCCGCCTGGGTGACGCACTCCCTGGGACTGCACGTCATCTTCGGCGCGCTGCTCGCGGGTGTGGTGACGCCCCGGGAACCGGGCGGCACCCTCGACCCCGGCCTGGTGCGGCCCCTGCACGAGGTGGGTTCGCTGCTGCTGCCGTTCTTCTTCGTCGTCTCGGGCCGCTCCGTCACCCTGGACGGCATGGACGCCGCCGGCTGGGCCGCCGTGCTGGTGGTGACGGTCCTCGCGATGGTCACCAAGGTCGGCAGCGGCACGCTCACCGCCCGGCTCGGCGGTCTCGGCCGCGACGACGCCCGTACCGTCGGCGTGCTGCTGAGCGCCCGGGGGCTGACCGAGCTGATCGCGCTGGATGCGGGGCTGCGGGCGGGCCTGCTGAGCGGACCGCTGTACAGCGTGCTGGTGTTCATGGCCCTGATCACCACGCTGCTGACCCAGCCGCTCCTCGGCCTGGTCCGGCGTCCGGCCGGGCCGGCCGTCGACACCCCGGCCGCCCCCGGGAAGCGGAAGGGGACCCCGGCCCGCACGGCGGACCCGGGCTGACGGGTCGCGGGTGCGGGGCGTGCCCGGCGGGTGGCACACGGTGCCAGGCACGCCCCCGCCCCGAGGGATCCTGCGTCCTACAGCGGCATCGGGGCCAGGTCGCACTCGATGCGGCGCTTGATCTGCGCGGCGGTCAGCCAGGGGTGGTCGGCCCGCACCACCCGGTTGAAGCCCTCGACCGCCTTGCGCTGCGCCTCGTCCGCCTCCGCGCCCCGGCCCAGTCCCCGCAGGTCCAGGGAGAGGTTGGCCAGGCAGGACAGGGTCAGCGGGTGGTCCTCGCCGGCGACCTCCGCGAGCAGCGGCAGGTTGGCCTCGTCGATGGCGTGCGCGCGCTCGAAGTCGAGTTGCGCGTACGCCGTGTTGGCCTGCCCGATGGCCGCGGTCCGGGTGATCACGTGCAGATCGCCCAGGGTCGCGGACAGCCGGTGGACGGTGTCCTCCTCCACCTCGTGCGCGGCGTCCAGCCGGGGGATCGCCCGCAGGGTGGCGGCCAGGTTGACCCGCGTCAGCAAGGTGTAGGCGTGGTTCTCGCCGAGCAGCGCCGCGTACCGGCCGGCGGTGTCCTCGCCCAGCGCGCGGGACTGCTCGTGGTCGCCGCCCAGCCGCAGGTCGACGGAGAGGTTGATGGCCGTCGCGAGCGAGTCGGCGTGCCCCGCCCCGTACCGGGCCACGAAGCGCCGCAGGGTCTCCTCGGAGAGCTTGGCCGCCTCGTCGAGCGCCCCGTCCCGGCGGCGGCAGACACCCAGGTTGCGGGCCACGCGCAGGGTGAGCGGGTGCTCCTCGCCCATCGCGGCACGGGACCGCCGGTAGACGTCCTCCAGGAACTCGCGGGCGCCCGGGTAGTCGCCGCTCTCCCGCATGTCGATGGCGAGGCCGTTGAGGCTGTTGAGGGTGAAGAAGCTGGTCGGCCCGAACATCATCTCGCGCTGGCGGGCGTTCTCCTCGTCCAGGGGCAGGGCCTCCCGGAACTGTCCGCACAGGCGCAGGTCGACGCCCCAGCTGTGGGTGGCCCGCAGGGCGACCGGGTCCTCCGGCCCGAACAGCGACCGGGCCTGCTCGGTCGCCTCCTGCCCGAGGTCCCGGGCCTCCTCGAACCGTCCCTGGTAGCGGCGGGCGTCGGCCATCTCGCACAGGGAGTCGATGAGTTCCTCCGACCCGAACTGCACCCGCCGCGAGACCTCCAGGGCCTTCTCGGTGAGCGGGATGGACTCCTCGATCTGGCCGATCTGGCGGAGCGTGAAGGCGAAGCTCTTCGCCATGCGGATGACGTGGGTGTCCTCCTCCCCCGAGGTCGCCAGCCACGCCTCCCACGCCTGCCGGCCGAGCCGGGCCGCGCCCTCGTGGTCGCCCCAGTAGTAGAGGAACAGCACGGTGTCGTAGACCAGCGTGCGGACATAGGTGTCGGTGCTGGTCACCGCCTCGGAGGAGAGGATGTGCGGCAGCAGCGCCTGGTAGGCGCGCCATTCGGTGGCCGATCCGTAAGGGCCCGGCTTGGCCGCCGACAGCAGCTGGTGGGCCGCGTCCCGCATGCGCTCGCGTTCCTCCTCGGACAGCTTGGCGAGGAGCACGGTCTGGAGCAGGCGGTGCATCTGCAGGGTGTCGGTCCGCGGGTCCACCTTCACCAGCGAGAACTGGCTGAGGTCCCGCACCGCCCGGTTGAGTTTGATCGACTCCCGCAGCAGGGGGTCGATCTCCGGGGTGATGTTGATGCCCCGGCTGCCGCGCAGCATGGACCGCGGGATGGGCTCCGGGGCCATGCTGGCGCAGATGTCGAGGAGCTGGCGGGCACCGATGTTGTTCTCCCGGATCCGTTCCAGGGAGATGTCCCAGGCGGCGGCGACGGAGACCGGGTAGTCGGGGGCCGGGTCCAGGTCAAGGACGTCCGGGCTGCGCTGGGCCAGCAGGTCGAGGTAGTCGTCGACGAGCATGCCGGTGACCGCGCGCCAGGCGCCCGCCTGCTCCACGGCGAGCGGCAGGTCGCCGAGCGCCTCGGCCAGCCGGTCGGCGTCCTCCACCGACAGGTCGGGCGAGCGCCGCTGGAGCAGTTCGACGGACTCCTCGCGCTGGAACACGTTGACCGGCAGGGGGGTCGCCACCCGCTCCCAGGCCCGGTTCCGGGAGGTGACGATGACCTTGCCGGGGCCGTTGGTCGGGAAGAACTTGCGTACCGCGTCGACGTCCTCGGCGTTGTCGAAGACGAGCAGCCAGTTGTCGTACGGGCGGCCGACGCGCAGCGCCTCCAGCACGGCGGGGACGGCGGTGTTGGCGGTGGAGGCGCCCGGGCTGTCCTGGCCCGCGGTGACGCCCAGCCGGGCCGCCAGCGAGGACAGCGCGGCCAGGATGAGGCTCTCGCGCTCCGCCGGGATCCAGCAGATCACCCGGTAGTCGTACTGGTGGGTGTAGATGTACTCCAACGCCAGCTGGGACTTGCCGACGCCGCCGAGGCCGTGCAGGGCGTGCGGCAGCACCGCCGCGGTGTCCTGGGCGCCGAGCTGGTCCTCCACGGCCCTCAGCAGCGCCTGGCGGCCGACGAACGAGGTGTTCCTGAGCGGAACGTTCACCATGAGGGCCGGCGTTGCGGTCGTGGTGCTCTGCATGAGCGGCTCAGCCTCCGGGGCTTCGTGTTGGGTCTCGGTCACCGGGCTCGGCACGGGCCCTCCGGGGCGGTCCGGGGGGTCCGACGCTGGAGTCGTCCCGTCCTGATCGTCGCGGAAGACGTCCCCGTCCGGGTGGTCCACCTCACCGGGGGAGGCTCCGGACACGCCGGGGTCCACCCGTTCGGGTGCATCCGGCAGGAGCCGGGAGGGGTCCGGTTCGATGCGGCGGGCCCGTTCGGAGTAGGGGCCCGACAGGGCGCGCATCACGGCGAGTTCGCTGCGCATCCAGCCGCGCTCGGCCGGGTCGGGCAGCACGGCGCCGGCCGGGTCGCGCAGGGCGGCGCGCAGCGCCACTCCCCTTGCGCCGGCCGCCGGGAGGTCCCCCACCAGGGCGACGGTGCGGGCGAGTTGGGAGCGGGTGGTGGCGGCCAGCAGGGCCTCCCGGACGCCGTCGGCGAACTCGGGGCGGCCCTCGCCGCCGCCGTCCCAGTCGATCAGCCCGCCCATGAGGATCTCGGCGAGGTGGTCCGGCCCGGTCTCCGGCATGACCCGGCGCCGCAGCTGCTCCACGAGGTCGAACTCGAAGGGGATGGCCGCGAGTTGAGTGGCGAGGCGGCGGGCCGCGGGGGTGGCGAGGGTGAAGAAGCGGCGTACGGCGGCGGCCGCGGCGCGCGGGAAGCGGGGGGCGCGCAGACCGGGAGCCGGGGCGCCCTTGGTGAGCGTGCCGGCGAGGACCACGGGCAGGGAGCGGCGCACGCCGCGCTCGCCGGTGACGAGGTCGGCCCAGGTGGCGACGGAGCCGGGTTTGAGGGAGAGCACCGGCACCGGCAGGGAGTCGTCCCCGGCCTCGGGCAGGGGCCGCATGGGGTCGGGGCCGCCGGGCGGCGCCCAGTGGCCGAGGGCGTCGTTGGACGCGCCGAAGCCGCCGGCCTCCAGGACCGCCGGGTGCGGGTAGAGGGAGGTGCGGTGCCGCAGGTGGGGCGGCAGGAGGTGGACCAGCGCCGTGGGCCCGGAGCGGCCGAGCCGGCCGAGGAGGGAGTCGGCGGCGGTGGCGGCCCAGCCGTGGGCGAGGCCGTCGGTGACGACGAGGAAGACCCGGCCGCCGCGTCCGTCGAGGAGTTCGGCCGGGTCGGCCGGGCCGCCGCCGGTCCCGCGCAGTACGGCGGTGCCGGTGCGCGGGAGGGCGACGCGGAGGGTGCGGACGTTGCGGAAGGCCCCGCTGTGTTCGGCGGCCCGGGAGAGCCGGGTGACCGTCTCCTCCCAGATCCGCATGGTGGGCGCGTCGTCGGCGAGCAGCACCAGGTCGAAGGCGGCGGTGCGGGCGGGCCGCAGGAACGGCAGCCACATCCCGTCGGCGAGGCCCTGTTCGGCGGTGGTCTCCTCGTCGAGTTCGTGGGTGTCGCGGGAGGGCACGTGGCGGGCGAGCTGGTGCAGGGCGCGGGCGAGCAGGGCGGTGCGGCGGCCGGGGCCGTGCTGCGGGAGGTTGGCGTCGGACAGCAGCGGGGCGCCGACGTGGAGCGTGGTGGTGCCCTCAGGGTGGGGTAACAAGCCGCCCTCGGCGGGCAGCGGGGCGGTCCCGGCGGCGCGGCCGGCCGGCGGCGGGCGGCGCGGGGTGCCGGGACTGTCGAAGGGCATCCCGCCGGTGAGGACGGCGGGGTCCGGCAGCACGGTCCGGGGCCGGAAATCGGCTGGATCCGCACCCTGCGGGGACTGTGCGGGGCCCGGGTCGGGCTGTGCCGGGCCGGTGCGGGCGGTGGCCGTCGCGGGGCCGGCGGCCGGTACGGCGACGGGGGCGCGCCCGGTGCCCGGTCCGCCGTGGTGGTGCCAGTACGCGGCGAGCCACACCGCGTCCGCGACCTCCTGCCAGTGCGGCGCCTCGACCGCTCCGTCGGCCCCGTCACGGCCGGCAACGGATGCCGGTGGGGCCGGGGAGAGGGATGCGCCGTCCTCGGGCTGCTCCTCGCCGTCCTCGGGGAACGCCGAACCGGGCCACGGCCTCGGCACAGGCCCGCCGTCGCCGGATCCGGATGCGCGCTCCCTGGGAAAGCCGTGGTCCATTCAGCGGCCCTTCGCGAGGTCGCGGAGGAGCATTTCGACGAGCTTACGCCCGCTGCCGTCGACCTGGAAACCACCCGTGGTGGTGATCTGGACAGCGTTGAGCAACTGGTCCAGGGAGTGCGTGCCGCCGGCCTCCACCCGCTGGAGGAACAGGTCCACCAGGTCCTCGGCACCGGCCGGACGTTCCCCCAGGTGCCGCCTGACCATGGCGAGCAGCTGCTCCCGGGTGGGGGTGCGCAGCTCCAGCGGCAGGCAGCGCCTGCGGAACGCGGCGGGGAACTCGCGTTCCCCGTTGCTGGTGATCACCACGACGGGGAACTCCCGGCACTCGACCCGCCCTCGCCGCACCACGGCGCGGACGCCGGGGTCACTGGTGTGGACCCGCGCGGTCTCGGCGGCGTCGCGGACCAGCTCCGGGACGTCATAGCTTCCGTTCTCCAGGACGTGCAACAGGTCGTTCGGCAGGTCGATGTCGCTCTTGTCGAGTTCGTCGACGAGCAGCACCCGGGGTCGATCGTAGGGCAGCAGAGCCGTCCCCAGGGGCCCAAGCGTGACGAAATCACCGAGCAGCGGCGCGAGTTGACGGCCGTTCGAGTCCTCGCCGGGCTCCGCTGCCGCCGGGTCCGCGGCCGGCGCGGGGTCCGGTGCGTCGCGCAGGCCCGCCTGCCAGGCGGCGATGGCCTGGGCCCGCCCCATGGCGTCGTGGTGATAGAGCCCGTCCTTGAGGGAGGTGCGGCTGACGATGTTCCACTCCAGCACCCGCCCCAGCCCCAGTTCCCGGGCGATCAGGTACGCGAGCGTCGACTTGCCGATACCGGGCGGGCCGGTGATCAGCAGCGGACGGCGCAGCACCAGCGCGGCGTTCACGGTGTCGATCTCGTCGGGGCCGAGCTGGGGGGTCGGCTCCCCCGGGCCGAGGCGGCGCAGGGCGGCCTGCGGGTCGTCCCGCGCCTCGGGCTGGGCCGGTTCACCGCCGAACCGGCGCCAGGGCGGCGCCTCGGGCAGCCCGGGCGCGACGTCGGGGGCGCGGCCGGTGGCGTGGAAGACCCGCCAGTCGCCGGCGGCCCGGTCCGTGCCGTCCGGCGCCGTGCCGTCCGGACGGCCGGTCCCCTCCTCGGCCGGCTGTGGGCGCGTCCGCTCCGCGGGCGCCTGCTCGTCCTGCGCGGTCATGCCGGTGCCTCCTCGTTGGCCAGGTCGCCGTCGTCGGTGTGGATGTCGACCAACCGCGTAGGATCGTCCCAGAAAAAGGCGATATGGCGCCCCAGGAGATCAGGACTCTGCGCGGGGTCCACGGCCTTCCTGCGCAGCCGGTGGATCGCCATGGGGATCTGGGCCGCGACCGGCACCGAGGCGAAGACGGCGGTGACGACCTCCCGCCGCTCCTCCACGAACACCCCCCGGCGGTCCCATATGGCCAGCGCGATGCCCTCGGCGATGGCTGCCTTGAGCGCCTCCAGTGCGGGCGTGTCGGCGGGGGCGTCGAGGACCACGGCGGTGCGCGCCGACTCCCCCGCGAGGGTGGTCTGCCAGGCGTCGAGCCGCTGGGCGTCGTCGCCGGTCCAGCCGTGCACCGTGACGCCCTGCTGCCGCAGCACGCGCCAGCGCTCCTGCCACTGCCGGCGGACCAGCCGGTCGTCGGTGCGCATCCGTTCCAGACTGCGCAGGTGCACGGCGTACCGCAGGCCCAACGGCAGGGGGCGGCCGTGGCCGAGGGTGAACCTCAGCCCGGCCACGTCGTGGTTGAGCAGGTCGTAGGGGAGGACGAACTCGATGTAGGTGGGCGGCTGTTCATGGCCGCCGGAGCCCGGTCCGGGCGGGACGGGCCAGAGCCGGGCCCCCTGCCGCAGGGCCTGTTCGACGGCCTCGCCGAGACGGTCCAGGGAGGTGGTGGCGGGCTCGCCGGGCTGCGGGTCCCAGTGGCCCGGCACGCTGTTGAGCCAGGGGCGGACGGCGATGTCGCCGGAGCCGTCGCGGGCGGGCTCCACGGCGACGATGAGACAGCAGGGGATGTCGGGGTCGGGGGCCGCCCGGGCGCGGGCGGTGCGGCGCCGGGTCACCGCCCCGGTGAGGGCGGCGCGCTGCGCCCAGCCGTCGACCCACTTGGTGAGGGCGCCGCGGTGCCCCGGCAGGGCGGCGAGCGAGGCCGCCGCGTCGACCAGGAGCACCGCGGGGGGTAAGCCGTCCGGCTGCGCGTTCCACTCCAGGACGTGGCCGAAGAGCTGCTCCGGGGTGAGGCCCGGCGGCAGGTAGAGGCCGTTGAGCTCGTCGGCGAGCAGGTCCCGCAGCCGGCCCGGGGACACCTCGCCCTCGGCGTCGGCCAGCAGGCCGCGCGCGGTGCCGGTGTCGTGGCCGGAGAGCGGGCCGGGCAGGCTCTCGGGAGCCGGGGACGGGGGTGCGGCGGGCGCGAGCAGCGCGCGCATCTCCTCGGCGGGCGCGCTTCCCTCGAAGAGCTCGACCACGCGCACCAGTACGTGTTCGCCGCCGCCCACGTTCAGCGCGGTGCGCACCACGGTGATGACGTCCTCGCGGAGCCGGATCCCGCGGACGTCGACGGTGCGGCCGAGGTGTTCGCCGAGCACCGTCGCGAACTGGGCGCGGCCCTGGGCGTCCTCCATGCAGCTCAGCTCGCACAGCACAGCGGTGAGTCGGAACATCAGTTCCAGACTGGTGGCGCGCTGCCCGTCCGCACCGGCGGCCTCGCCGGAACCCACTCCGTTCTCCACCGACTGTCCCCCATGAGTCGGTACGCCTGCCTGACCGGCCTGCGAAGTTAGCACGGCAACTGACGGTTCACCAGGGACGCGTGGGGTGCCCGGCCGGGGGATCCGGCCGCGTGTCGCCCATACGGGCCCACTCGGCCGGATTCCCCACACGAGGCCGGTGCGGCCTGTGCTAGGGCCTCTCGTTTGGATCATGCCGGGCTCGCGGGCCCCGGCACCGCGCCGCGCCGCGTTGCCGTCGGTTGTCAGGGCTCCGCCCTGCCGCCCTCCTCCGCCTTGCGAGCCGCCCCCACTGCCTGAACGGCGTGGGAGGTACCCCCATCACCGGACCCCGCTCCCTGATCCGGCCTGATCCGAACGAAAGACCCTAAAGCCGCGGGTCCACCGGCTCGGACTCCAGGGCGAGCACCCCGAAAACCGCCTCGTGCACCCGCCACAGCGGCTCGCCCTCGGCGAGCCGGTCCAGGGCCTCCAGGCCGAGCGCGTACTCCCGGACCGCGAGGGACCGCTTGTGGTTGAGGAACCGGCCGCGCAGGCGTGCCAGGTTCTCCGGCCGGGTGTACTCGGGGCCGTAGATGATGCGCAGGTACTCGCGGCCCCGGCACTTGATGCCGGGATGCACCAGCCGGCCCTCGGGTCCGCGGACCAGGGCGCCGACCGGCTTGACGACCATGCCCTCGCCGCCGCGTCCGGTCATCTCCAGCCACCAGTCGACGCCCGCCCGCACCGACTCCGGGTCGCCGGTGTCGACGTACAGCCGCCGGGTGGTGTGCAGCAGACCGGTGGCGTCGTGCTCCACCAGCAGGTCGATCAGGGCGAGCTGCTCGTCGTGGGGCAGCGCGGCGAGACTGCGGCCCTGCACGGCCAGCAGCTGGAACGGCGCGAGGCGCACCCCGTCGAGGCCGTCGGTGGTCCAGCAGTAGCGCCGGTAGGCGCGGGTGAACGCGTCGGCGGCCTCGGCCCGTTCGCGCTGGCGGCCCAGCAGGTCCGTCACGTCGACCCCGCGGGCCGCGGCGCCCTCCAGCGCCGTCAGGGCGCCGGGGAACACCGCGCCGGAGGCCGCGCCGACCGCCGCGTACTGGGACCGCAGCAGCCCGGACGCCTTCAGCGACCAGGGCATCAGCTCGGCGTCCAGCAGCAGCCAGTCCGTCTCCAGCCGCTCCCACAGCCCGGCCCCGGTGACCGCGGCGCGCAGCCGGCCGAGGATCTCCTCGGTGACGGCGGCGTCGTCGAAGAACGGCCGTCCGGTGCGGGTGTACAGGGAGCCGGTGGGGCCGTCGGCGCCGAACCGGGCGCGGGCGGTGTCCGCGTCCCGGCACACCAGGGCGACGGCGCGCGAGCCCATGTGCTTCTCCTCGCACACCACCCGGGCGACGCCGTCCTGGTGGTACTGGGCGAACGCCTCCTCGGGGTGCTCCAGGTAGCCCTCCAGCCGCGAGGTGGCCGTGGGGGCCATGGTGGGCGGCAGGTAGGGCAGCAGGCGCGGGTCGATCGCGAACCGGCTCATGACCTCCAGGGCCGCCGCCGCGTTCTCCTCGCGCACCGACACCCGGCCGGCGTGCCGGGTCTCGACGACGCGCCGGCCGTGCACGTCGGCGAGGTCCAGCGGGCGGCCGTCCTGGCCGCCGGGGGCTTCCGTGCGCAGCGGGCGGGCCGGCTCGTACCAGACCCGCTCGGCCGGTACGTCGACCAGTTCCCGCTCCGGCCAGCGCAGCGCGGTCAGCTTGCCGCCGAACACGGCGCCGGTGTCCAGGCAGATCGTGTTGTTGAGCCAGGTGGCCTCCGGGACGGGCGTGTGGCCGTAGACGACGGCGGCCCGGCCGCGGTAGTCCTCGGCCCACGGGTAGCGCACGGGCAGGCCGAACTCGTCGGTCTCGCCGGTGGTGTCGCCGTACAGGGCGTGGCTGCGGACCCGGCCGGAGGTGCGGCCGTGGTACTTCTCGGGCAGGCCGGCGTGGCAGACCACCAGCCGGCCGCCGTCGAGGACGTAGTGGCTGACGAGCCCGTCGATGAACTCCCGCACCTCGGCGCGGAACTCCTCGCTCTCGCCGTCCATCTGCTCGATGGTCTCGGCGAGTCCGTGGGTGTGCTGCACCTTGCGGCCCTTGAGGTACCGGCCGAACTTGTTCTCGTGGTTGCCGGGCACGCACAGCGCGTCGCCCGACCGGACCATGGCCATCACCCGCCGCAGCACGCCGGGGCTGTCCGGGCCGCGGTCGACGAGGTCGCCGACGAACACGGCGGTGCGGCCCTCGGGGTGCACGCCGTCGGTGTAGCCCAGCTTGCCGAGCAGGGCGTCCAGTTCGGCGGAGCAGCCGTGGATGTCGCCGATGACGTCGAAGGGGCCGGTGAGGTGGGTCAGGTCGTTGAACCGCTTCTCGGTGACGACGGTGGCCTGCTCCACCTCCTCCACGCCGCGCAGCACGTGCACCTTGCGGAAGCCCTCGCGCTCCAGGTGGCGCAGCGACCGGCGCAGTTCGCGGGTGTGCCGGCGGATGACCCGGCGGGGCATGTCGGCGCGGTCGGTGCGGGCCGCGTTGCGCTCGGCGCACACCTCCTCGGGTACGTCGAGCACGATGGCTATGGGCAGTACGTCGTGCCGCTTGGCCAGCTCGATGAGCTGCTTGCGGGACTCCTGCTGGACGCTGGTGGCGTCGACGACGGTGCGGCGGCCGGCGGCCAGCCGCTTGCCGGCGATGTAGTGCAGCACGTCGAAGGCGTCGCGGCTGGCGCTCTGGTCGTTCTCGTCGTCGGCGACGAGCCCGCGGCAGAAGTCGGAGGAGAGGATCTCGGTCGGCCTGAAGTGGCGCCGGGCGAAGGTGGACTTGCCGGAGCCGGAGGCGCCGACGAGCACCACCAGGGAGAGGTCGGTGACGGGCAGGACGCGGCCGTCGGCACGCGCGGCGGTGGTCCCGGGTGTCGCGGTGGTCATGCGGCTTTCGCCTCCTTCTCGGTGCCGGTGGTGAACACGGCCATCTGGGTGGGTGGTCCGACCTCGGGGTCGTCGGGGCCTACGGGCACGAACTCCACGTCGTAGCCGTGCCGTCCGGCCACCTCGGCGGCCCAGGCGCGGAACTCCGCGCGGGTCCACTCGAAGCGGTGGTCGCCGTGCCGGACGTGGCCGGCCGGCAGGGTCTCCCAGCGCACGTTGTACTCGACGTTCGGCGTCGTGACGAGGACGGTGCGGGGGCGGGCCGCACCGAACACGGCGTACTCCAGGGCGGACAGCCGGGGCAGGTCGACGTGCTCGATCACCTCACTCAGCACGGCCGCGTCGTACCCCTTGAGCCGGCGGTCGGTGTAGGCGAGCGAGCCCTGCAGGAGCTTCACCCGGGCCGCCTGCCGCTCCCCCATGCGGTCCAGTTTCAGCCGCCGGGACGCGATGGTCAGGGCGCGCATCGACACGTCGACGCCGACGATCTCGGTGTACGCCGGGTCGCGGAGCAGTTCCTGCACCAACTGGCCCTGGCCGCAGCCGAGGTCGAGCACCCGGGCGGCTCCGGCGGCGCGCAGCGCGGTGAGGATCGCCTCCCGGCGCCGCACGGCGAGCGGAGTCGGCTTCTCCTCGGTCGCGCTCTCGTCGGCGACCGCGTTGTCGATGTCCTGGACGTCGCTGTCGTCGGCCTCCGCGAGCCGCACCAGTTCCAGGCGTTCGAGCGCCTGCCGGGTCAGCGACCAGCGGCGGGTGAGGTAGCGGCTGGTGATCAGGCGCTGCTCCGGGTGGCGGGGCAGCCAGCCCTCGCCGACGCGCAGCAGCTTGTCCACCTCGTCGGGGGCGACCCAGTAGTGCTTGGCGTCGTCGAGGACCGGCAGCAGCACGTAGAGGTGGCGCAGGGCCTCGGCGAGGGTGAGCGTCTCCGACTCCAGGACGAGCCGCACGTACCGGGAATCGCCCCACTCGGGGAACTCCGTGTCCAGCGCGACCGGGTCGGCCGTGACCGTCCAGCCGAGCGGCTCGAAGAGCCGGTGGACGAGCGCGGGGCCACCGCGGGCGGGCAGGGCCGGCACCTCGACGCGCAGCGGACGCGGCAGGCCGGGCTGTTCGGGGCGGGCGTTGCACACCCCGCGCAGGGCGCTGGAGAAGACGTTGCCCAGGGCCACCGCGAGCAGCGAGGAGGCCGCGTAGGGGCGGTCGTTGACGTACTGGGCGAGGGCGGCGTCGGGTGCGCCGCCGCGGCCCTTGCCCTTGCCCCGGCGGACCAGGGCCACCGTGTCCACCTCGAGCAGCAGCGCCACCGTGCAGCGTTCCTCGTCGGCCTCGGGGTAGAAGACGTGCGCCCGCCCGCAGGAGGTGGAGAACGACTGCGCCTTGTCGGGATGCTTGTGCAGCAGGAAACCGAGGTCGGTCGCGGGGCGCTCGGGAACGCCGGTGGTGCTGATCGTCAGGAACACGGTGGGTACCCCTCGGACACCTTCTGAAGTGCGGGAACGCGCGGTGATCCGGCGCGTCGTGCCAAGGTACCGGGATCCGTGGGGAATGCCTCCGGAATTTCCGGGCGGGGTACGCGGAACGGGACCGCCCGGCGCGCGGGCGGTCCCGTTCGAGGGGTGCCGGGGCCCTCGTTCACGGGACGGGGCCGGCGGGCCTACGACAGCTGCGACTGGACCTGGGCGGAGATCAGCTCCAGGTGGTCGAGGTCGTGCAGGTCCAGCACCTGGAGGTAGATGCGCCGGGAGCCGGTCTCGGCGTACCGCCCGATCTTGTCGACGACCTCGGCCGGGGAGCCCGCCAGACCGTTGGCCTTGAGCTCGTCGACCTCCCGGCCGATGGCGGCCGCCCGGCGGGCGACCTCCTCGTCGTCCTTGCCGACGCAGACGACCAGGGCGTTGGAGAAGACGATGCCCTCCGGGTCACGGCCCGCCTCCTTCGCGGCGGCGCGGACCCGGCCGAACTGCCGCTCGCTGTCCTCGACGGACGCGAAGGGCATGTTGAACTCGTCGGCGTACCGGGCGGCCAGCCGGGGGGTGCGGACGGCGCCGTGGCCGCCGATGAGCACCGGGATCCTGGACTGGACCGGCTTGGGCAGGGCGGGCGAGCCGGTGAGGTCGTAGAAGGTGCCGTGGAAGTCGAAGGTCTTGCCGGGGCCGGTGGCCCACAGTCCCGTGACGATCTCCAGCTGCTCCTCCAGGCGGCCGAACTTCTCCTTCGGGAAGGGGATGCCGTACGCCTTGTGCTCCTCCTCGAACCAGCCCGCGCCCAGCCCGAGTTCGACGCGTCCGCCGGACATCTGGTCGACCTGGGCGACCTGGATGGCGAGGACGCCGGGGAGGCGGAAGGTGGCCGCGGTCATCAAGGTGCCGAGCCGGATGCGGCTGGTCTCGCGGGCAAGGCCGGCCAGGGTGATCCACGCGTCGGTGGGGCCGGGCAGGCCGTCGACTGAGCCCATCTTGAGGTAGTGGTCGGACCGGAAGAAGGCGTCGAACCCGAGGTCCTCGGTGGCCTTGGCGACGGTGAGCAAGGTGTCGTAGGTGGCCCCCTGCTGGGGCTCGGTGAAGATACGCAGATCCATGCCTCCATCCTGCACGGTCCGGGCCCGGGCACCCTGCCCCGGCTCGGCGGGCCGCGCGCCCCGCTCCACCGTCGGGTGAAGGCCCCGCTCCACGGTCGGGTGAAATCGGGGCCGGTCCGGCGACCCCGGTATGACCGGGCCGGTGCCCCGTCCCGATGTGCGGGGCCTGGTGGTCGGGGGGCGGGGACGGCGGGAGTGCGGGTCAGCGCGGCTCCCGCTCGGGTAACGCCGCCTCGCGGTCGGCCAGTTTGCGGAGCATGTCCAGGACACGGTCGCGGGACTCGTCCGCGGCGTCGATGGCTTCCATGCACTGCCAGTACGTGGCCTCGTCCCGCGCGGCGCAGGCGAGGCCGACCAGGGCGATGCCGACGTCGCCGAGGAGGCCGCCGAGGTGCAGCAGGGACGGGCGGGCCTCGCCCAGCTCGGTGAGCCGGGCGGCGCGCAGTTCGCCCGGCTTCAGGTCCGGGGTGTCGAGCACGCCGCAGCCGCGGCCCGCCAGCTCCGTCAACCCCAGTGCCTCGCCCCGCAGTTCGGGCGGTCCGGAGACCGCGAGACGGCTGCCGATCGCCTGGGCGAGTGCCTGCGCCTGCCACACCTCGGTCAGCAGTCCCGGCAGGTCGGTGCTCGCGGCCAGGGCGCTTCTGCTCGTCATGATGAGACGCACAGCGTCCATGCGCTGCCCCCGTCCGATCCGAACGCGCTGCCCACGCGTCCACCTGAACTCCCTTGTCCATTACCCAGAGTGAGAGAGCTCGATACAGAAAGCCAGAGGAAGGCCGAAATCGGGGGATACGAACGTTCCACTGCCGGGGTGATCGCATGCGGAGAGTGAAAGCGGAGCGCTTGCCTCCCGGTGAGGGCTCAGGCCGGGAAGCGGTGCTCGTTGCGGTCGATCTTGGCGCTGAGCGCGGCCAGCGGATCCACGCCCAGGACCTCGCAGAACTGGAGGAGGTAGGCCAGCACGTCGGCGACCTCGTCGGTGACGCGGTGCGCGGTGTCCGGGTCGTCCATCACCCGGGCCGATTCCTCCGGCGTCAGCCACTGGAAGATCTCGACCAGTTCGGACGCCTCGACGCTGAGTGCGGCGACGAGGTTCTTCGGCGTGTGGTACGGCTGCCAGTGGCGCGCCGCCGCGAACTCGGCGAGGCGGCGCTGCAGTCCCGGTAGGTCGAGGGGCGGCGCGGGCGGGCCGTCGTCGTGTGGATCAGTCACGGTCCAGGTGTACCACCGTCACTCCGTCCACCCCCACGGCCCAGGACGGGTCGCTCACCGTCCCCGCCAGCCGGATGTGCCCGCGCTCGCACATCCGCGCCGCCAGTCGCAGCAGTTCGGCGCGCTGGCCGGGGTCGAGCCCCCGGTCGAGGCCGTCGGCGAGCACGGTGAGGGTCTGCAGGGCCGCGGGGACCTCCCCGGGCGCGTCCACCTCCAGCACGCCGGGCCCGGTGAGCAGGACCAGGGCGAGCGCCACGTACCGCAGTTCGCCGTCGCCCAGCCGCCCGAGCTCGGTGCGCACCCCGGTGCCGCGGTCGAGCAGGGCGCGGATCCGCCCGCCGGGAGACGGTTCGGCGAGCAGGTCGGTGACCGGTCCGGCGCAGCCCGCGCGGAGGGCGGCGACGAGCAGGGCGTGGCGCCGCCCGCATTCCGCGCGGGTGCGGGAGAGCACGTCGGCGAGGTTGTCGCAGCCGCGCCGGAGCCGCCCGTCGCCGGCCGGGGCGGGGGCCCGCATGCGGCCGGGCCGGGGGTCGCAGGGGAAGACGGAGCGCAGGGCGACGACCATCTGCTCGGCGGCGGCGAGCACCCGGCGCTGCCCGGGCGTCCGGCCCGCGACGCGCAGCGGCAGCAGCGCGGTGCCGAGGTGGTCGTCGGGGAGCGGGCCGCGGGTGACCGGGGTCGCCCCGGCCGTGTGCCAGGCGGCCTGCACCACGCGGCGCCCGGGGTCGCGCAGCGCGGTCTCCAGCAGGACCCGGCCGCCGGCCGTGAGCCGCTCCCCCACGATGCGCAGGCAGGGTTCGGCCTGGACGGCGACCTCCAGGCGGACCGGCCCCTCGTGTCCGTCGGCGGTGCATCCGATGCGGAAGCCACGGCGGTGCTGGGCGTCGGCCCGGGACCGTTCCGGGACGCAGGCGCCGGGTGCGGGGAACGCGTCGTCGAGCCGTGCCCCGCCACCGAGCCGGGCGAGCGCCTCGTAGGCCCGCAGGGCGGTGCTCTTGCCGCTGCCGCTGGGGCCGGCGAGGAGGGTGAGCGGCCCGAGCGGCAGGGTGACGCCCCGGTGGCCGGCGAACGCCGACAGCAGCAGCTCGGTCACGCGCGGCCGGTCGGGGCGGGGGTCTGCTGGGACGGCACCGGGCGCGGGGAGGTCCGGGAGCGGCCGGAGACGGCCGACGGTGGGGGAAGTCGGGGTCATGGGCGGGACGTTAGGGCCCCGCTCCCGGGGCGAACCGTTCCGCTCGTGCGGGCTTCCCACGAACGGCGAGGCGGCCCCCGGCGCCGCGCACGCCCTCCCGCACCCCGGCACGCCCGCGCGCGGCCGGCCGGGGCCGCGCGGCGCGGGCGGGGCGGGCGTTCACGCTCCCGGGACCCCGACCCCCTCCATCAGGCCGGTCACCTCCATGCCGGCCGGGGTGAGCAGGAACACGTTCCGGTCGACCCGGTGCATGCCGCTGGCCAGGCCGAAGACGACCCCGGTGCTGAAGTCCAGGACGCGTTTGGCGACGTCCGTCTCCGCGCCGGTGAGGTCGAGCAGGACGGGTATGCCCGACATGAGGGTCTCGGCGACGTCGCGCGCGTCCGCGAAGACGTTCACGCGCAGGACGACGAAGCGGCGGCGGGCCTGTGTCTCGGCCTCGGGCAGGGACCGGTGGTCCACCTCGGACGGCCAGGCGTCGCGGCCCCGCAGCGGCACGACCTGGGCCAGGCCCGCCCACTGTTCGTCGGTGACGTCGTGGCTGCTCACCGGCATGCTCCGTCCTGGGTCGCGCTCGCTGTCTGCATCGGGCAATTCTTACGCATGGTCACCCGTTCGGCCCAACAACGACACGCTCCGCCATCGCCCGGGGCACCCACTCCGCGGGCCGTGTCCGGATATCGTCCGCATCCGGCGCGATGGTGCGGCAAGGAGGGGAACTTCTCCGCCGGACCGCTAGTTTCTACAGTGCTGTAGACATATGGGGGCCGGGTTCGCCGTCGAGGCGGACCGGGCGCTCCGGTGCACGGGGACACCCGGGCGCCGAGCAGACCGAGCAGACCGAGAAACATGGAGTGGGCATGGCCCTGTGGGACCGTCTCAAGGATTCCGCGTCGCAGATGCAGAACCAGTTGGTGGCGAAGAAGAACGACCTCAAGAGCGGCGCTTTCCGGGACGCGAGCATGGCCATGTGCGCCCTGGTCGCCGCGGCCGACGGCACCGTCGACCCGTCCGAGCGGCAGCGCGTCGCCCAGCTCATCGGGACCAACGACGTACTGCAGAACTTCCCCGCCGACGACCTGCGCCGGCGTTTCGAGGAGAACCTGAACAAGCTGACCGCCGACTTCGCCTTCGGCAAGGTCAGCGTGCTCCAGGAGGTCGCCAAGGCCAAGAAGAAGCCGGCCGAGGCGCGCGCCGTGATCCAGATCGGCATCGTCATCGGCGGCGCCGACGGCGACTTCGACAAGGACGAGCAGGCCGTCGTGCGCGAGGCGTGCTACGCGCTCGACCTGCCGCCGCACGAGTTCGACCTCTGATCCGGGCCGTACCGCCGCGCCACACCGCACGGCCTCCGGGCCGGGCCGGTGCCTCCTGGCACCGGCCCGGTCTGCCCGGGAACACAGGCCCGGTCATAATCGTTGCCACCGAGACCGACCTGTAGGAGGAGTGCGCACGTGTCCGCCAGATCGACGGACCCCCCGGGACCCAGTCCCCGACCATCCCGTCACCACTCGAGTGACCGCGGCACGCGACGGGATGGTGTTCGATGAGTGCCGCCGAAGCGTTGCTGGGCGTCCTCGCCGTGTTCGTGCTCACCGCCGGCACCGGCTACTTCGTCGCCCAGGAATTCGCCTACGTCTCCGCCGACCGGCTCGCCCTCGCCCGTGAGGCCGAGGCCGGGAACCGGCAGGCCGCCCGCGCCCTGAAGGTACTGGAGCGGCTGTCCTTCATGCTGTCGGGCGCGCAGCTCGGCATCACCGTCACCGGCCTGGTCGTCGGCTTCATCGCCGAGCCGTCGGTGTCCGCCCTCCTGCGGCCCGTCCTGTCCGGCGTGGGACTGCCGGACTCGGCCGTCAGCGGCATCTCCGTGGTGCTCGCCTTCGTGCTGGCCACGATCGTGCAGATGGTGCTGGGCGAGCTGGCCCCGAAGAACCTGGCGATCGCCGTGCCGGAGCGGCTGGCCAAGGCGCTGGCCGGTTCCACCCTGGCGTATCTGAAGGTCGTCGGCCCGCTGGTGCGGGTCTTCGACGGAGCGGCCGACCGGCTGCTGCGCCGGATCGGCATCGAACCGGTCGAGGAACTGCACCACGGCGCCACCCTGGAGGAGCTGGGCCACCTGATCGGCGAGTCCCACGAGAACGGCGCCCTGCCCCGGGACACCGCCACCCTGCTCGACCACGCGCTGGAGTTCTCCGAGCGCACCCTGCACGAGGTGATGGTGCCGCGCCGGGACGCCGTGTTCGTGCGCGGGGACGCCGGCGCCGAGGAGGCGGTCCGGCTGATCGCCGCCCACGGCCACTCCAACTACCCGGTGCTGGGCGACCACCCGGACGACGTCACCGGCGTGGTCGGCGTCCGGGAGCTGATGGCGCTGCCCGCCGCCGAGCTGGCCGGTGCCACCGCGGCCGGGGTGGCACGCAGCCCCCTGCTGCTGCCGGACACCCTGGAACTGCCGGACGCGGTCGCGCGGATGCGCGAGCAGGACGACGAGTTCGCCGTCGTCCTGGACGAGCACGGCGGCGTCGCGGGCATCGTCACCTACGAGGACATCGCCGAGGAGCTCGTCGGGGACATCGCCGACGAGAGCGACACGGTCGCGCAGCTCGCGGTGGCCGACGGCGACGGCTGGCTGGTGGACGCCGGCCGCCGGCTGGACGAAGTGGCCGAGGCGACCGGCATCCGGCTGCCCGAGGAGGACGACTACGAGACGGTGGCCGGTCTGATCGTGGACCGGCTGGGCCGCTTCCCCACGGTCGGCGACCGGGTGACCGTCGAACTGCCCGACGGCGGCCACGCGGTGCTGGACGTGCGCACGCTCGACCGGCACGTGGCCGAACGCGTACGGATCACGTCGCTCACCGGTGAACTCCACCCGGCCGAGGAGGGCTCATGAGTTTCCCGACGGCGCTCTTCGTGACCGTGCTGCTGCTGATCGGCAGCGGGTTCTTCGTGGCCGCCGAGTTCGCCCTGGTGGCCGCGAAACGGCACCGCATGGAGAAGGCGGCGGCCGACGGGCGGCGCGGTGCCGGTGCCGCGCTGGCCGGGATGCGCGAGCTGTCGCTGATGCTCGCCGGCGCCCAGTTGGGCATCACCGTGTGCACCCTGGGCCTGGGCTCGGTGTCCAAGCCGGCCATCTCGCACGAACTGGACCCGCTGCTGCACCGGCTGGGCCTGCCCAGCGCGCTCAGCTACGGGGTGGCGTTCGCCGTGGCGATGATCGTCGTGGTGTTCCTGCACATGGTGGTCGGCGAGATGGCGCCCAAGTCGTGGGCGATCGCCCACCCCGAGCGGTCCGCGATGCTGCTCGCGCCCCCGTTCCGGGCCCTGGTGAAGGCCGTACGGCCGCTGATCCGGGTGCTGAACGCGGTGAGCAACGCCCTGGTGCGGCTGTGCCGGGTGACCCCGCGCGACGAGCTGGCCCCGGTCCACGACCGGGAGCAGCTCACCCACCTGGTCGCGGAGTCGGAACGGCTCGGCCTGATCAGCGCGACGGACTCGCAGCTGCTGACCCGGTCGCTGACCGAGCCGGAGACACCGGTCGGCGGGCTGGCCGTGCCGGCCGCGGACATCGTCTCGGTCGACGGCGGCGCCGGGGTGGACGAGCTGCTGCGGGTGGCGGCGGACCACGACCGGACCCGTCTGCTGGTCCGCGAGGGCGCGGCCGTGCTCGGCTCGGTGCACGCCCGGGACGCCCTGGTCGCCCGGGCCCGCGGACGGGTCACGAGCGCCCGGGAGCTGGCCCGGCCGGTGCCCGAGGTGACGTCCGGCACGACCGTCGCCGACGCGATCGACGTGCTGCGCCGCCGCAGGTCCACCCTGGCGGTGGTCCGCGACGGCTCCGGCGGTCTGGTCGGCATGGTGACCCTGGACGACCTGCTGGCCCGGCTGATGCAGCCGGCGGCATGACGCGCGACGGCCGCCCGGTACACGGATGATCCGTGTACCGGGCGGCCGTGCGCCGTGCCGGGGCCGGTGCGGGTCAGCCCGCCACGACCGCCTCCGCGGCGGCCACCCCGCAGACGCGGGCCGCGCCGTGGGTGGCGATGTGCAGGGCGCCGCGCGGGGCGGACTGCGGGACGCCCATCTCGATGACAACGGTGTCCGGACCGGCGTCGAGCAGGGCGTCCAGGGCGGTGCCCATCCAGGCGTGCCGGTGCTCGTCGCGGACCACCGCGACGATCCGCCTCCCGCCCGCGGCCTTCAGCGCCTGTGCGCCGGCGTCGGGGCCGCTGAACGTGCCCGTGGCGGTGCCCGGCAGCCGCCGCTCCAGCTCCGCGCCGACCCCCCAGGGCGTCTCGTCGCCCACGGCGATGTTGGGCGCCGGGTTGAAGGTGGCCACGAACACCGGTCCGGTGACCGGCGCGGCGGACCCGGTGCGGGTGACCGTGACCGCGCGGCGGGCGGCCCACAGGCCGATCTCCGGTTCCTCCCCGCCCGCGGTGTCCTGCGCGTCTCGGACGCTCGTGGTCCACGCGGCCAGGCCGCGGACCCGTGCGGCGGCGTCGGCCAGCCGCTCCTCGGCGAGTTCGCCGGTCCGGACGGCGGTGACGAGCGCGTCCTGCAGGCGCTGCACCGTGTCCTCGTCGCACAGCCCACCGCCCACGCAGATCGCGTCGGCCCCGGCGGCGAGGGCGAGGACGACCCCGTGTTCCAGCCCGTAGGTGCCGGAGATCGCCTGCATCTCCATGCCGTCGGTGACGATGAGGCCCTGGTAGCCGAGTTCCTCGCGGAGCAGTCCGGTGAGGATGCGGCGGGACAGGGTGGCGGGACGGTCCGGGTCGAGCACGGGCACCCGGATGTGGGCGCTCATGACGGCCCGGGTGCCGGCCGCGATCGCCGCCCGGAACGGCTCCAGTTCCCGCTCGTGCAGGGTGGTGGCGTCGAGGTCGATGTGCGGCAGGGCGTGGTGCGAGTCGACGTTGGTGTCGCCGTGCCCGGGGAAGTGCTTGGCGCAGGCGGCCACGCCGGTGGACTGCAGGCCCTCGACGTAGGCGGCGGTGTGCCGGGAGACCAGGCCGGTGTCCGCGCCGAAGGAGCGCACCCCGATCACCGGGTTGGCGGGGTTGGCGTTGACGTCGGCGGACGGCGCCCAGTTGAAGTTCACGCCGCAGGCGGCGAGCCGGCGGCCCAGTTCGCGGGCGACGTCGCGGGTGAGCCCGGTGTCGTCGACGGCGCCGAGGGCGTGGGCGCCGGGGAAGGAGGAGCCGGTGCGGACCTCCAGGCGGGTGACGTCGCCGCTCTCCTCGTCGATGGCGACCAGGAGGTCGTCCCGCTCGGCCCGCAGCTGGGCGGTGAGCGCGGCGACCTGTTCGGCGCCGGCGACGTTGCGGCCGAACAGGGCGACGGAGGCGAGGCCCTCACCGAGGCGGCGGCGCACCCAGTCGGGCGCGGTGGTGCCGGCGAAACCCGGTTGCAGGACGGCGAGCGCGTCCCGGGTGAGGGTGTCGGTGCCGGTGGTGAATGTCGTCATGAGGTGGCGGTCATCCCTTCACGGCGCCGGCGGTGAGGCCGCTGACGGCCTTGCGCTGCAGATAGACGAAGAGGATCAGGATCGGGATGGCGAACAGCGACGAGGCGGCCATGGTCGCGCCCCAGTCGTTGCCGAACTGGCTCTGGAAGCTGGACAGCCACAGCGGCAGGGTCTGCGCCTCGGGGTCCTTGTTGAGCACCAGGACGAGCGCGAACTCGTTCCAGGCCGTGATGAATCCGAACAGCGAGGTGGCCATCAGGCCCGGCGCGAGCAGCGGCAGGATGATCCGGCGGAACGCCTGGGCCCGGGTGCAGCCGTCGACCATCGCGGACTCCTCCAGTTCCTTGGGCACGGAGGCGACGAAGCCGCGCAGCGTCAGGATGGTGAGGGGCAGGATCATCATCATGTAGAAGAGCGTCAGCGGCACGAGGCTGTTCAGCATGGACGCGTCCCGCACGATCATGTACATCGCGATGATCATGACTTCCCAGGGCGCCATCTGGGCCAGCATGAACCCGATGATGAAGCCGCGCCGCCCCTTGAAGCGCATCCGCGCGAGGGCGAAGGAACCGGCCAGCGCGATCACCAGGGAGAAGACCACGGCCAGGACGGTGACGGTCAGCGAGTTGGCGACGTAGGTCCAGAAGTGGTCGACGTTGATCGCGGTACTGAAGTGGTCGAAGGTGAGGTCGGCCGGGAACCAGACCGGGTCCTCCGAGAGGATGTCCCCGGTCGGCTTGAGGGCCGTGTTGAACATCCAGTACACGGGGAAGACGAAGCCGATGAACAGGACGGCGGCCGTGATGTTGGGCCACAGGCGGCCGAAGAGCGAGCGCTTCACAGCTCGTCCTCCTCTTGCTTGAGCACGATCCGGAGGTAGTAGGCGGTCAGGGCGAGCAGGATCACGATGGTCAGGACGGCGATCGCCGCACCCATGCCGTAGTGCTGGTTGCCGACACCCTCGACGAAGGCGTAGACGGGCAGGATCTCGGTGAGCCGGTCGGGACCGCCCTTGTTGATGAGGTAGACCTGCACGAACGCCTTGAAGACCCAGATGACCTCCAGGAACGTGGTCGCGTAGAGGAACGGCCGCAGGAACGGCATGGTGACCGTGGTGAAGCTCCGCCAGGCGCCGGCGCCGTCGAGGGACGCGGCCTCGTAGAGCTCCTTGGGGATGGTGGTGGTCGCCGCGTAGAGGTTGATCGCCACGAACGGGATGGACATCCACACGATCAGCAGGGTGATGACGAAGAACGTCGACATCTGGCTGCTGGTCCAGTTGTAGTCGGCCATGGAGTGCCAGCCGAGCTTGTCCAGGACCCAGTTGACGACGCCGAAGCGCTGCGCGAACAGCCACTGGTAGACGGTGGTGGCGGCCACGATCGGCATGGCCCAGGCAAGGACCAGGCCCAGCAGCAGGGTGAACCGCATCCACTTGCCGAGGCGGGCGAGCAGCAGCCCGACCAGGGCGCCCAGCACCATGATCAGGGCGACGTTGACCGCCGTGAAGAGGATCGAGCGAAGGGTGACCCGCCAGAAGTCCTCACTGGTGAGGGCCGCCCGGTAGTTGTCGACTCCGTTCCATTCGGTGACGCGCTGGATCAGCTGCGTCATGTTGAGGTTCTGGAACGACAGCAGCACGTCCTTGAGCAGCGGCCAGCCGAGCAGCAGCACGGAGGCCACACAGGCGGGCAGCAGCAACAGGTACGGGGCGAGCGCGCCGACGCGCGACGCCGCTCTCGGTGTCGGCCTGCCGGGCCGCCCGTCGTCCGCCTTGCGGACGTCCGCCGGGCCGGAGGGCGGCCGTTCGGTCTGCACGGTCATGCTCGCGATCTCTCTTCTCGACATACTCGACGCCGGGCGGGGGCCGGCGAGTGGCCGGCCCCCGCCCGTTCCGTGCGCTCGCGGTGCGACTACTGCTGCTGCGCCAGGCGCTTGTTGAACTCGCCCTCGACCTGCTTCGCGGCCTCGGCCGGGGACTTGCCGTTCAGGACGGCGGTCAGGTACGTCTTGATCGGGTTCGGGTCGTTCTCCACGGCCGCCCACTGCGGGATCAGCGGCGTGGTGCCGCCGACGGCGGCGGCCGGCGCGGCGGCCTCGGCGGGCGCGTTGCCCTCCAGGTTGCTCTGCAGCGACTCCTTGTTGGGGATGACGCCGTTGAGCTTGGCCAGCTGGCCCTCGAACTTGTCGGAGAGCGCGATCTTCAGGAACTCCTTGGCGAGCTCCTGCTTCTTGCTGCCCGCGGCGACGGCGAGATTGGAGCCGCCGAGGAAGACACCCTCGGGCTTGTCGGCCGTGGGACCGGGGATGGTGAAGTAGCCGATGTCCTTCTCGATCTTCGGGTTGGCCTCGGTCGCGATGCCCGCTTCCCAGCCCATGCCGATGAACGCGCCGACCTTGCCGTCGGCGAAGACCTCACCCTGCTGCGGGGTGGCCTCGTCCTTGTCCTTGGGCGCCTTGGACAGCGCCTGGAACTTCTTGTAGGTCTCCGCGGCGGCGGCGACCTTCGGGTCGTCGAGGTTGGAGACGTACGTGTCGCCGTCCTTCTTGACCAGTTCGCCGCCCTCGCCGATCACCAGACCGACGAAGTGGTACCAGTTCTGGCCCGGCAGGTAGATCGGCTCGGCGTCGGTCTTCTCACCGATCGTCTTGAGCGCGTCGTAGAACTCGTCGCGGGTCTTGGGGGTGTCCTTGAGACCGGCGTCCGCCCAGACCTTCTTGTTGTAGAGGACGACGCGGTTGGCGAAGTACCAGGGCGCCGCGTACTGCTTGCCCTCGTAGACGGACGACTCGTTGAGCGACTCGGTCCACTCGCCGCCGATCTCGGCCTTGAGGTCACCGAGGTCGGCGAGGCCGCCGGTCTTGGCGTAGGCCGGGGTCTGGGTGTTGCCGATCTCGAAGACGTCCGGCGGGTTCTCCTCGGACAGCGAGGTGGTCAGCTTCTGCTGGATGCCGTTCCACTGCTGGATCTCGAACTTGACCTTCGCCTTGGTCTTCTTCTCGAACTCGGCGGTGAGGTCCTTCTGCCACTGGTCCGGCGACGAGCCGTCCATCACCCAGACCGTGAGCGTCTGGCCGGCGTAGCCGTCCGCGCCGGCCTTCTTGTCACCGTCACCGTCGTTCCCGCCGCACGCCGCCACGGAGAACAGCATGCCCGCGACTCCGATCGCGGCTATCAGCTTGCGCTTCACGCGCCACCCCTCCTCAGGAATGCCTTGCACACCCACGCCCTCGGCGGTGACCCCCACTACGGCGCAACAGCTCGGTGGGCTGGGACCCGGCTTCCTCTAAATGGTTTAGACCAGCAAGGGGAGCTTGGCCTAGACCTATGGCCCTGTCAAGGGTCGTACCCGCGCCAGTCGATAACGGCACGGCAACGCCAATTGGGGCGCCGGATTCCGCCCAAACTCGGACGGGTCGAGGGTTGGACTAGACCAACCGGCCGGGGGCGGTTATAACGGGACCGCCGAGCGTGCGGCGCCGACACCGGCCGTCCGCCGACGTGCACCGCGGCCGGCACCTGCCGTCCGCGCGCCGGACACCAGGCGGAAGGCAGGTCATGAGCACGGACGTCAGCAGCGCCCCGGCCGACCCGGGGGCAACGCCCGGCCGCCCCGGCCGTGTCGGCCGCGTCCCGAAGTACTACCGCATCAAGCAGCGGTTGCTGCGGATGACCGAGGAGCGCAGCCCCGGTGCCCCCATGCCCGCCGAACGTCTGCTCGCGGTCGAGTTCCGCACCTCCCGCACCACCGTCCGCAAGGCCCTGCAGGAACTCGTGAGCGAGGGGCGCCTGGACCGCATCCAGGGCAAGGGCACCTTCGTCGCCCGTCCCAAGGTGTACCGGACCCTCCAGCTCACCTCGTACACCGAGGACATGCGCGCGCAGGGACTCCGTCCCGCCTCCGAGCTCCTGGACCTGGGATACGTCCCGGCCGACGAGGACCTCGCCGCCCTGCTGGAGGTGGACCGGGGCGACCGGGTGCTGCGCATCGAACGGCTGCGGCTGGCGGGCGGCGAGCCGATGGCCATCGAGGCCACCCACCTGTCGGCGCGGCGCTTCCCGCGCCTGCGCCGCCACCTGTCCCGCAGCGCCTCCCTGTACTCGACCCTGTCCGAGGTCTACGGCGTGCGCCTCGCGGAGGCCGACGAGACCATCGAGACCTCCCCCGCCACCCCGCGGGAGGCCGGGCTGCTGGGCACCGACGTGGGACTGCCGATGCTGCTGCTGTCCCGTCACTCGCGGGACGAGGACGGCACCCCGGTGGAGTGGGTCCGCTCGGTGTACCGGGGCTCGCGCTACAAGTTCACGGCGACCCTGACACCACCGGAGCGGCGGGGCAGGCGTTGAGGAGCGCGGCGGGAGCCGGGCAGACGTCGGGGGCGCGGCGGCGGCGACCGGGCAGGCGCGGGACGGCCGGGACGGCAGCGGGGCAGGCGTCGATAACCCGGACGGCAGCCAGGCAGGCGTTACGGCGCTGCGGCAGCGGGGTGACCGCGTCGCCGGGTGAGGGGGCGGGGTCCGGGGGGCTTCTACGGGCTCCGGCCCCTCCCCGACTCCGGCGGGCTTCGGCCGACTCCGGCGGACCCCGGCGGGCCTTCGGCGGACGCCGGCCGACCCCGGCCGGGCACGCCGACTCCGCCGGATGAGGCTCGCCGGTCAACGGCGCGCCCGCCGGGGTGACCGCGACAGCCGCCGCCCGAGGGGACGCGGACACGCGAAAGGGCGGCGCGGGCCCACGCTCACCGTGGATCCACGCCGCCCTCCGCAGCCGTGGAGGCCGCCGGGACGGAGCCGCGACGCCCCGAGGACGCCCGGTCCGTCGGCCGGCGGACCACCGGCCGGGCGTCAGCCGCTCGGCGGCACAGCCGCTCAGCCGCTCAACCGGCCGGGCCGCACCAGCCGCCCCATCGGTCGGCCCGTCGACCCGGCAGCGACCCTCAGCCCGGCAGCCCCTCGACGAATCGGCGGGTCAGCGCGGTCGGTGCCGTGATGGCCGTGCCGACGACCACGCTCAGCGCGCCCGCCGCCAGCGCGTCGGCGGCCTGCTCCGGGGTGGCGATCCGGCCCTCGGCGATCACCGGGGCGCCCGCGCCGACCGCCAGGTCGGCCACGAGCCGCAGGTCGGGGCCGTCCTGCTGCGGGGTGCCCGGCACGTACCCGGACAGCGTGGAGGCGACGAAGTCGGCGCCCTCCTCGGCCGCCCGGCGTCCCTCCTCGTAGGTCGAGACGTCGGCCATCACCAGGGCACCCGCCGCGTGCACGGCCTCCACCAGGGCGGCGAAGGAACTGCCGTCCGGGCGCGGGCGGTCGGTGGCGTCGGCGGCGACGACCGCGGCGCCCGCGTCCACCAGGGCGAGGGCGTGCCGCACCGTCGGGGTGATGAAGACGCCGCTGTCGCCGTCCTTCCACAGCCCGATCACCGGCAGGTCGACGGCCGCGACGGTGGCCGCGACGACCTCCGGGTCGTTGACGCGGACGGCGGCGGCACCGCCGGCCCGGGCCGCGAGGGCCATCCGGACCAGGGTGTCGGTGTGCCGCATCGGGTCGCCGGGCGGGGCCTGGCAGGAGACGATCAGGCGGCCCCGGAGGGTGTCGGCCAGGGTCGGGGTCATCGTGGTGCTCCGATGGTGCGGGGGTGGTGGAGGGGCAGGGTGCGGGTGAGCGCGGCGGCGCCGAGCACCGCCGCGTCGGGTCCGCCGCGGGGCGGCACCGGACGCAGGTGCCGCAGGGGGCGCATGAGTTCGGCGGTGAACGCCTCGTTCAGGGCGTCGAGGTAGAGGGCGCCGATCCGGGGCACTCCCCCGCCGACGACGACCCGGTCGGCGCCGAGGGCGTTGGTGAGGCCGCCCAGCGCCCGGCCGACGGCCCGCGCGCCGAGCGCGATGGCCGCGGTGGCGTGCGGGTCGCCGTCGGCCGCACGGGCGGCCACCCGCTCCAGGCGCTCGGCGGACAGGCCGCTGGTCCTGGTGTACTGGGCGGTGATGGCGGGCCCGGATCCGATCGCCTCCAGGTGGCCGGTGGCGCCGCAGGTGCAGGGCAGTCCGTCGGCCTCGGGGCTCGGCAGGTGGCCGAGGTGCCCGGCGACGCCCGCCGCACCGCTCAGCATGCGACCGTCGACGGCGACGGCGCCGCCCACGCCGGTGCCGACGGCCGCGTAGATCATCGTGGGTCCCGGCCGGTCGCCGTCCGGGTGCCCGCCGGGGAGCGGGGCGAGTTCGGTCGCGGCCGTCGCGCGGACGTCGTTGTCGCAGGCCACCGGGAGCCCGGTGCGGGCGGCGAGGCCGTCCGCCAGGGCGGTGCCGGCCCAGCCCCGGATGGTGTCGGTGGCGCTGGTGACGGTGCCGGTGACGGGGTCGACGACGCCCGCGGCGGCGACGCCGATCGCGGTGGCCCCCGGGGCCCACACCGCGCGGACCTCCTGGGCGAGCGCGTCGAGCACCGCTTCGGCGCCGGCCGTCGCCGGGGTCGGCAGGGAGTGCCGGGCCAGGATCGTGCCGTCGTCCGCGACGAGGGCGGCGGCGATCTTCGTGCCGCCCAGGTCGAGGCCGATGACCGAGGGTGCGCCGTGCCGCACGGTCATCGGACGGGGAGCAGGCCGGCGTCGCGCAGACGCTCCTCGACGAGGGCGACCGACGCCTCGCCCAGCTGGACCTGGGGGGCGGCGGTGGTGCCCTCGGCGAACACGCCGAGCAGGCGCAGGGCGTGCTTGAAGGCGCCGATGGCGGAGGAGTTGCGGCCCATCTCGCTCTCCGGCCCCGCGTCGACCATGCCGAACAGCTCCACGAGCCGCTCCTGCTCCTCGACGGCGCTGCCGAGGTCCCCGGCGCGCACGGCGTCGTAGAGGCGCACGTATCCGGCGGGGTCGACGTTGCCGAGGCCCGGGACGACGCCGTCGGCGCCCGCCAGCAGGGCGGCGTCGACGGTGAGTTCGGAGCCGGTGAGGATGCTGAAGCCCGGCGCGGGGCCGGTGGCGCGGCCGTGCCGCCCGCCGAGGGCGACGATCAGGCGGCGCAGTCCGCCCTCGTCGCCGCTGCTGTCCTTCAGGCCGGCCAGCGTGCCGTCCTCGGCGAGTTCGCGGACCAGGCCGGCGGAGAGCTTGCTGTGCACGGAGACCGGGAGGTCGTAGGCGTACAGGGGCAGGTCGACGGCCTCGCGCAGGGTGCGGAAGTGGCGGGCGATCTCGACGGGGTGGGTGCGGGCGTAGAAGGGCGCGGTCGCGACGAGCGCGTCCGCCCCGGCCGCGCGGGCGGCCTCCGCATGGGCCAGCACGCGGGGCGTGGTCATGTCGATGACCCCGGCGAGGACGGGGACGCGGCCGGCGACGGTCTCCACGACGGTCCGCAGGGTCACGTCGCGCTGCCGGTCGGTGAGGAAGGCGACCTCGCTGCTGGACCCCAGGGCGAACAGCCCGTGCACCCCACCGCCCACGAGGTGCTCGACGTGCCGGGTGAGCGAGACGGTGTCGACCTCGCCCGACGCGTCCAGGGGGGTGCAGACGGGAGGGACGACGCCGCGCAGCGGCTGGGACGGGGACATGGGAGTTCTCCTGGGCTTGCGAGTGGTGGATCGGGGGAACGGGCCGCCGCGCGCCGGCCGGACCGGCGCGCGGCGGCCCGTCGGGACTACGGCGCGGTGACGGTGAACGTCGTGTCGCCGAAGGAGTGCTGGCGGCCGCGGACCGTGTACTGGGCCGTCGCCTTCACACTGCCCGCCGTCGCGCCCGCGGGCACGGTGACGGGGATCTTCATGTTGGCGCCCTGGCCCGGGTTGAGGGCGGGCACGTCGACCTCGGGGGCGCTCCAGCCGGACGGCAGGGTCAGCGAGACCTTTCCGCCGGGGAGGGTGACGTCGTTCTGGCTGACGACGCGCACGGTGACCGTGGTGGTCCGCCCGGCCGGCAGGGAGGCGGGCGGGGTGACGGTGACCGGCGCGCAGACCCCGCCGAGCCACTGGAGGTCGAAGGACGAGTAGGTGATGTGCCGGTAGTTGGCGCGCTCCCAGAGCAGGCCCACCCGGTCGTTGCCCGCGGTGCCGCTGCCGAGCGGGGTCAGCGTGGAGTACGCGGCCGAGCCGGCCTCGACGGTCTTGCGCACCGGCCAGGTCTGGCCGTCGTCGCAGGAGAGGCGGACGGTGAGGTTGCTGCGGCTGTTGGTGGTCGCCGTGTTGCTGAACATCAGCCACTTCGCGCGCGGGTGGGAGGCGGCCACGTCCGGTGCGAAGCGCATGATGGAGCCGTTGTTGGCGGGGTCGGGCAGTTCGGTGTCCTGCTGGAAGGGCGTGTAGGTGACGCCGCCGTCGCTGGAGTAGGCCACCTTGCGGTAGGGCGCCGCACGGCTGTTGAGCATGACGCGGCCGTCGGACAGTTCGACGGTCTTGTTCTCGTCGGCGCCGGGGCCGACGAGCTCGCCCGCCTGCCAGGTGGCGCCGTGGTCGTCGCTGTAGACGCTCAGGGCGTAGTTGCCGCCGTTGTACCGGACCGCGAACTGCTGGATGAGGCGGCCCGCGTACCGGCCGTGGCGCAGCTGGATGCCCTCGCCGGAGGCCGCGAACATGCCGCCCCAGGCCGGGTCCTTGACGTCGGCGGTGATCCGCTCGTGCTTCCAGGTCAGGCCGTCGTCGTCGGAGTAGCTGTAGTCGACCTGCTGGACGTCGGGGTCGTTCTCGTCGTTGCCGGTCGCCGAGCCGAAGTAGCCCTGGTTCACGGTCGAGGAGTAGAAGGCGAAGATCCGCCCGGTCTGGCGGTCGACGAGGAGGCTGGGGTCGCCGTTGCCCTTGGGGGCGGCCTCCTGGCGCACGACCTGCTGGGTCTGCCAGGTGGTGCCGCCGTCGGTGCTGCGCCGGATCACCACGCCGATGTTGCTGGGCAGGTCGGCGAGGGTGGGGCGGGCGTCGTAGGCGGCGATCAGGGTGCCCTTGGTGGTCCGGGTCAGGGCGGGGATGCGGTAGTGGGGGGAGCCGGTGCCGGCGGTGGCGATGTCCTGCGAGGTGAGGGTGCCGGGGGCGGGGGCGGCGGCGTGGGCGGGGGTGCCGGCGGCCAGGAGGGCCAGTGTCGCGCCCGCGGTGACGGCGGCCAGGGTGACTCTGCGCTGCATGATCGGGCCTCTTCTCAGGTGGGGATCAGGCGAACTGCGGGTCGTGCAGGGGGGAGGGACCGGGGTCGGCCTCCGGCTGAGGGGCGGCGAACAGCTCCTTGAGCCAGGTGAGCTGTTCGCGCTTGTGGTGGCCGCCGCCGCCCTCGTGGCCGTTGAACTCGTAGACGCGCAGGTCCTTGGCGCCGCCGTAGCGGTGGTAGGCGGCGAAGCACGTGGAGGGCGGGCAGACGGCGTCCATCATGGCGATGGAGAACAGCGACGGTGCCGTGGCGCGGGAGGCCAGCACGGCGGCGTCGACGTAGGACAGGGTGGTGAAGACGGTCTCGGCACGGTCGCGGTACAGGCTCAGGTACTCCGCGATCTCGGTGTAGGGCGGTGCGCCGGCGATCAGGGCGCCGCGGCGGATGTCGCACAGGAACGGGGTGTCGGTCATGACACCCGCCAGCCCCGGCACGAGGCCGGCGACCGCGAGCGAGATGCCGCCGCCCTGGCTGTGCCCGGTGACGACGACCCGGCCGGGGTCGACCGCCGGGTGGGCGAGGGCGGCCTCCACGAAGCGGACGGCGTCGGTGTGGACGCGCCGGTAGTAGTGGTCGTCGGGGCTGTTGACGCCCCGGGTGAGGAAGCCGGGCACGTCGCCGTTGAGGGTGACGGTGTCGGGGGTCTCGCCGCCGGCGGTGGACCAGCCCTGGCCCCGGGTGTCCATGATGAAGTGCGCGTAGCCGGCGGTGGCCCAGAGCACCTGCTCGTGCGGCAGGCCGCGGCCCCGCCCGTAGCCGAGGAACTCCACGACGCAGCCGAGCGGTCCCTGGGCGCCGGCGGGCAGGTGCAGCCAGCCGCGGACGGGTTCGCCCGCGAAGCCGGGCACCGTCACGTCGTAGGTGGTCACCTGGGTGAGACCGGTGTCCACGGGCGTGTAGCGGGGGGTCCCGCCCGCCGCGCGGGCCGCGTCGAGGGTCCGCTGCCAGAACGCGTCGAGGTCGGCGGGTTCGGCGAGGTCGGGCCGGAGTGCCAGGCACTCGGCGAGGGTGAGGTCCGTCAGTGGCATGGAGAGGGCCCCGGTGGGTGAGGCGTGCGCGCGGCGCAGCGCGAGGGAGGGTGACGACAGGCGGGGACGTGAGGGGTCGGGACGAGGGGATCGTGGGGGACGCCGCCCGCCGTTGACAGCAGACGTCTGATGTCTGGTGTCCTGGGGACATTAAAGATCCCGAGGACGGCCGTCAAGTGCCCCGGCCCTCCTCCGCCCGCGAAGCGTCCGGGCGTCCGGGTCCGGACCGGCACGGACCCGGACGCCCGCGGCGAACCGGACGCACAACGGCGGAGGCGGCCCGCGTGCGGGGCCGCCTCCGCCGTGGTACGCGCAGGTCAGCGGCGGGCGCGGGCCTCCGCGATGCGCTTGCGGACCGGTGCGTAGTGCTCGGTCAGGGCCGCCGCGAACTCCACGGGGTCGCGGTCCCGCACGGCGTTCACGATGCGCTGGTGGTTCGCGATGGTGGCGGTCTCGTGCTCCGGCGTGAACACGTCGAGGTGGGGGGCGACGATCACGTACACGTCCCAGAACGCCGCGGAGAGCTGGCCGATCAGGTCGTTGCCGAGGGGGGCCACGAGCAGCGTGTGGAAGGCGCGGTCGGCCTCCACGAAGCCGTGCCCCTCACCCGCCCCCGCCTTGCGCATCTCGTCGACGAGCACCTCCAGCCGGTCGATCTGCTCGCCGCTGAGGGACCGCACGAGCCGCTCGGCCATGCCGCGCTCGAACAGCTCGCGGACCTCGATGAGGTCGCCCAGCACCTGGAAGTCGTCGTCCGGGCTGAGCAGGCCGCGGAAGGTCAGGCTCTCGACCAGGGCGGACAGGCTGAGCCGGCCCACGTACGTGCCGTGGCCGTGCCGCACCTCGACGATGTCGAGCGCGGTGAGGATCCTGATCGCCTCCCGCACGCTGGAGCGGCTGGCACCGAGCGCCTCGCACAGGGCGGGCTCCGTCGGCAACGGGTCCCCCGGACGCAGTTCATTGCGCAGAATGTACGACTTGATACCGTCCACGACCTCCTGTCGCAGAGGTTGTCGTACCGCTCTCGACTCCGACAGGGCACCTCGAATCGCCCTTTGTCCCACCGCCACCTCTTGACCCCTCTCCCGTTGCCCGGCTACGTTCCCACGCTATCAAGCATCAGACATCAGACGTCTGATGCGTGGAGACGGGATACGTTTCACGCCACCCCGTCTTGCAGAATCAGCCATTCCGCTCCCTCGCCCGTCTTGACTCCCCGCCAGGAGGATTCCTTGTCCCCGCGCAGCGCAGCCGGCGTCGACCGCCGCACCTTCATGAGATACACCGGCGCCATCGGTGTGGCGACCGCGATCACCGCGAGCCTGTCCGCCTGCGGCGGCCCGGGCAGCACCGGGGACGACTCGGGCGGCTCCGGCAGCAGCACCGACACCATCGAGGCCGGCCTCTCCTACCCCCTGTCCACCGGCTTCGACCCCATGATCACCTCGGGGGCGACGCCGTTCGCCGCCAACATGCACATCTTCGAGGGCCTGGTCGACCTCGACCCGGCGACGCTCGTCGCCCGGCCGACGCTGGCCACCGCGATGCCCCAGAAGATCAACGCGACCACCTACCGGGCCACCCTCCGCAAGGGTGCCACGTTCCACGACGGCTCGCCGGTCACCTCCGAGGACGTGGTCTTCAGCTTCGAGCGGGTCCTCGACCCGAAGAACGCGTCGCTGATGGCGCAGTTCGTGCCCTTCATCGACAGCGTGAAGGCCGTCGACGAGCAGACGGTCGAGTTCAAGCTCAAGCACCCCTTCGCCCTCTTCCCCTCGCGCATCGCCGTGGTGCGGATCGTCCCGAAGAAGATCGCCGGCGCCGACGCCAAGGCGTTCGACGCCAAGCCGGTCGGCTCGGGACCGTACCGCTTCGTGTCGGCGGTCCGCGAGGACAAGATCGTCATGGAGAAGTACGACAAGTACAACGGGCCGCATCCGGCCAAGGCCAAGAAGATGGTCTGGTACCTGATGTCCGACCCCTCGGCCCGGGTCAGCGCCCTGAAGTCCGGCCGTGTGCAGGCCATCGAGGACGTGCCCTACATCGACATCAAGGGCTTCACCGGCAAGGACAAGGTCGAGTCCGTCCAGTCCTTCGGCCTGCTGTTCCTGATGTTCAACACCAAGGACAAGCGCTTCGCCGACAAGCGGGTGCGCCAGGCCCTGCACTACGCCCTGGACACCGAGAAGATCATCTCCACCGCGCTGCTGGGCAACGCCGAGCCCGCCACCGGGTACGTGCCGGCCACCCACCCCGACTACCACAAGGCCGCCACCGTCTACGGCCACGACCCCGCCAAGGCCAAGGAGCTGCTGAAGGAGGCGGGCGTCGGCAAGCTCTCCTTCACCCTGCTCCTCACCGACACCGGCTGGGTCCAGGACATCGCTCCCCTGATCAAGGAGAGCTGGGCCGCCGTCGGCATCGACGCCAAGCTGGACATCGCCCAGTCCCCCGCCCAGTACGCCAAGATCGACAAGGGTGACTTCGAGGCGCTGGCCGCGCCCGGCGACCCGTCCGTCTTCGGCAACGACGCCGACCTGCTGCTGCGCTGGTTCTACTACGGCTTCTGGCCGGAGAACCGCTACGGCTGGAAGGGCGACCCCGCCTACAAGAAGGTCAGGACGCTGCTGGACAAGGCCGCCTCCGAGCCCGAGGAGGCCCGGCGCAAGGAGCTGTGGGCCGAGGTCACCGACCTGGTCGCCGAGGAGGCCGCCCTCTACCCGGTGCTGCACCGCAAGCTGCCCACCGCGTGGAAGGACGGGACCCTGCCGGGCTTCAAGCCGCTGCCCACGACCGGTCTGTCCTTCGTCGACGTCGGCCGCGCCTGAGCCCCACCCGCGCACTGCCGCCGGGCCGCCGCCCCCACCGGGACGGCGGCGGCCCGGCCCCCCAACCCCTAGGAACCTCACGATGGTTGCATTCCTCCGGCTCGCGCTGCGCCGCGTCGCGATGATGCCGGTGATGGTGCTCGGCATCGCGCTGCTGGTCTTCGTGGTGCTGCAGTTCTCACCGGTCGACCCCGCGTACAACGCGCTCGGGGACAGCGCGAGCCCCGAGGCTCGTGCCGCGTTCGCCGAGGAGCAGGGTCTGAACGACCCGCTGCCGGTCCGCTACTTCGCCTTCCTCACCGATCTGGTGCAGGGCGACCTGGGGGTCACCGTGCCCCCCAGCCAGCCCGTCGCCGACCGGATCGCCACCGCCTTCCCGCTCACCCTCCAGCTGACGCTGCTGGGCCTGTCGCTGGCCGTCGTGCTGGCCCTGGTCTTCGGCGTCCTCAGCGCCATGTACCGGGACCGCTGGCCCGACCAGGTCTTCCGCGTGCTGTCCATGGCCGGCATCGCCCTGCCCTCGTTCTGGCTCGGCGTGCTGCTGATCCAGCAGTTCGCGCTCACCGTGCCGCTCTTCCCGACGGGCGGCTACGTCAATCCCGCCGACTCCTTCGGCGGCTGGCTGCACAGCATGACCCTGCCCGCGGTGGCCCTGGCCCTGCCGGTCGCCTCCTCGCTGGCCCGGCTGATCCGCACCGCCATGGTCACCGAACTCGACCGCGACTACGTGCGCACCGCGCGGGGCAGCGGCCTGCCCCCGTTCCTGATCATCCGGTCGGTGCTGCGCAACGCCCTGGTCACCCCGCTGACCGTGCTCGGCGTCAAGGTGGGCTACATGCTCAGCGGCGCCGTCGTCATCGAGGCGATCTTCGACCTGCCCGGCATGGGGAAGCTGATCCTCGAGGGAGTCACCGGCGGTGACGTCGGGCTGGTGCAGGGCACCGTGCTCACCATCGCCGTGGCCTTCCTGGTGGTCAACGTCGTCGTCGATCTGCTCTACCTGCTCGTCAACCCGCGCATCAGGACGGTGTGATGTTCGCCCCACGCTCCCTCGCCGAGCGGCTCAGGCCCGGCACCCGCCTGCGCCGACTGCCCGTCCCCTCCCGCATCGCCCTCGGGGTCCTCCTCGTCGTGGTGCTGGCCGCGGTGTTCGCGCCGCTGCTCACCCAGGACCCGCTCGCCACCGGAATGCCCGCCCAGGCACCGGACGGCGACCACTGGTTCGGCACCGACCGGGCCGGCCGCGACGTGTTCGCCCGGGTGGTGCACGGTGCGCGCTACTCCCTCGTCATCGGCCTCGGCGCGACGCTCCTCGCGCTGGTCATCGGCTCGGTGCTGGGCTCCCTGGCCGCCACCTCCCGCAAGTGGGCCGACGAGTCGGTGATGCGCACGCTCGACGTCGTCATGTCGTTCCCGCCCATCGCCCTGGCCGCCGTGCTGGTCGCGGTGTTCGGGCCGAGCGTGCCGGTGATCATCTTCACCATCGCGTTCGTCTACTCGCCCTCCCTGGCCCGGGTCGTCCGGGCCAACGTGCTGGAGCAGTACGGCGAGGACTACGTCGCCGCGGAACAGGTCATCGGGGCCCGCCGCCACTTCATCGTGGCCCGGCACGTCGCCATCAACTGCGCCGCCCCGGTGCTGGTGTTCGCCACCGTCATGGTCGCCGACTCGATCATCTTCGAGGCGAGCCTGTCCTTCATCGGCGCCGGTGTGCAGGACCCGGACCCCAGCTGGGGCAGCGTGCTCGCCTACGGCCGGCAGATCCTGCTGTCCGGCGGCTGGTGGGCGACCCTGTTCCCGGGCCTGTGCCTGCTGATCACGGTGCTGGCGCTCAACGTCCTCTCGGAGGGCATGACGGACGCCGCGGCCTCCCCGGACAAGGCCCGCGCCGACGGCGGCGACACCGCCGAGCAGGCCGCCGCCGAGGCCGCCCCGGCCGCCGAGCGCGCCGACGTGGACGCCGCCCTGGACCGTCTCGCCACCCGCCTGGAGGCCACGGAGCCCGCGGTGCCCCCGCTGGCCGAGGACGCCGCCGACCTGCTCGTGGTGCGCGGCCTGACGATCCGCTTCCCCGACCGCTACGGCGACACCCGCGTTGTCGACGGCATCTCCTTCACCGTGCGCGAGGGCGAGACCCTCGGCCTGGTGGGCGAGTCCGGCTGCGGCAAGTCCATCACCAGCCTCGCCGTCATGGGCCTGCTGGCCCGCAACGCCGAGGCGGAGGGCGAGATCCTCTACCGGGGACGGGACCTGCTGAAGCTGTCGCCGAGGGAACGCCGGGCGCTCATGGGCCCGGAGATCGCGATGGTCTACCAGGACGCCATGTCCTCGCTGAACCCGTCGGTGCTCATCGGCACCCAGCTCAAGCGGCTCACCTCGCGCGGCGGCACCCGCACCCCCTCCGAGCTGCTGGAACTGGTCGGCCTGTCGCCCGAGCGCACCCTGCGCAGCTACCCGCACGAGCTGTCCGGCGGCCAGCGGCAGCGCGTGCTCATCGCCATGGCGCTCTCCCGCAGCCCGCGGCTGCTCATCGCCGACGAGCCGACGACGGCGCTCGACGTGACGGTGCAGGCCCAGGTCGTGGAGCTGCTGGTGAAGCTGCGCGACGAACTCGGCTTCGCCATGGTGCTGGTCTCCCACGACCTGGCCCTGGTCGGCGACCTCGCCCACCGGGTGGCCGTGATGTACGCCGGCCAGGTCGCCGAGGCGGGTCACACCCGCGCCCTGCTCACCGACCCGGCGCACCACTACAGCCGGGGGCTGCTCGGCTCCGTCGTCTCCCTGGAGGCGGGCGCTCAGCGGCTGCACCAGATCCGCGGTGTCGTACCGGCGCCCAGGGCGTTCGGCGTCGGCTGCCGGTTCGCCTCCCGCTGCCCGGCCGCCACCGAGCTGTGCGCCACCACCCCGCCGCCGGCCACCGACCGGGACGGCACGACCGACCACCTGTTCGCGTGTCACCACCCGGCGCCGGTGCGCCCGTCGGCCAAGTCGCTGGAAGGTGCCCGATGACCGTCACCGAGGACATCCCGATGAACCCGCCGGAGACCACGACCGACCCGATCGTCCGGCTGGACGGCATCCACGTCCGGCACAAGGCCCGCAGCGGCGGCATCCTGCGCCGGGACGCCGTGCACGCCCTGACCGACGCCTCTCTGGAGGTGCGGCGCGGCGAGATCCTCGGGCTGGTCGGCGAGTCGGGCTGCGGCAAGTCCACGCTGGCCCGGGTCGTCACCGGGCTGCAGAAGCCCACCGAGGGCCGGGTGTACTTCAAGGGCCAGGACCTGTGGCGGATGCCGGCCGCGGAACGCCGCGACCGGTTCGGTTCCAGCGTGGGCGTGGTCTTCCAGGACCCGTCCACCGCGCTCAACCCGCGCCTGCCGGTGCGGCGGATCCTGCGCGACCCGCTGGACGTGCACCGGCGCGGGACGCGGGCCGAGCGCGAGCAGCGGGTCCTGGAACTGCTCGACCTGGTCGGTCTGCCCGGGCACACCCTGGAGGCGCTGCCCGGACAGCTCTCCGGCGGACAGCGCCAGCGGGTGGCCATCGCCCGCGCGCTGGCCCTGGAGCCGGAGCTGATCGTCGCGGACGAGCCGACCAGCGCACTGGACGTGTCGGTGCGCGCCCAGATCCTCAACCTGCTGGTGGACCTGCGCTCCCGGCTCGGTCTCGCCATGGTGTTCATCTCGCACGACGTGCAGACGGTGCGCTACCTGGCCGACCGCATCGCCGTGCTCTATCTCGGGCGCGTGGTGGAGGAGGGCCGGTCCGCCGAGGTCTCGGGCGCCTCGCGTCACCCGTACACCGAGGCCCTGCTGTCGGCGACCCCGAGTCTGCTGGACCGGCCCGACCGCATCGTCCTGCACGGCCCGGTTCCGTCGGCCACCAACCCGCCGTCGGGCTGCCCGTTCCGCACGCGGTGCTGGAAGGCGGACGACGCCTGCGCGGGGTCGTTCCCGGCCGCGACGGAGGGCCCGGACGGGCACCGCTGGCACTGCGTCCACCCGCAGGACGGCGACGGGCCGGCCCGCGTACCGACGGACACTGCGGCGACGGGCGCCTGACGGCCCGCCGGACGGCGGCCCGCCCGCCCGCCGTCCGGCGGCCACTGGGCCGTGTCGTTCGGATCGGCCCGACTCGGATCGACGGCGCCTTGACCGTGCCGGTGAGCGGGGCCCGGTGCGTGCAGCTGCACGGCGGAGGAGGGCGTCGATGCGGAGCATCGGCAACCGACGACAACGCGGCTGGGGTGCCCCCTCCGGGGGAGTGCGTGCCGAGCCCCGCGGCCCCGGGGTGATCCGGAAGACACGGCCTGGGGCAGAGGGGGGTGGGTGCGGTCACCGGGCCCCGGCCGTGCGGGCTCAGCCGGTGACCGTGCGCAGGTATGCCGCGAACTTCTCCAGGCCGTCGATGTTCCGGGGCCCGCTGATGCCCTCGTTGTAGTCGAGGACGAAGAAGTTGTTCTTCCGGACGGCGGGCAGGTCCCGGGTGTGGGGGGACCTGCGAAGGAAGTCGATCTTCTTCTGGGCGGGCTGGTCGCCGTAGTCGAGGATCACGACGATCTCCGGTTCGGAACGCGCGACGGCCTCCCAGGTGACCTGGGTCCAGCGCTGGTCGAGGCCGTCGAAGACGTTGCGGGCTCCGGCGATGCGGATGATGTCGTTCGGCGGCACCTGGTTGCCCGCGGTGAAGGGCTGGTCGGTGCCGGAGTCGTAGAGGAAGACGGGCAGCGGCCGGCCGTCCGTGGGCGCCCGGCCGGCGACGGCGTCGACGCGCTGCTTCAGGCCGGCCACCACGCGCCGGGCCCGGTCCTCGACCCGGAAGATCCTGCCGAGCCGTTCGAGGTCGGTGTAGAGCGCTTCGAAGGGGGTCGCCCGCTCGGGGTGTCCGGGGTAGTTGAAGCAGCTCTCGGTGTGCATGAAGCTCTGGATGCCGAGGCCGTCCAGGATCTCGGGGGTGATGCCCCGCTCGTCCTTGAAACCGGAGTTCCAGCCGGCGACGACGAGGTCGGCGCGGGCCTCGACGACGACCTCCTTGTTGAGCAGGTCGTCGCTGAGCATCTTCACCTCGGCGTACTCCGACGCCCACGGCGACTCGCTCACCGGCGGATTGGCGGGCGGCATGACGTAGCCGTGCACATGGTCGGTCAGGCCGAGGGCGAACAGCTTGTCGGCGCTGCCGCCCTCGTAGGCCACGGCCCGGCGCGGGACCGTGTACGCGACCGGTTCGCCGCAGCGCTGCACGGTGACCGTGCCGGACGGCCCCGCGGCGCCGGGTGCGACGTCGGCACCGCAGGCGTTGAGCAGCAGGACGGCCGCGACGGCGGAGCCGACGGCCGCCCGGCGCCGGGCCGGGCGGGGGGTGCGGGAGGTGCGCATGGGTGGGGTGCCTTTCCGATGGAGGGGGTGGGCGAATCAGACGGAGGGGGTGGGCGAAGGGGACGGGCCGAGCGCGTACAGCAGCTGCGGGTGGCCGGTGAGGGGATGCGGGACGACGTCGGCGCGGACCCCGAAGACGTCGTGGACCAGCTCGGGGGTCAGGACGTCGGCGGGGGTTCCGGCCGCGACCAGGTGCCCGGCGCGGAGCATGCCGATCCGGTCGCAGGCCGCCGCCGCGAGGTTGAGGTCGTGGAGCACGACGAGGACGGTGAGCCCCCAGCCGCGCAGCAGGGAGAGCATCTCCAGCTGGTGGCGCAGGTCGAGGTGGTTGGTGGGCTCGTCCAGGACGAGGACCTCGGGTTCCTGGACGAGGGCGCGGGCCAGCAGCACGCGCTGGCGTTCGCCGCCCGAGAGGGTGAGGATGCCGCGCCGGGCGAGGCGGCGGATGTCGAGCCGGTCCATGACCTGTTCGCACAGCCGGCGTTCGCGGGCGCCGAGGGCCTGGTGGGCGCGCAGGTGGGGGGCGCGGCCCAGGGCGACGACCTCCTCGACCGTGAAGTCCAGGTCGACGGCGCCGTCCTGGGTCATGGCGGCGATGGTCCGGGCGCTGCGGCGCATCGGCAGCCGGGCGAGGTCGTCGCCGCCGAGCCGGACGGTGCCGGTGGTGGGGCGCAGGGCGCGGTAGACGCACCGCAGGGCGGTGGACTTGCCGCTGCCGTTCGGACCGACCAGGCCCACGACCCGGCCGTCGGGCACGTCGAGGGTCAGGTCCCGCACCAGGCTGGTGCCGTCGGTCACCACCGACAGCGCGTCGAGTCGCAGGTCCATGTCAGCGGCCTCCGAACAGGTAGCTCCTGCGGCGCATCAGGGTGACGAAGACGGGCACGCCGATCAGCGCGGTGATCACGCCGAGCGGCAGCTCCCTGGGCGCGACGAGCGTCCGGGAGACCAGGTCGGCCCACACCATGAACACCGCCCCGGCGAGCGGCGCGAGGGTGAGCACCCGGGTGTGCCCGGCCCCGGCGACCATGCGCACGACGTGCGGCAGCACCAGTCCGACGAAGGCGATGGCGCCGCTGACGGCGACCATCACGCCGGTCACCAGCGAGAGCAGGACGAGGAGGCCCTTGCGGTGCCGGTCGGGGTCGATGCCGAGGCTCGCCGCCGTCTCGTCGCCGAGCGCCAGCACGTCCAGCGTCCGGCCCCGCCGGCGCAGCACCGCGAGGGCGGGCAGGACGACGAGGGTCACGACGGGCAGGGCGCCCCAGTTCGCGGCGCCGAAGCTGCCCATCGTCCAGTACAGGACCATGCCGGTCGCCTCGCTGTCGGGCGCGGAGTAGACGATCAGGCTCATGAGGGCCTGGAAGCCGAGGGACAGGGCCACTCCGGTGAGCACCAGCCGCAGCGGGGACAGCGTGCCGCGGTGCGAGGCGGCCGCGTACACCAGCAGGGACGCGGTCAGGGCGCCGAGGAACGCGCCGGCCGAGACGGCGTGGATGCCCAGCGCCGCCAGTCCGCCGCTGACGGTGACGGCGACGGCGCCGACGGACGCCCCCGAGGAGACGCCGAGGACGAACGGGTCGGCGAGCGCGTTGCGCACCAGGGCCTGGGCGGCGACCCCGACCGCGCTCAGTCCGGCCCCGACGAGGGCGGCCAGCAGTACCCGCGGGGCGCGGATCTGCCAGATGATCTGGTGGGTGGTCACCTCGTCCGCGGTGATGGTGCCGCCGCTGACGGCCGCCCACAGGTGGCGGGCGGTCTCGGCGGGGCCGATGACGGCGGGGCCCATGCCCACGGCCACGACGACGGACACGAGCAGCGCAGTGACCAGGACGGCGACGGCCGTGAGGAGCCCGCCCCGGGTGGCGAGTCGTTCCCTCATGGTGTGCGCTCCCGGTGCGGGGCGTGCTGCGGCTCCCGCGCGGGGGTGCGGGGCACGAGGAGGGCGGCGCCGAGGGCGGCGACGACGAGGGTGCCGAACACGGCCGCGATGCCGGGGTTCCCGGCCAGTCCGAGGCCCGCGCCGCCCAGGGCCGCGCCCGCGAAGACGCCGAGGCTCTGGCCGGCGGCGTTCAGGGACAGCGCGGTGCCGCGCCGGGCCCCGCACCGGCGCACCAGCAGGCTCACGGCGCACGCGGCGACGACCGCGTGGCTCGCCGCGTGCAGCGCCGTCACGGCGAGGGCGAGCGGCAGCCGGTCGGTGAAGTAGAAGCCGACCACGGACACCAGGGCGGCGAACAGGCCGAGGATCAGCAGCCGTTCGGTGCCGACGCGGGGTGCGGCGGAGTTGGTGATCCGCCCGGTGAGCAGGTTGCTGACGAAGTACGCGGCGCCGCTGAGCGTCCAGACGAGAGCGAAGTGCGCGGGGTCGAGCCGGAACCGTTCGTCGTAGTACGCCGCCAGGTAGGCGAGGTAGCCCATGAACACGGCCGTGCGGAGCAGCGAGACGAGCAGCAGCGGCACCGCGCCGGGGACGGCCGCGAGCGACCGGAACGAGGCGAGGTAGCCCGGCTGCCGTCCCGGCGCGCCGCCCGCCGGGTGCCCGGCGGCCTCGCGGCGGCCCCGGGCCGACAGGACGACGGCGAGCAGGAGGCAGGCCGCGGTCACGGCGAGGAGGTCGCCCTGCCAGCCCCACAGGAGGGCGGGCAGCGCCACGGCCGGTGCGGCGAGCATCGCGGTCATCGACTGGGTGGCGGTGACCAGGGTGGCCGCCCGCCCGGCCGCCCGGCCGTCGCCGAACCGGTCGGCGGCCGCGGCGGTGAGGGCCGGGTTCAGTACGGCGGTGCTCGCCCCGACGAGCAGGCAGAAGGCCGCCAGCAGGACGAGGTCCCCGCCCGCGCCCAGCGCCGACGCGAGGCCCAGCGCGACGAGCGCGCCGGCCGCCGCCCGGTCCCGGCGCACCCGGTCGAGAAGGGGGGCGAGCGCGGTGCCGGCCAGCAGGGCGGCCAGGCCGCCGAGTCCGCGCAGTCCGCCGACGGCGGCGACACCGCTCCCGGCGCGGTCGGCGATCGGTACGAGGTAGGTGCTGAAGACGGTGAACGGCAGCAGGCCGACGGCCGAGGCGAGCAGCACCGGCCACAGGGCGCGCGCCATCGCCAGGTCGCCCGGCAGCGGTTCGCCGTGGCCGTCCGAAGCCGGTTCGGCCGGCCCGGAGTCGCGGGGTGCGCTGGTGTTCACCGGGCGGCCCCGCCGGCGTGTGCCGGTGCCTGCCGCGGCACCCGGTAGCGGTGCATGAGCGTCGGTTCGGCGCTGAACTGGGAGAAGGGGAAGGGCTCGGCGTTGAGCGCGGTGACACCGTGGGACAGGAAGGCGCGGGCGACGGCGCTGCCGGTCTGCGCGTAGACGACGAGGGGGACGTCCTGGTCCCGGCAGTGCTCGAGGATGAGGTCGAACGTGCCGTTGCTCAGGGTCATCCCGGTGGCGACGACGGCGTCGGCCGCGGCGAGCACCTCCGTCATGTCGTCGCTGATCCGCTCGCCCCACTGGGTGGTGCGCAGGTTGAGGTCGCAGGGCAGGCAGACGCCGCCCCGCTCACGTATCGCGGCGACCAGCGGGTTCACCACGCCGATGAGCGCGACCCTGGTGCCCGGCGCGATGTCGAGGAGTCCGGCGACGGCGGCGTCCCGGGCGCGGGCCCGGACCTCCGGGGACCCGGCGGGCAGGGTGACGGGTTCGGCGCCGGGCGCGTCCCGGTGCGGCAGCACGCGGGCGAGGTAGGCGTCGAGGGCGGCGACCCGGACGGCGGTGGTGGGGTGGCGCAGCAGGTCGGCGAGCGTCTGCCCGGAGGCGTTCTCGCAGAGTTCGGGGGCGACTTCGCCGGCCTCGAAGGCGCAGGCGCCGAAGACCGGGCCGGTCCGCAGCACGAGGTAGTGGTTGTGGTAGGTGACGTCGCTCCCGGCGAGCCGGGTGGTGTGGTAGAGCCGGAAGGCGCTGGTGACGTGCAGGGTGCCGGGGTCGGGTCCGTGGGCGCCGGCCAGGACGGCGGCGGTCAGCCCGGAGACGGTCCGCGGCTCGGGGTGGGGCATGTCAGTCCCTCTCGTCGGTGGGGGCGGGGGCGGCGGGGATGCGCAGGTCCGCGCGGGCGGCGGTGGACCAGGGCAGTCGGAGGTCCCGCAGGTCGGTGATCTCGTGCGGCTTGAGCGCGTCGGCGTCCGGTGCCTCCCGGTGGCGGGCGTAGGCGTGGTCGACGTAGCGGTGGCCGGTGTCGGCGGCGACGAAGACGTGGGTGCGGGAGTCGTCCCGGCGGCGTTCCCAGCGGGTGGCGAGGTGGGCGGCCCCGGCGGACAGTCCGGCGAAGATGCCGGTGTCCCGCAGGAGTTGGACCGCGCCGGAGACGGCGCAGTCGAAGCCGACCCAGTGGACGCGGTCGTAGAGGGCGTGGCGGACGTTGCGGAACTCGATGGCGCTGCCGATGCCGGCGATGATCATGTCCGGGTCGGCCACGTGCTGTGCGCCGAAGGTGACGCTCCCGAAGGGCTGGACGCCGACGAGGGACACGTCGCGGCCGGCCTCGTGCAGCCAGGTGGCGAGGGCGCCGGTCGAGGCGCCGGACCCGACTCCGCCGACCAGGGTGAGGGGCCCTTGGGGGATCTCCCGGTCGAGAGCGGCGGCCACGTCGCGGTAGCCGAGGTAGTGGATGTCGTCGTGGTACTGCCGCATCCAGTGGTACGAGGGGTTGCGGGCGAGGATCTCGGCGACGCGCCGCACCCGCGCCTCCTGGTCCAGGCGCAGGTCCTGGGAGGGCGGGACCTGTTCCAGCGTGGCTCCGAGGATCTCCAGCTGGACGCGCAGGGTGCGGTCCACGGTTGTGGAGCCCACGATGTGGCACTTCATCCCGTACCGGTGGCAGGCGAGAGCGAGGGCGTGGGCGTAGATGCCGCTGGAGCTGTCGACGAGGGTGTCGCCGGGTCGGACGGCACCGGTCTCCAGGAGACGGCGCACCGCCCCCAGCGCCGAGTAGATCTTCATGGACTCGAAGCGCAGACAGACCAACCCGGGCTGCAGCGCGACGAGATCCGGTCTCTTGACCGCCTCCGCGATGTGCGGGTCCATACCGGTCCTCCTGTCTGGTCGGCGACGGGACCGGCGTGAGCATCACATTAATTGAAAATGATTGTCAACATCAGAAACGTCTCGACGACCGGGCGGTGACAGACGCACGGAGACCGGCTTGCGGCGTCCGGACATCCTCACGTACAAATGATTTTCACTTTCATCTATGGCGTCCGACGCCTGCTCAGGGAGGACACGCGTGCGAACCGGAGTGGGCACCGCCCACGGCACCTTCGGCGAACTGCTGCAGGGCGAACTGCCGGAGCGGGACGGGGACTTCCTGGTCACGCTCCCGGTCGCCCGGTGGACGAGGGCGGTGTTCCGGCCGGCCCCGGACGCCCCCGGCCTGGTGGTCCGGCCGGCCCGGAAGGTGAAGGCCCTGCGGATGGCGCGGCTCGTCATGGCCGCCGCGCCGCGGCCGGTCGGCGGGGTGCTCACGCTCAGCAGCCTGCTCCCGGAGGGCAAGGGACTGGCGAGTTCCTCCGCCGACCTGGTCGCCACCGCCCGGGCGGTGGGACAGGCGGTGGGCCTCGTCCTGCCCGCCGCCCGGATCGAGCGGCTGCTGGCCCGCATCGAACCCACCGACGGGGTGCTCCATCCCGGCATCGTCGCCTTCCACCACCGCAGCGTGCGGCTGCGCGCGGTCCTCGGGTCGCTGCCGGCCATGACCGTGGTGGGAGTGGACGAGGGCGGCGCGGTCGACACGGTCGCCTTCAACCGCATCCCGAAACCCTTCACGGCGGCCGACCGGCGCGAGTACGCGCGTCTGCTGGACCGGCTCACCGGTGCGGTGCGCGCCCATGACCTCGCCGAGGTGGGCCGGGTCGCGACCCGGAGCGCGCTGATGAACCAGGCGCTGCGCCCGAAGCGGCTCCTGGGCCCGCTGTGCGAGATCTGCCGCGAGGTGGGCGGCCTGGGCGTCGCGGTCGGCCACAGTGGTACGGCGCTGGGCGTGCTGCTGGACACCGCGGACCCCGCGTACACCCACCGCGTCACCGCTGCGGCGCAGGCGTGCGGCCGGATCGCGGACGGGGTGACGGTCTACCGCACGCTCAGCTTCTCCGGGACCGGCCACCGGGCGGCACCACGCCCGCCGGTACCGGCGTGACGACTCCTCCCACGGCACGACAAGACCGCCGCCCGCACCCCTCGAGGGGCGTGGGCGGCGGTCGGTGGCGGCGCGGGGCTGCGGGGCGTCGAGGGTCTACGCCCTGCCGCTGCCGGTCGCCGCCAGGGCTCCTCCCCCGGACTCCTCGGCCTCGGCCGAGGAGAGCGGGATCGGGACGAACATGGGCGGCTCCTCGTCGGGAGTCAGGGCGGTCGGGCCGTACACCCAGTCGGTGAAGTGGTAGTCGTAGGTGTCCCGCGCCCGCATGATCGCGTTGCGCCGGAGGCGGGGCTCCCCGTCGAGGTGCCACAGTTCGCCCCAGGCGCGGGCGGTGGTCTGGACGCGGCGGCAGTGCTCCACCCGGACCGCCTCGTAGGCGGCGAGGGCCTCCTCCCACGCGGGGCGGGTGCCCGCGGGGGTGGCCTCGGCCAGCCGGGCGTAGTGCCGGGCGAGGACCCAGCCGTCCTCGATGGCCATGATCGCGCCCTGGGCCATGTACTGCAGCGGCGGGTGCGCGGCGTCGCCGAGCAGGACGATGCGGCCGTGCACCCACGTGTCGACGGGGTCGCGGTCGAACATACGCCACCAGCGGTCCCGCCACATCAGGGGGATGCCCTTGCGCACCGGGTCGCAGGTCGCCTCGAAGGCGGCGTCCAGCTCGTCCGGGGTGCCCCAGTCCTCCTGGCCGGCCAGGGCCTTCGGGGACTCGAACACGGCGACCTGGTTGAACATCTCGCCGCCGCGCAGGGCGTACTGGACGAAGTGGCAGCGGGGGCCGATGTACACGGTGACGTCGTTCTCCGCGACGCCGTTGTCCCGGACCTGCTCGATCGGGACGGCCGCACGGTAGGCGACGTAGCTGGAGCTGACGACGTCGTCGCCGATCAGCTTGGTGCGGGCCACGGAGTTCAGGCCGTCCGCGGCGATCACCAGCGGCGCCTCCTCGGTGCTGCCGTCCGCCAGGCGGACCAGGGCGCCGTCCTCGGTCTGCTCGTAGTCGACGACGGTACGGTCGGTGAGCAGTTCGACCCCGGCGCGCTCGCAGGCGCGCAGGAAGATGCCGTGCAGGTCGCTGCGGTGGATGACCATGTACGGGAAGCCGTACCGGCGTTCGAGGTCGCGCAGGTCCAGCCGGGTCAGCACGCTGGAGTCGAGCGCGTCGCGCATCACCATGCCGTCCGGGACGACGCCGAGGGAGCGGGCCTCGTCCAACAGCCCGTACTCGTCGAGGATGCGGGTGCAGTTGGGGGCGATCTGGAGGCCCGCGCCGACCTCGCCGAACGCCGGGGCCCGCTCCAGGACGCGGACCCGCAGTCCTTGGCGGGACAGGGCGAAGGCGGCGCCGAGGCCGCCGATGCCGCCGCCGACCACGAGGACGTCGGGCCGCCCGGCGGGCGTGGGTTCAGGGTTCATGATCGGTTCCTTACGGTTCGCGGGCCGCTGGTCAGAGCCAGGCGCCCAGCGTGGGGGCGGGCCTGCCGTCGGCGGTGCGCGGTCCCGCGTCCCGTCCGGCAAGGTAGGCGGCGATGGCGGGCAACCCGCTCTCGACCAGGGCGGGTTCGCCGTCGCCGGGCAGCTGCCAGGTGGCACCGGTGGCCGCCACCCGCAGGGTCACGGCGGGGCCGGGGGCGGCGGCGCGCTTGGCAACGATGTCGTCGCACAGGGCGGCCAGGAAGTCGTCCGGCAGGTCCAGGAAGGACACCCCGGCCGCCAGGTCGACGGCGTGCACGCACACCTCCCGGGCGCGCAGCCAGGGCACTTCGGTGGCGGGGACGGTCCTGCCCTGGGCGGTGACCACCTCCCGGCGCCACTGGTCGTCGCCGAGGGCCGCCATGCCGGCCTCCAGTGCCTCGGCCGAGGTCCGCAGCCACGCGGTGAGTTCGGCGGCGGGCAGGGCTCGGCCCCGTTCGATACCGGCGGCGCGCTCCTCGGGCGAGGCGTACATGGGGGTGGGCTCGCCGGTGGCCGCCCAGTGCACCAGGTTGGACAGCGCCTCCGCGTTGGCGGCGACGTGGGCGGCCAGGTGGGCCCGGCTCCAGCCCGGCAGGGCGCTGGGCTCGGCGAAGGCGGCGGCGTCGAGACCGTCGGCGGCCTTCAGCAGCAGCTCGGTGCCGTGCCTGCTCCAGTCGCGGGCCTGGTCGAAGGTGCGGGCCATCAGGCGGACTTCTCCTTGACGACCGTGTTCTCCAGGCGGCCGATGCCCTGGATCTCGGTGACGATCCGCTCGCCGCCGAGGAGGTAGCGGGCGGGCTTGCGGGCGTGGCCGACGCCGCCGGGGGTGCCGGTGGCGATGATGTCGCCCGGGTTCAGACGGGTGATCGTGGAGACGTACTCGACCAGGTCGACGGGGTCGAAGAGCAGGTCGCCGGTGGTGTCGGACTGCATGAGTTCGCCGTCGACGGTGAGGGACACGTCCAGGGCGGGGCGGACACCGCCCGGCAGCTCGTCCGGGGTGACCAGGTAGGGGCCGACCGGGGTGCTGGAGTCCCACATCTTGCCCTGGAGCCACTCACGGGTGCGGAACTGCCAGTCCCGGCAGGTGATGTCGTTCAGCACGGTGAAGCCGGCGATGGCCTGCTCGGCCTCCTCGCCGCGGGCGCGGCGCACCTTCTGGCCGACGATCACCGCAAGTTCGACCTCCCAGTCGAACTGCACGGTCTCGTCCGGCCGGGCGATGTCGTCGCGCGCGCCGATCAGCGAGTCGGCGAACTTGGCGAACAAGGTGGGGTGTTCGGGCAGGTCGCGGCCCATCTCCTGGATGTGGTTGCGGTAGTTGAGGCCGACGCACACCACCTTGGACGGGGCGGGCACCACGGGGGCGAAGTCGGCGTCCGCCACCGGGTAGGTGGTGGCGCCGTCGGAGGTGGCGGCCGCCGCGCGCCCGGCCCAGCCCTCCTCGGCGAGCAGGGCACCCAGGTCGGGGGCGCCGAGGTCGACCAGGACGTCGCCGTCCAGCTTGACGGCGCGGGTGGTGCCGCCGGTGCGGAGGGTGGCGAGCTTCATCGGGTGGTTCCTTCCACGTGGGTACGGTCGAGCCGCAGGGCTTCGAAGATCGGCGAGTCGCTGAACCGGAACAGGTCCAGCGCGCCGGAGTCGGAGTCGGTGGACCCGGCCTCGGAACGGACCGAGAAGGGCTGCCAGGAGGGGACGACGAAGAGGTCGCCGCGGCTGACCGACCAGGTGGTGTCGCCGACGGTGACGGTGCCGGAGCCGTCGAAGACCTGGTAGACCGACGAGCCGGTCTCGCGCACCGGGGTGGTCTCGGTGCCGCGGGCGATGCGGTGCACCTCGGCGCGGATGGTCGGCAGCACGTCGGCGCCGGTCGCCGGGTCGGAGAAGCGGACGGCGGCGTGGCCGGGCTCCACGGTGCCCGCGTGTCCCTCGGCCTCCAGGGCGAGCTGGTCGGCGAGGGCGCGGTCGGTGTGCTCCCAGCGGTAGGCGAGCAGCGGGGAGCCGGGGCCGGCCGGAGCGGCGCCGACCGGGCGCAGTCCGGGGTGGCCCCACAGCCGCTCGGAGCGGGAGCGGTCCGGGGTGATCCGCTCGGCGTCGCTGATCTCGTCGCGGCCGAACTCGAAGAACTGCGACTCGTTCGTGTACTGGAAGGGGATGTCCAGTCCGTCGATCCAGGCCATCGGCTCGGAGGTGGCGTTGTGGTGGGCGTGCATGTTCCAGCCCGCCTGCGGCAGGAAGTCGCCGCGCCGCATGGCGACCGGGTCGCGGCCGACGACGGTCCACACGCCCTCGCCCTCGACGACGAAGCGGAAGGCGTGCTGGGTGTGGCGGTGCTCCGGGGCGTCCTCGCCGGGCATCAGGTACTGGATGGCCGCCCACAGCGTCGGGGTGGCGAACGGCCGCCCGCCGAGGGAGGGGTTGGCGAGCGCGATGGCCCGGCGCTCGCCGCCGCGGCCGACCGGGACCAGCTCGCCGGCCTGCGCGGCCAGCTCCCGCAGGCGCTCCCACCGCCACAGGTGCGGCAGGGCGCGGGACCGCGGGTGGGCCGGCATCAGGTCGCCGATCTCGGTCCACAGCGGGACGAGGAGTTCCTTCTCGAAGCCCCGGTACAGCTCTTCGAGCGCCGGGGTGACCTCGGGTTGCCCCTCCGCGGCCACGGCTTCGAGCCGGACCGGGGAACCCGTCACCGTTTCCTGGGCGAGGGAGGAGTGCGTCATGGCCCCAGGGTGCCGTGTGCCGCTCTGAAGAACATATGAATTCTGCACAGCAGAATGCGTGAGAGGATGGTCCGGAGACGGGACGCCCGGCACCCTGCGGCGTCCACGACCCGAGGGAAGGCCGACGGGATGGACAAGCCGCTCAAGACGCCGCCGCCCTATCCCATCGCCAGCGTGGACCACGCGCTGCGGGCGGCGACCATCCTGCAGATGGAGGGCGGCGCGACCGTGTCGCAGATCGCCGAGCGGCTGGGGGTGGCCAGGTCGACCGCGCACCGGCTGCTGGCGATGCTCGTGTACCGGGACTTCGCGGTGCAGGGCGAGGACCGCGTCTACCGGGCGGGGCCGGTGCTGGAGCTCGCCGCACACTCCCAGTCGTTCGTGTCGCGGCTGCGCGCGGTGGCCCTGCCGCACCTCCAGCGGGTCGTCGACCTGCTGGACGAGACGACGAACCTGATCGTGCGCGCCGGGGACACGGCGCGTTTCATCGCCTCCGTCGAGTGCCGGCAGACCCTGCGGGTGGGCTCCCGGGAGGGCATGGTGTTCCCGGCCCACCGCACGACGGCCGGGCTGCTGCTGCTCGCCGACCTGACCGACGAGGAGCTCGACGACGTCTACGCACCGGAGCGGTACACCGACCGGCCGGGTGAGCGCCCCGACCTGGACCGGCTGCGCACGGAGTTGAAGCGGCTGCGCCGCAACGGCTCCGCCGTCAACCGGGAGCGGTCCGAGCGCGGTCTGGTGGCCGTCGGCGTGCCGGTGCGCGACGCCGGCGGCCGGGCACGGGCGGGCCTGTCGGTGTCGATGCCGAGCGTGCGGTACGACCCGCAGCGCCTGCGGTCCCTGGTCGCCGTCCTGGACGCCTCGGCACGGGCCGTGGAGCGGGACCTGGCCGAGGCGGTGTGAGCGCCCGCGGCATCCGCGCGTGCGAAGGGCCGGCCGGGAACGCACGCGGGAAGGGCCGGCCGGGGGTCCTCAGTCCGGGGCTGCCGCGGCGAGGTGGCTGAGCCACGCACGCGAAAGGCCGGATGCCCTCCGTCCGGGGCCGCGCCTTGTCGCGGGCTCAGGCAGGCGCGCGAAGGGCCGGCCCGGGACGGTGTCCCCGGCCGGCCCTGAGGCGTCCCCTGCCGCTACTCCGCCGCGCCGGTGGCGGGCGCCGTGGTGAACGGCAGCACCAGCCGGGACGGGTGGGCCGCGTCCCGGTAGATCTTGTGCGTGACCGGGCGGCCCACCGGCAGGTGGAACGCGTCCGGGGGCAGCAGCGCGTTGTGCGCGTCGGCGAGCGGCTCGTTGTTGGACAGCTCCACCACCAGCCGGTGACCCGGCAGGAAGGTCGCGGCGAACGGGTACAGCCGCAGCACGTACTCCTGCACCGTCCCCGGCTCCACCGGCACGGCGCGGGTGTGCGGGTGGTACGGGTTGCCCTCGGTGGTGCGCTCCTCGTCCAGCTCGCGGTGGGAGGCCTTCAGGTAGCCGCTGGTGATGAGCTGCCGCTTGCCGCCGGGGGCCTCGTCCCACAGGCGCAGGATGAAGTTGGTGTCGTCCTGGTCGATCTCCGCGAACAGGTGTGCCGCGCCGGTGCCGATCAGCTCGGTGGGCTTCTCGAACGGCTCGGTGCGCCAGTCGAGGACCTCCACCTTGTCGGTGACGGTCAGCGGCGCCTGGTAGAAGCCGTCGGGGGCGGCGTGCTCGGCGCCCATCGCCTCCGGCTCGAAGGACAGCTTGCGCCGGGGCCGCAGGTAGAGAGAGGTGTACTCGACCTCCTTCGGCGGCCACTGCCCGGCGGTGACCACCTCGCGCGAGCCCTCCACGAAGACCTGCACGGCCGGCTCGTCCATGATCCCGTTGTCGACACCCTTGAGCCAGTACTCGTACCAGCGGAACATCTTGTCGTGCTCCTCGATCCAGGGGCGCGACTGCATGGGCGGGTAGGAGCCGATGTCCAGCTTCTTCGGGCCCTTGAGGACGTCGAACAGCTCGATGTGGCCGTCGACGGTCCAGCCGCGGCCCTGGTCGATCTGCAGGTAGACCGGGATGTCGATGTTCCGGGCCAGGTTGACCGGGTTGCGTTCCTCGTACCAGTCGCCGTCGAGCGGGTTCATCACGATGTCGAACCAGAACTCGCGGTTCTTGGGGTACTTGAGCACGTGCACGAGGTTGGGCCAGGCCGCCACGTCCGGGTCGCGCAGCCGCTCGTCGACCAGCTTCTTCAGCTCCTCGGGCGAGTACACCTCCTGCATACGGGACTTGACGTCGGTGTGGGCGATGCCCGAGTCGCCGCCGCGTCCCTCGCGGGCGGCGCGCGGCATGAACCACATGACGCCGCCGTGGTACGTCGTCTCGTAGAAGTCGTAGTGGCCGCCGCTGACGAAGATCGCCTTGAGGTGCGGCGGGCGTTCGGCGGCGGCGAGCACCTGCATGGAGCCGAAGTAGGAGATGCCGATCATGCCGACGTTGCCGTCGCACCAGGGCTGCGCGGCGACCCACTCGACGACGTCGTACAGGTCCTGCCCCTGGGAGACCCCGCCGAAGTTGTAGTTGCCGATCATGACGCCGCCGGAGTCGCCGGTGCCGCGCATGTCGCCGATGACGTGGACGTAGCCCTCCTTCACGACGCGGGCGATGTCGCCCGCCTCGATGCAGCCGTCCCACATGGGGCTGGGCCGCAGCTGCGGGGGCGTGGTCAGGGCGAGGGCCTGGAGCTCCTTGCCGTAGGCGCTCATCGCGATCAGGGCCGGGCGGGGGGTGTCGTCCTGACCGTGGTAGGCGTCCGCGGCGAGTTCGACGCCGTCGCGCATCGGGACCCGGAGGTCCTTGCGGACGGCGATGGTCTGCTCGCCCGCCCGGATGGTCTGGAAGTCGGTCATGACGTGGTGCTCCTGTGTCACGGGGTGCGGTCGAAGTGCGTGCGGTAGCCGGCGAGCGTGGTGAAGAACGGCGACGGTTCGAGGGTGGGGTCACCGGTGTAGCCCAGTTCCTCGGCGACACGCCCGAACGGCGAGTACGGCGAGTCCGTCTCCCTGAGGCCGGCCCGCAGGCAGTCGCAGGCCGCCCGGGCGACCCGGCCCTCGATGTCGAGGCTCTGGGTGAGGGCCTGGCGGGCCTGGTCCTCGTCGAGTTCCACGCCGTAGGGCGTGCCGTCGGCCCGGCGGTAGGGGTGCCCGAGGTAGAGGTGCCGCGGGCGGACGGTGTCGCGCAGGTGCTCCAGACCGGCGCGGTAGGCCACCGGGTCGGTGTAGCCGGGGAAGCCGTTGGCCGCGCCGTGCACCTGGACGGCGTCCCCGGTGAACGCGGCGCGCTGCCCGTCGAGGACGTAGGCGACCGAGCCGGGCGTGTGCCCGGGGACCGCGTGCACGGACACGGTCACCCCGCCGCCGAGGGACAGGCTCTCGCCGCCCCGGACCAGCAGGGTGGGCTCCATCTCGCCGGAGATGACCGCGTCGGCCGCGGCCGCCACCTTCGCCTCGCCCCCCGGGTCACGCAGGTAGCGGCCGCGCCCGGCGGCGTACTCCGCCACATGGGCCCGGCGCGAGCGGAGGAAGGGCGCGTCGGCCTCGTGGATCACCACCTGGGCGCGCCGGCCGGTCATCTCCCACAGGGCGAACGCCCCGCCGACGTGGTCGATGTGACCGTGCGTCAGCAGGATCCAGCGCACGTCCTCGATGCGCCGCCCGATCGCCTCCAGCGCGGGCGCCATCCCCTCGGCGGGGGACGAGGCGATCCCGGTGTCGACGATCGCGGGCTGGGGCGCGTCGATGAAGAAGCTGTAGAGCCCGAACCGGCCCCACGGGGAGACCAGGGGGTGGACGGGGACTGCTCGCGTCATGCTGCTTCCGCTCCGCTCGTTCCGGGTGGCCGGTCAGGACCGGCCGAGGAAGTCCCGCGTCTCCGCGAAGACCCGGTGGTACTCGGGGATCCAGGAGAAGTGCTGGACGAACCCGTGGCCGGCGCCCGGGTAGCGGCTCACCGTGGCCTCCACCCCGGCCTCGCGCAGCCGCCGCCCGTACAGTTCGCCCTCGTCGCGCATCGGGTCGAACTCGGCGGTGACCACGAGGGCCTTCGGCAGGCCGGTGAGGTCCTGCCGCTTGACCGGCGAGACCAGCGGGTCGGCGGGGTCGGCGCCGCTGTCCAGGTAGAAGGCGTTGAAGGGCTTCAGGCCCGCCGTCTCCAGGCCGTAGCCGACGGCGTTCTCCCGCAGCGAGGCGTAGCGGTCGGTGTCGAAGTCCAGGTCCAGGGAGGGGTAGTAGAGGATCTGGTGGGTGATCCGGTCGAAGCCCTCGTCGTGGGCGCGGGCCGCGACGGCGGCGGCGAAATTGCCGCCGGAGCTGTCGCCGGCGACGGCGAGGGTGGTGCCGTCCCAGCCGAGCCCGTCGCCCTGCTCGGCGACCCAGCGCACGACCGCGTGGCAGTCGTCCAGGCCGGCCGGGAAGGCCGCCTCGGGCGCGCGCCGGTAGCCGACGGAGACGACCTTCAGGCCGGTCTCCTTCGCCAGTGACCGCGCCACGTGGTCGTGGGTCTCCAGGCTGCCCAGGAAGAAGGCGCCGCCGTGGAAGTAGACGATCACGCCGTGGCGGTCCGCCGCGTCCGGGATGTAGATCCGCACGGGCACGTCCCCGGCGGCGGTGCGGGCGGTGACGTCCTCGACGGCGTGCAGGGGCAGCCGCTCGTCCAGGGGGGCGACCTGCGCCTCCTCGGCGGCGCGCATGGCCACGGGGTCGAGCGGGCCGTCGGGCGGGGCGGGCAGGCTCGCCAGGACCTTGGCGATCTCGGGGTGCAGAGGCATGGGTTACTCCTGGGCCGCGGCGGCCGCGGGCTTCTGTCCGGGGAAGACCTCGTCGATCTCGTCCTCGCTCCATCCCTGGCGCGAGATGCTCTGGAGCTTGTCGGTGACCGGCTTGCGGGTGGCCTGGTAGAGGGCCAGCGCCTCCTTGACGGAGTCCGCCTCGCGCAGGGCGTCGGCGAGCGCTCCGCCGTCCTCGATGGCCGAGTTGGCGCCCTGGCCCTGGTGGTGCAGCATCGAGTGCGCCGCGTCGCCGAGCAGGACGACGGAGTCGGAGTGCCAGGTGTCGACCGGGTCGATGTCGTAGACGCCGCGGACGTTGACGGTGTCGAGGTCGAGGCCGCGGGTGATGGAGACCAGGCGCTCGTCGAAGCCCTCGACGGTCCGGAGCATGTCCTCCAGGGTCACCTGCGGGTTCCAGGTGGGGTCCGGGCACAGGGCGGTGATGTCGAAGGAGACCTGGCCCCGGTGGCGCAGCGGCAGCAGGTAGATCTTCGTGCCCTTGCCGATGTACATCCGCAGGTTGTCGTCGACGACCATGCCGTGGGCGTCGTCCACGGAGATGACCGCGCGGTAGGCCCGCTCGCCGGAGAAGACCGGGCCCTTGTCGCTGAACAGCCGGTCCCGCACGACCGACTTGATGCCGTCGGCGCCGACGACCAGGTCGGCCTCGACGGTCCTGCCGTCGGCGAACGTCAGGACCGAGCGCTCGCCCTTGTCCTCGACGGCCTCCAGCTTGTGGCCGAGGTGCACCATGCCCTCGGGCAGCACGCCCAGCAGCGCCTCGATGAAGTCGCCGCGGTGGATGAGGTGGGTGTGCGTCTGCTCGCCCTCGGCGGGCCACGCCTCCTTCATGATCGGGTCACCGGTGGCGGTGAGGATCTCGAAGTACTCGCTCGGGGAGCTGACCTTCGCGATCGCGTCGAAGATGCCCCACTCGCGGAAGCGGTTCATGGTGGACGGCCGCAGGCCGATGCCGGCGCCGACCTCCCGAATGCGGGTGGCCTGTTCGTAGACATCGACCCGGGCGCCGAGCAGGCTCAGCGCTTTGGCGGCCGCCGCGCCGCCGTAGCCGGCTCCGACGACGGCGATCTTCAGGTTCTTGAGGTCCGAGAGCTGCATGGTGGTTCTCTCTACTTCTGGAGGGTGAGGAAGGCGGCCGGGTTGTGGACGAAGATCGTCTCGATGGCGGCCTCGTCGAGACCGGCGGCAAGGAGGTCCGGGATGAGGTCCTCGAAGATGTAGTTGACGGTGTGGCCCTTGACGCCGGGCCAGCCCAGCGGGCTGCAGTTGGCGTCGGCGGAGGCGAGGACCTGCCCGATCCTGCGGCCGCCGTCGATGAACCGCAGGAAGTGGTCGAGCCGCTCCTTGCGGGGGCGGGCCCAGAAGGGCGGGTCCGGGAGTTCGGTCTCGTAGCCGAAGGTGTCGAAGCCGATGCGTGCGCCCTGCTCGGCGATCCACACGTCGCGGGTCTTGTCGGCGTTGACCCCGTCGTCGACGTGCCCGAACAGGACGCGGTCCAGGGGCAGCCCCTCCTCCTGGAAGATCGAGATCGCGTTCTCCGCGTCGATCGCCAGGTGGGTGAGGATGGGCACGCCCGTGGTGAGCGCGGCGCGGGCGGCGGCCCGGTAGATGCGCTTGTCCAGGTCGGTCATGCGGCCGCCGCGGCTCACGCCGACCTTGATGACGCCGGCGAGGCTGCCGGTGTCGCCGATGCCGACGGTGATCTCGTGGACGAACTGCCGCATCAGGTAGTCCACGTCGGCGCGGGCGAAGTGCGGCAGGGCGGTGTCGCCGCCGACGAAGCCGGTGCAGGCGACGATGTGGACGCCGGTCTTGGCGGACAGCGACTTGTAGTAGTCGACGTCACGGCCGTTGCAGATCCCGGTGGCGTCGACGAAGGTGCCGCCGCCGTACTCGTGGAAGGCGCGCAGCTTGGGGACGGTCTCCTCGTACCGCTGCTCGGGGGTCTTCCACCACTTCGTGTCCAGTTCGGAGCCGGGCATCCCGTAGCCGATGTGCTCGTGGACGGCCACGAGCCCCAGTTCCTCGGCCGGGACCGCCCCCAGGACGGTGTTCACTCTCGACACAGCACTCACCTTTGAATGAAGAAGCCTGAAGCCTGACGGTCGTTGGGCGGGCGCTCAGCGCGCCGGTCGCACCGACAACAGGGCGCGCGGGTTCGCTTCGAGGATCCGCCGCGTGTCCTCGTCGCCGAGGCCGCGCGCCTTCAGGAGCGGGACGAAGGCGGTGAGGACGTGGCTGTACGGCAGGTCGTTGCCGGTGTGGGCCTTGGCGACGCCGGTGGCGCCGGTGGACAGCAGGACGCGGTCGGCGAACCCGGCCGCCACCAGTTCGGCGACCAGGTCGGCGCGTTCGGCGTCGGTGAGGTGGTCCCCGTCCTCGGTGCCGACGTGGTCGAGGGCGACGCGGGCACCCCGGCGGGCGACCTCCAGGGGGGCTCCGGCGGCGGCGAGGTCCCGGCGGTCGAGTCCGCCGACGACGACCCGGTCGGCGGGCAGCTTCTCGTCGAGGACGACGTCGAGGTCGTGCAGGGCGTCGGCGCCGGGGCGGACGGAGACGGCGACGCCGGTGGCGAGTCCGGCGCGGGCGGCGCCGCGGAACAGGCTCTCGTCGGTGGCCGTCATGCCCTCCCGGGTGGCGGCGGTGGCCACCAGTCCGGCGGCGCCGCGCCGCTCCACCCGGGGGACGACCATGCCCTCGGTGACCTCCCGGGCGAACAGGTCGGCGAACTTCTCGGCCGGCCACGGCGTCGGCGGGTTGGTCTGCGGGGTCAGGAAGTAGCCGCCGAGCAGCTCCTCGGGGCCCTGGCCCGTGGAGGCGACGATGTGCACGCCGGTCGCGCGGGACAGGGTCTCGTACAGCCGCACGTCCCGGCCGTGGAACATGCCGGTGCTGTCGACGAGGGTGCCGCCGCCGTGGGCGCGGAAGTCCTTCAGCTTGGCGGCGAGGAGCTCGTAGATCTCGGCGCGGTCGAGGGTGACGTCGAAGGAGTGCTCCGCGCCGGGCACCACGGACAGCAGCGCCTCGTGGATCGCGACGACGCCCAGTTCCTCGGCCGGCACCGGGCCCAGGACGGTGTTGACGGTGGTGCTCTCGACGCTCATGGCTGCCTCACGTGTCCGGGGTGGGGTGCGCGGCACCCGGTGGGTGCGGTCACCGTAGCCATTCGCTTTACATGGCGTCAATGAAACAGACGCAGAGAAAAAACATTGCACATAAGGTGGGCCCGGTCGCCCGACCAGGGATCATGCAGCAGATGCATGACGAGTCATGCAAAACATTCACTTGCCGAATGGATGCGGTCTCCCTTCACTGAGGGCATGAGCACCCCACCCACCTCGGACATCGACCTCTTCGCCGACGAGGTCCTCCTCGACCCCTACCCCGTCTACGCCGCCCTGCGGGAGACGGGCCCCGTCGTCCATCTGCCGGAGAACGACGTCTACGCGCTGACGCGGTACGACGCCATCCGGGGCGCCCTGGCCGACGTCGAGTCCTTCTCCTCCACCTCGATCGGATTCAATCCGGCGGTCAACGAGGCGCTCGCCGGCACGTCCCTCGCCTCCGACCCGCCGGTCCACACCCAGCTGCGGGCCACCCTCACCGAGAACCTCTCGCCGCGTGCGCTGCGCGGCCTGAAGGGGCAGATCGAGGCGAAGGCGGACGCCCTGGTGGCACGCCTCGTCGAGCAGGGCTCCTTCGAGGCGGTCGACGCCCTCGCCCGGGCCTTCCCCCTGGAGGTCGTCGCGGATCTGATCGGCTTCACCGGCGAGGCACGCGACAACATGCTGCGCTGGGGCCAGGCCGCCATGCAGGTCATCGGCCCGATGAACCAGCGCACCGCCGAGAACTTCCCGATCGCCGGCGAGCTGTACGCCTGGTGCTCGCAGGTCAAGGCCGCCGACCTGGCCGAGGGCTCCGTGGGCCGCGGCATCTTCGACGCCGAGACCCGGGGCGACATCCCCGCCGGCACCGCCGGACACATCATCCACCAGTACCTCGGAGCGGGCGTCGACACCACGATGGCCTCGATCGGCAACATCGTCGCCCTGTTCGGACGCCACCCCGACCAGCTCGCCCTGGTCCGCGAGAACCCCTCGCTCGTGCCGAGCGCGTTCAGCGAGGTGCTGCGCTACTGGGCCCCGATCCACGCCTGGGGGCGCCGCGCCACCCGGGACGTCACCGTCGACGGCACCCTCATCCCCGAGGGGGCCCAGGTCGCCGTCCTGTTCGGCGCGGGCAACCGCGACCCCCGCCACTACGACAACCCGGACGCCTTCCTCGTCGAGCGCAACCCCATCGACCACCTGTCCTTCGGGTACGGGCCGCACGGCTGCGCCGGCCAGGGCCTCGCCCGCCTGGAGGCGCACGCCGTGATCGACGCGCTGTCCCGGCGCGTGGAGCGCCTCGTCCTCGGCCCCGAGGTCCGCGTCCCGAGCAACATCACCCGCAGCATCGAGGAGCTCCCCGTCCTGGAGGTGGTCCCGGCATGAACATCGTTCTCGACCGCGCCCGTTGCGAGGGGCACGGCCTGTGCGAGGAGGCCGCCCCGCAGCTGATGCACCTCGACGACGACGGCGAACTGATACTGGACCGCCAGCCGGCGGACGAGGCGGACGCCGCCGCGGCGAACGCAGCCGTCCGGGTGTGCCCGGTCGCCGCGCTGAGGCTGGCATGAGCACCGCCACCCTGCGGCGCGTCGTGGTGGTCGGCAACGGCATCGCCGGGCTCACCGCGGCCGACACCCTGCGCGAGAGCGGCTTCGACGGCGAGCTGACGATCATCGGCGACGAGCCGCACCCGGCGTACAGCCGCCCGGCCCTGTCGAAGGCGCTCCTGCTCGACGGTGAGGACCTGACCACGCACGAGCTGCCGCCGGCCGCCCACGGAGCCACCGAACTGCTGGGCGTCCGGGCGACCGGGCTCGACCCGGACCGCCGCCGCGTCCGCCTGGACGACGGCACCGACCTGCCCTACGACGGGGTCGTGCTGGCCACCGGCTCCCGGGCGCGGCGGCTGTCCGCGCTGGACGGGGAGATCACCCTGCGGGGCCTCGACGACGCGCTGACGCTGCGCGGCCGGCTGGCCGGCCGCCCGTCGGTCGTCGTGGTCGGCGGCGGCCCGCTCGGCATGGAGATCGCCTCGGGCTGCCTGGCCGTGGGGTGCGAGGTCACCGTGGTCTCCCAGGGGCTGCCGCTGACCGTGCAGCTCGGCCCGTACCTCGCCGGCGTCTTCGTGACGGCGGCGCGGGAACAGGGCCTCACGGTCGTCGACACCGCCTCGGCCCGCCTGGAGGGACGGGGGGAGAGCAGCCCGCGGGTCGTCCTCGCGGAGGGCACGGTCCTGGAGGCGGACCTCGTGGTGTCCGCCGTCGGGGACGTGCCCAACACGGAGTGGCTGGCGGGCACCGGGCTCGCCGAGAACGGCGTCGTCCCGGTGGACGCGCGCGGACTGGCCCGGCCCGGCATCGCCGCCGCCGGCGACCTCGTGGGTCTCCCCACCCCGTCCGGTCCGCGCCGCATCCCGCTGTGGAGCAGCGCGATCGAGCAGGCGAAGTGCGCCGCACGGGCCCTGGTGCACGGCGAGGGCGCGCCCCCGCTGGCGTTCCGGCCGTACTTCTGGACCGAGCAGTTCGGGCTGAACCTGAAGGCCGTCGGCCCGCTGCCGCCCAGCGGGGAGCCGGTCTACGTCAACGGCGGGCCCGGCGGCGGCCGGGCCCTCATGCGCTGGGAGCACGCCGACGGCACCGGCCTGGCGGCCGCGCTCAACTACCGGATCCCGATCCCCCGGCTGCGCCGGCTGAGCGAGTCCGCCGCGTAGCATTCCTCGCCATGGACGACACCGGGGACGACGCCATGGACGACACCGGGGACGGCGCCGAGGGCACCGCGGGTTCGTCGCTGGACCGCCTGGCCTCGGTCAACCTCAACCTGCTGGTGCCCCTCCTCGCGCTCCTGGAGGAGCGCTCGGTGACCCGCGCCGCGGAGCGGGTCGGCCTCTCCCAGCCCGCGATGAGTCACGCGCTCGCGCGGATGCGGCGCCTGCTCGGCGACGACCTCGTCGTCCGGCAGGGGCCGGGGGTCACCCTGACGCCGAAGGCGATGCAGCTCGTCGCTCCCCTGCGCGGCGTGCTGCAGCAGACGGCGCGCATCGTCGACCTGCCGTCCTTCGACCCCGCCACGGACCAGCGCGTCGTCACGGTCGCGATGACGAACAGCACCGCCTTCGTCCTCGGCCCGCACCTGATCCGGCTCGTCGCCGAACGCGCGCCGGGTGTGACCCTGCGGCTGCGCACCATCACGGTGCCGACCGAGGCGACCTACACCGACCAGGGCGTCGACGTGGTCCTGATCTCCGAGGCGCACTTCTCGCCGCATCCGCGCGAGCGCCTCTACGACGACCGCGTGGTGGTCGTGGCCGGGGCGGACGCGCCGCCCGATGCGAGCGCCCTGGACCTGCTGGCCGGCCTGCCGCACGTCGTCGTCGACACCGACCGGCGGGTCTTCCCGTACTCGGTGCTGGAGGAACGCGGTGTCACCTACCGGGTCGGCCTGCGGGTCTCCGACTTCCTGCTCGTACCGGTCCTGGTGGCCCGCGCGGGCGGCGTCGCGCTGTTCCGGTACGAGGTCGCCGCCGCGATGCGGGAGCTGGCGGAGCTCAGGATCGAAGAGTTCCCGTTCCCGCTGCCCGGGCTGGGCATCGACATGGTGTGGAATCCGCGGTCGGGCGACCAGGAGTTCGTCGCCTGGTTCCGCGCCCTGCTGCTGGATGCCGCCGCGCGTCTGTGAGGCCCGACTGCCCGACTGCCCGACGGGTCGACGGCGCAACGGGGCGGGCGCGGGTCGCAGGCCGCACCGGGGTGGGCCGGGCCCCCGCGTGCGGTTCAGGGGCGCGGCCGGGCCCCGCCGCGGAGCGGGGCGGGTCTCGGGTCACGCCGGGTGTTCGTCCGGCGTCTCCCGGAACGGATCAGGTCAGCAGCCGCACCCAGCTCTCGCCGAGTTCGTCCAGCATCTGGTCCCGGCTGAGCTTCCAGTCGGCGCGGTGCCAGTTCTGGGCGACGAAGTCGAGCTGCGCCATCGCGAGCACGCCCCGGAAACGCCGCTGGTGGGGCTCGAAGCGCCCCGCCCGGTCGAGCCCGTCCTCGATGTCGCTGATGGCCTCCTCCAGCCAGCGCTCCACCAGGTCCGTCAGCTCCGGGTCGACCACCGCGGCGTCGCGTCCGGCACGGATGATGGGCCGGATGTCCGGCCACCGCTCGGCGGTCTGCCGCAGCCACGCGCCGATCGCCTCCGGCGTGCCCTCCGCGACGGTGGCCACCAGGTCGTGCGCCGTGGAGCCGTGCTCCTCGGAACGGACCCGTCGCAGCGCCTCGTTGAGCCGCTCGTCGATGAGCGCCCGCATCAGCTCGCTGCGCGAGGAGAAGTACGCGTAGAAGGTCACGCGCGTGGTGCCCGCCGCGGTCGCGATGTCGTCCACCGTGGTGCCGGCGTACCCCTTCGCGTTGAAGAGTTCGAGCGCCGATTCCAGCAGCAGACGGCGCGTCATCTGCTTGTGCGCCTCACGAAGGTTCGCCATGCCCGGATCCTAACGTGCCGGTCCGCACGCCGACCGGCCACACCGCCACCGCCACTCACGGAACGCAAGCAAGACTGACAGCCCGTATCCCTCCCGGCCGAAACGTCAACCATGCGAGACGACGCGCCGATGTGTGACCTTACTTTCAAGCTGTTTGCTTTATGTCACGCTCAGAGCATTGACGCGACGTAAAGCGAATGCCATTCTCCACGGCATCACGCCCGACCCGCCGTCACGCCTCTCCCCCACCGCGACCGCCGGGCCGTGGCCTCACCGCTCTCCAGGCTCCCGTTCCGGGACGCCCTCTTCCCAGCCATGGAGATCAGCCATGACCGTCAACAACGGGACGACGACGTCCCAGGGCCCGACCGCGGGGGCCGCCCGACTGCCGGGCTACGCGGGAACACTGGCCGCCGCCTGCGGCGCGGTGTTCGTCGCACAGGTCGCGAACGCGCTGCCCGCCTCGCTGAACGGCCTGTTCCAACAGGACCTCAACACCCACGGCTCGCAGCTCACCTGGATCACCGCGGCGTTCATGATCGCCGTGGTCTGCTTCGAGTTCACCTTCGGTGTGCTCGGCGACCTCTTCGGCCGGCGGCGCCTCGTCGTGGCCGGTACCGCCCTCGTCGCGGCGGGCAGCACGGTCGCCGCGCTCGCCCCCACCGTGCAGGTCCTCTGGGTGGGCGCCGCCCTCAACGGCCTCGGTGCGGGCGCCATGTTCCCCGGGTCGCTGACCGCGATCACCGCGGTCACCCGCACCAAGCGGGAACGCGCCCACGCGGTCGCCCTGTGGAGCGGCTTCCTGTCCGCCGGCGCGGCCCTCTCACCGCTGCTCGGCGGCATGTTCGCCAAGGTCGGCTCCTGGCGCGGTTCCTTCTGGGTGCTGGTCGGACTCGCCCTGGTCAGCATGGTCGTCACCCTGCTGCTCGCCACGGAGTCGAAGGCGCCCGAGGGCCGCAAGCTGGACGTCCCCGGCCAGATCACCTTCGCCATCGGCCTCATCCTGGTCCTGTACGGCGCCGTCGAGGGCCCCGAGTCGGGCTGGACCACCCTCCCCGTCATGCTCTCCTTCGCGCTCGGCGCCTGCTTCCTCGCCGGGTTCGTGCTGGTGGAACTGGGCGCGGACTCCCCGATCTTCGACCTCAAGCTGTTCCGCAACCGGGCCTTCACCGTCTCGTCGGTCGTCGCGGTGATCGGCATGCTCGCCTTCCTCGGCGCCTGCTTCGCGACGAGCATGTGGCTCGGCCCCGTACAGCACCAGGACCCGATCCGGGTCGCGGTGCCCTTCCTGCTCCTCCAGGGCCCCGCCTTCCTGCTCATCCCGGTCGTCTCCCGCCTGCTGCACCGGGTCGCCCCCGCCTGGCTGCTGACCTCCGGCTTCCTCGTGATGGCGGTCGGCTGCCTGCTCGGCACCCGGCTGGACGTCACCGACACCGGGCTCGGCGCCTTCGTCGCGCCCACCCTGCTGATCGGCATCGGCTTCGCCCTCACCGTCAGCTCGGTGACGGCCGTGGCGCTGAACAGCGTGCCGCCGCATCTGGCCGGCATGGCCAGCGCCACCACCAACATGCTGCGCGACCTGGGCTTCGTACTCGGCCCGGTGGTGGTCAGCGCCGTCGCCCTGAGCAACGCGGGCTCGGCCTTCGCCTCCGGCCTGGCGGGCGCCGACCTGCCGGCCGGGCAGATCGCCGCCGCGCAGCAGATCGCCGACGCCGGCGGGCCCATCGCCGTGAACAGCCTCCCGCCCGGCGCCCCGGGCTCCGCCGCGCACGGCCTCGCCCTGGACGCCCTGGGCAGCGGCTTCCACACCGCGTACCTGGTGTGCGCGGTGGCGGCCCTGGTCGCCGCCGGCCTGACCGCCTTCGGCATGCTCGGCATCCGCTCGGACCGCTCCCTGGAGGAGGAGGGACAGGCCCCTTCGGCGTCCGGCCACGGCGACACCCGGCAGCCCGCGCCCCTGTAGGACCGGCCCGGCCCCACTCCCCCGGAGGGCCGGGCAGGCGGGCGGCACCGGTCACGACGACCGGCGCCGCCCGCGCCCGCGCCGGTCCGGGCGCGGCAGGGCCGGTCCGGGCGCGCCCGCGCCGGGAGCGGAGGCGCGGCGACCGTCCGGCCCCCGCCACGGCGTCAGCGGACGAGCATCAGTTCCGCTGATGCTCAGCGTCAGCCGCCCCCTCTTCTTCCGATGCTCCGGGCGGGCGAGGCTGGCCCGTGTCCGGACGGGCCCCGAGGGTGCGGCTCCGCGCCGGATGCCCGCAGTCCCGCGACCCCCGAGCAGAAGGGCACACCCCATGGCCAGTCCCCGCCCGGCCGGACAGCGCGACCAACCCGGCATGCCCCGCTACGGCGGCATCGCCACCTACGCGCTGCTCCCCCGCATCGAGGACGTCCAGCACGCCGACGTGGCCGTCCTCGGCATCCCCTTCGACAGCGGGACCAGCTTCCGCCCCGGCGCCCGGTTCGGCCCGGCACACATCCGCGAGCAGTCCCGGCAGCTCCACCCGTACCACCAGTTCCTCGACGTGCGGCCGTTCGACGTGCAGCAGGTGGCCGACGCCGGTGACGTCGCGGCGGGCCCGTACGACATCGACCGGGCGGTCGCGGCGATCGAGTCCGCCGCACGGTCCCTGGTCGCGGGCGGTACGAAGGTCGTCGCCCTCGGCGGCGACCACACCGTCGCCCTGCCCCTGCTCCGGGCGGCGGCGGCAGCCCACGGGCCGCTGGCCGTGCTGCACTTCGACGCCCACCTGGACACCTGGGACACCTGCCACGGCGCGAGCATCTGGCACGGCTCGCCCTTCCGCCGCGCGGCCGAGGAGGGGCTCCTCGACCTGGACCACTGCCAGCACGTCGGCGTGCGCGGCGGCATCTACGACCCGAGCGAACTGGCCGACGACCGCCGGGCCGGGTTCGAGATCATCGACAGCGAGGCCTTCCAGGAGCGCAGCGTCGGCGACATCGTCGCGCAGATCCGGCGGCGCCTCGGGGCGCGGCCCGTCTACGTGTCCGTCGACATCGACGTCCTGGACCCGGCGCACGCCCCGGCCACCGGCACCCCGGAGGTCGCCGGGCTGACGACCCGTGAACTCTTCCGCACACTGCGCGGCCTGGCGGGGCTGAACATCGTCGGATGCGACGTCGTGGAGGTCGCCCCCGCCTACGACCACGCCGACATCACCGGCCTCGCCGCCGCCCACACCGCCTGGGAGCTGATCTCGCTCCTCGCACTCGACGGGAACCGTGGCGGGGCCGGCCGGGCCGGCCGGGCCGACCGGGCCGCGGAACCGCACGCGTAGGCGGAGGGGACGGCCACGCGGGGACGGAAAGGCCGGCAGGGCCGCCTGATTGCGGCCACGCGCGGACGCACGCCACGACAGGGCCCGCCCAGGAGCCGCCACACGCAGACGCACGCCACGACAAGGCCCGCCCAGGAGCCGCCACACACAGACACACGCCACGACAAAGCCCGCCCGGGAGCGCGGCGCCGGCCCGCATAGGTTGCTCCCATGCTCAACACTCGTCGGCTGGCCCTGCTGCGGGACCTCGCGCGCACGGGCACCATCGCCGGAGCGGCCGAGGCCGCCGGCTGCACGCCGTCGGCGGCCTCCCAGCAGCTGACCGCCCTGGAGCGGGACGTCGGGACCCCACTGCTGGAACGCACGCCGCGCAGCGTGCGGCTGACCGAGGCCGGGCGGGTCCTGGTGGACCACGCGCACCGTGTCCTCGCCGAACTCGACGCCGCCGAGGAGGCGGTGCGCGCGGTGGCGGGCCTGCGCGGGGGCCGGATCCGGGTCGCCGCGTTCCCCAGTGTGGCGACCGGGCTGATGGTGCCCGCGCTCACCGCGTTCCGGCAGCGGCACCCGGACGTGCGGGTGACGTTCACCGAGGCGGAGCCGGAGACCTCGATGCCGGCGGTGGCCGACGGCGGGCTGGACCTGGCCGTCACGCACGAGTACGGGCGCCTGCCCGAGCCCGCGCTCGGCGGCCTGCGCCAGGTGCTCCTCCACCGGGACCGCATGCTCCTCGCGGTCCCCCCGCACCTCCAGCGGGCCGGCCGGACCGCCGCCGGGCTGCGGGACTTCGCGGACGCCACCTGGCTGTCGGCACTGCCCAGCACCGGATTCCAGGCGGCGACCGAACTCCTCTGCCGGGCCGAGGGGTTCGAGCCTGACATCGCCTTCCGCTCCGACCAGTACGAGGTCCTGCTCGGGCTGGTCGCCGCCGACTTCGGCGTCGCCCTCCTCCCCGCCCTGGCCGCGGTGCCGCACCGGGGCGTGACCTACCTGGAGGTGACGCGGCCCGCCGGTCTGACCCACGACATCCACATCACCACCCGCGAGGCCGACACGTCACCGGCGGTGGAGGCGCTCTCCGCCCTGCTCGTCCGGCGGGGCGTCGTGGAGGCGGCCCCCGCCGGACGAGGACGGGGCGGCGCGGAGGCCGGGCGGGCGGGTCGTCAGGCGTGAGGCCATGCCCTCTCGGCGCCCTCGCCCCGGCCCTCGTGCCCGCCGCCGGCTTCGCCGACGCCGTCCCGCCCGCCTTCGCCTTCCCGTGCGGGAGGGCGCGGTCGCCGCTCACGGCCACGTCGGAGAGCCGGTGTTCGGGCACGGCGGCGACCGCGGCGCGGGCCGGCACCCGACCGGGGTCGCCGATGTCGCCCGGCACGACGGTCACGCCGAGCCGCCACGCGGCGTGGCAGAGCACCACCGCCTCCGGACAGTCGGGCAGCAGCAGCGCCAGGTGGTCACCGCGCCGCAGGCCCAGCCGGGTGGGGGCCGGGGCGAGCCGTGCGGCCGCACGCCGCAGCACGCGGAAGCCGATCCGCCGGCCCGGGGCGACCAGGGCGGTGCGGCCCCCGTACCGGCGGGCCGCGCCGTCGAGCAGGTCGGGCAGGGTCTCCCGGGGCACGGGCAGGGGCCACGGGACGCCGGGTGCGCAGGAGCGCAGTCCGGGTTCCTGGGCGGGCCGTCGCTCGAACAGATCCGTCAAGACCGGGACGGTGACCCATCGCATGCTGTGACCACTTGTGTCCGGGCGCGCAGGGCCGCCCCGCGCCGTTGTCACTTCAATGACAAGCATCGTTGCCGGATCTGTCGGACACCGACGGGCCCGCGGACTTACTCCCCGGTAAGGTCACGGAGCCCGCCTTTGATGTCCCTGACACCGAGGGAGCCCCATGGACGACGCCCGCACCAGGACGCCACCGCCACAAGACGACGCCCGCACCAGGACCTCACCGCCACAAGACGACGCCCGCACCAGAACCCCACCGCCACGAGACGACGCCCGGGCAAAGGACCTGCCGGCCGAACTCCAGGACCACCTGCGGCCGTTCCTGGGCGAGATCACCGAGGACGTCGTGCGCGCCATCCGCACCGAGATCCCCGAGTACGCCCGGCCGACGGACGAGACGTACATGCACGTCGTGAACCGGGGAGTCGAACAGGCCCTGGAGGGCTTCCTGTCCCGGCTGTCCGGTTCCGGCGCCGACTGGGAGGACGTCAGGGCCACGTACCGGCGCATCGGACAGGGCGAGGCCGACGAGGGGCGCAGCCTCGACTCCTTCCAGGCGGCGCTGCGGCTCGGCGCGCGGGTGACCTGGCGCAGGGTGAGCGAACTCGTCGACGTGCACCGGCTGCCGCCGCGGGACCTCATCGCGTTCGGGGAGACCATGTTCGTGCACCTCGACGAGATGGCGGCCGCCACCACCAGCGGATACACCGAGGCCCGGCTGCACGCCGCGGGTGAACTGCAGCAGCGCCGCAGCCGGTTGATCGACCTGCTCACCGGCGACGCGGCCGTCTCCCCCGAGGCGGTCGCCGACCTCGCCCGCACCGCGCGGTGGCCGCTCCCCCGCGACATCGCCGTCGTCGTCACCGAGCACACCGGGGAGCCGGACGCCGTCGGCCGCATCGTGCCGCCGGAGTTCCTCGCCCGGTTCGACGGACAGCCGGGCATCATCGTCGTCCCCGACCCGGAGGGCCCCGGCCGGGACCGTGCCGTCGCGGGGGTGTTACGCGGCCTGCGCGGCGCGCTCGGCCCCACCGTCCCGCTCGACGCGGGCGCCCGCTCGCTGCGCTGGGCCCGCGACGCGCTCGACCTCGCGCAGCGCGGCATCCTGCCCGGCACCGGCCTCGTCCGCTGCGCCGACCACCTGACCACGCTGCTGCTCTTCCGCGACGAGGAACTCGTCGACGGGCTCGCCCGACAGCGGCTCGGCCCGCTCGACGCGGTGCGCTCCCCGCAGCGCGAGCGGCTCGCCGAAACGCTTCTGTGCTGGCTCAGTTGTGCCCGTAACGCCAGCGAGGTCGCCCACCGCCTCGCCGTGCACCCCCAGACCGTCCGCTACCGGCTGCGTCAGCTGGAAGAGGTCTTCGGCGAACAACTCCGGGACCCGGCAGCACAGTTCGAGATGCAGATCGCGCTGCGCGCCCGGGAACTGCGCCGGCCGCCGGGCTGACCACACATTCGGCGCCGACCCGCGGCTCACTCCCCGGCGGACCGTTCGACGCAGATCGCGCTGCACGCCCGGGAGTTACGCCGGCCGCCGGGCTGACCACACACGGGGCCGGCCCGCGGCTCACTCCCCGGCGGACCGTTCGTCGAGCACCGCCACGAAGGCCGAGGCCACCAGGGCGACGGCGGGGTCGTCGTCGCGGGCCAGCCCGTCCAGCACCTCCCGTACGTCCAGGGCGGCCGCTTCCGGCAGCTCCACGAGCGCCTGCACGATGCGGATCCGGGTGCCGGAGTCCGCCGCGGGGGCGGCGAGTTCGCCGGTCAGGGCGGTGATGACGCGCGCCGCGCACCCCGGCTCCCGGGACAGCGCACCCAGGACCTCCGCCGCCTCGACGTCGTGGTCACCCGCGACGACCATGGCGACCAGCGCGGGAACGGCCCCCGTCGTCCCGCGCCGGCCCAGTGCCAGCGCGGCACATCCGCGCACCGTCGCGTCCTCGTCGTCCAGCGCGTCGGCGAGCAACTCGGATGCGCCCGGCGCCTCCCCCAGCTCCACCACCGCCAGCACCGCACGGCGCCGGACCGCGGCGTCCTCCGCGTACAGGCCGTCGGCCAGGGCGGCCGCCGCGCCGTCACCGCCCGACCGGGCGAGCGCCCAGCGCAGGGCACCCGCCACATGCGGGTCCGCCTCCGCCAGCACCGCCTCGGCCAGCAGCTCCGTCGCGCCGTCACCCCCGCCCGCCGGGCCGAGCAGCGCCTGCTGCCGGCGGGCGGGACTGGGCGAGCCGAGACCCTGCATGAGCGCGACCACGCGCAACACGTCCTGCCAGTCGCCCGGCTCCGACGCGTCGATCGCGCGGAGCCGGTCGAGCAGCTCCCGCTCCCGCTCCAGGCGGTCCTCCGTCCACCGGATGAGATCACCGACCAGCGCGGACGGCGTGGAGGCCGGGTCCTCCAGCGCCCGCCCGATCTGCTTGAGCGACAGCCCGAGGGACCGCAGGCTCTGCACCTGGAAGAGCCTGCGGACGTCCTCGGCGGAGTACTCGCGGTAGCCGCCGACGGTGCGGCCCGTCGGCCGCACCAGACCGAGGGCGTCGTAGTGGCGCAGCATCCGGGGGCTCACCCCCGAGTGCCGCGCCACGTCACCGATCAGCATGCCGCGCCCTCCGGGGGCAGGGCCCCGGCCTCCGCCGCCGCCCCGCCCGCCCCGGCGGACTCCTCTGCCGCCCCGCCCGCCCCCGCGGACTCCTCGGCGGCGGCCGCCCGTTCCGGCCCCAGGGCGACGATGCGTTTCGCCTCCTCGACCGCCGCGTCGAACCCCGCCTCCGGGTCCCGCAGGAGCAGCGCGGTCGCACCGGCATGCGTGGCCACCACCGGGTCGGGGTCCGCCGCGGCCTTCTCCAGCGCGGGCCGGATGTCCTCCCCGAGGTCCACCAGGGCCCGGCTCAGGCTCAGCCGCACGTCCCGGTCGCCCCGCCCGAGCTGCTCCACGAGCGCCCCGGTCAGGCGCGCCCGCTCGTCCTCGTCCCACGGCGCGAGAGCCACCGCCGTCCGCCACGCGGCGCGCGCGACCTCGTCGTCGGCGTCGTGCAGCAGCGCACGCGTGATCCAGGCGTACGCCCGGCGGTCCCCAATCTTGGACAGCGTGTGCAGCGCCTGGCTGCGGGCCTGAGCCCGCCCGGAGCCCAGTTCCTCCCGCAGCCGGGGCAGGGTGAGGTCCGCCGGGAGGCGGATCAGCGCCCACGTGAGCATGTCCCGCACGAAGAAGTCCGGTTCCACCGCACACCGTTCGACGAGCGTCTCCAGCAGCGCCGGGTCCGGTGCCGAACCGGCCGCCATCGCCGCCTGGAGCCGGACCGACGCGGCCTCGGCGCCCAGCGCGGCCACCACACGGGTCTGCTGCGGGGTTCCGTTGGTCGGATTGATCGAAACCACCTCCAGCACCCAGGGGACACCTTGCCACGATGTCAGGGTCAAGCCGCCCCCGCCTCTCCCCTCACCCCGTGGCCGCGAGCACGTACTCCGCCCACACCGTCTTGCCCGGGCCGTCGCACCGCGGACACCAGCCCCAGCGGGCGGCCAGCCCCGCCACCAGGAGCAGCCCCCGGCCCCCCACGTCCTCCGGCCCCGGCGCCCGCGGCTCCACCCTTTCGGGCGGGGTCCGGTCGGCCCGCGTGTCGGTGACCTCGATCCGCACGGTGCCGGGGCACCCGGTCACCTCCATCCGGAGGTGGAAGTCCCGGCCGCCCACATGACCGTGCCGCACGGCGTTGGCGGTCAGCTCGCCGACGACCACCACGATCTCCTCGTGCGGTCCGGTCCCGTACGGGACACCCCAGGCGTCCAGCCGGTGCGCGGACAGCCGGCGGGCCAGACGGGCACCGCGCGGGGTGGAAGTGAACCGCATCTCGAAGACACGGCTCGGAGCATCGGCCGAAGCCGCGGACGGGACGGTGCCCACGGCACCCGGGAGTTGATTCGTCACGCCCTCCACGGTCCCGTCGCCCGCGCAGCGTGACCAGCGGCGACCCGACGACGCGGTCCGTTGTACGCGCACCGCCTCCCCGCGTACGAGGCGCGGGGCGTGACGCGACCACGGGCGCCGCCGTTGGGCACGGGAGGCGACAAGGGGACACCGATGACCGAGGGTACGGAGCCGGGGGGCGAGGCCGTCATGGCCGACGACACGGAGGGGACGACGGCCGACACGTCGGGGCAGGCCGTCGTCGCCGCATTCGGGCAGACACTGAAGACACTGCGTCTGCGAGCCGGCCTGGAACGCGAGGAGTTCGGACGCCGCATCGGCTACTCGGCCTCCACGGTCGCGTCCTACGAACAGGGCCGGCGCATCCCGTCACCGCGGACCATCGAGCGCGCGGACGAGGTGCTGGGCGCGGACGGTCTGCTGACCGTGTGGAAGGAGCAGGTGGAGCGGGCGCAGTACCCGGTGTTCTTCCAGGGGATGGCGAGTCTGGAGAAGGAAGCGATCGAGCTGCTGGCCTACGACGCCATCGTGGTCAAGGGCCTGCTCCAGACCGAGGAGTACATGCGAGCGCTGCTGGCCATGCGCCGCCCGGTCCTGGATCAGGAAACGGTCGAACAGCGGGTGGCCGCCCGCCTGGCCCGGCAGGACATCTTCGACCGGCGGCCCTCACCTCTGCTGAGTTTCGTCATGACCGAGTCGGTGCTGCGGCACCGGTACGGCGGCAAGTCCGTGCTGCGTGGGCAGTTGGAGCATCTGCTGCTCATCGGCCGGAAACCCCATGTCGAGATCCAGGTCATGCCGACCGACTCCGAGGACAACGCCGGCGTCAACGGGCCGTTCACCGTGGTAACGCGCAAGGACGGCCGGAAATTCGTGTACGTGGAAGCTCAGTCGACCAGCACACTTCAGACCGATCCGGAGCAGACGGCGTTCGCCGCAGCCCGTTATGGGATTATCCGGTCGCAGGCTCTCACTCCACGAGAGTCCCTGGGGTTTATCGAGAGGTTGCTGGGAGAGCTATGAACACCGCTGAGTCCTCGGCCACGTCCGGCCTCGCCTGGTTCAAGAGCAGCCACAGCGGAACGGAGGGGGGCGACTGCGTCGAGGTCGCCGCCGGTACGGGGTCGGTGCACATCCGGGACTCCAAGGCCGTGGCCGGTCCCGTCGTCGAGGTGTCGCGCGAGGCGTGGGCGGACTTCGTCGAGCACGCCTGACACCGTCCCCCTCACGTTCCGGAAGCGGGAGCCCTGCCCTCCGTGCGAAGGGCAGGGCTTCCGGCTGTCCCCTTCACCAACTCCCGGGATCCCATGCCCCTCTGGCAGACCGTCCTCCTCGTCACCCCCGCACGTACGGCCGTGGCACTGCTGCTCGCCCCGTTCGCGGTGACGGCGCTTCTCGCCGTGGAGACCCGCTGGGCGGAGGGGACGCGCACGGCGGGCCGCATCGGGCTCGTCCTCTACGCCTCGCTGGTCATCGCCGCCACGTTCTCGCTGAGCCCTGCGGAGACCGGGGGCGGCGGGCTCTCCTTCGGTTCACTCGGCTACCTCCTGTCCGGGGGCGAGAACCTCGGCAGCATGGAGAAGGACATGATCGTCAGGCAGTCCCTCGCGAACCTGCTGATGTTCGTGCCGCTCCCCGTTCTGATCAGCCTCTCGCGCCCGGGGCTCCGGTCATGGGTCACGCTGGGCTCCTGCGTGACCCTCACGTTCGTGATCGAGACGGTGCAGTTCCTCGGGGGCGGAGGCCGGGTGGCCGACGCCGAGGACTTCCTGCTGAACTCCCTCGGCGCGGGCGTCGGCCTCCTCGTCCTCACGGCCGCTCGCAGACTGGCCGCCCTGGCACCCCCGGAACGTGCGAGGGGGTGATCAAGCGAGCATGCCCGTCCTGCTCACCGGCACGGCATGCTCATGTAAAGCGCCTGCTCGCCCGACGACGGAGTGTCCTCGTAGAGGGCGGTGTCCAGGCCGCAGAAGGTGAAGCCCATGCGCCGGTAGGCGTGGATGGCGGGTGCATTGATGTTGCTGACCTCCAGCCAGAGATGCCCGGCGCCCCGCTCGCGTGCGAACTCCACCGCGAGCGCCATCAGGGCCCTGCCCACCCCGCGCCCCCGGTGCGCTGGGGCGACCTCGATGTCCTCGACGACCAGGCGGCGGTTCCAGCCGGAGTAGGAGACGGCGACGAACCCGGCCGTCGCGCCGTCGGCCGTGTGGGCGACATAGGTGCGGGAGTCCTCCTCGTCCGCGTCGGTCTCCTCGCCACCGTCCTGGTCGTCGGCCGGGAACACCTTGGTCACGGGCGGGTCCACCGGGACCTCTCGCAACGCGAACCCCTCCTCGGTGACAGTGACGTGGAAGACCGTGTCGGTGGTGAAGGAGCCGTCCAGTGCCCCGACGGCCTCGGCGTCCTCCGGGACGGCGGTTCGGTAACGGTAGGCGGAGTCGTCGACGGTGATCACGACATGACGGTACGGCCGCCCGGGCCACCGGACCACGTCCCGGGCGCCCTCGGCCAGGGAGTCGGACGCGCCTGCGTGGAACGGTGGCAGCGTCCGAGCCGTGGTGTGAGGGTGGGAGGGAACGGGAGTCGTCTTCGGAGGAGCACCCCATGAACGTCACCATCGTCGGCGCGGGAAACATGGGCCGGGGCATCGGCACCCGGGTCCTGGCAGGGGGCCACACCCTCCGTGTGCACGACCGCACCCGGGCCAAGGCGGAGGAACTGGCCGCCGCGCTGCGCGAGGGGGCCTCCGGGGCGGACGCCTCGGCGGTCGACGCCGACGGCGCGGCCGACTCCGACATCGTGGTCCTGGCCCTGCCCTATCCGGCGGGGCGCGACATCGCCGCCGCGTGGGCCGAGGACCTGGACGGGAAGATCGTCATCGACATCTCCAACCCCGTCGACTTCAGCACCTTCGACAAGCTGGTCGTGCCCGCCGACACCTCCGCCGCCGAGCAGATCGCGGCCGCTGCCCCGCAGAGCCGGGTCGTGAAGGCGTTCAACACCACCTTCGCCGGTCCGCTCGTGGAGGGGAAGGTCGCCGGACGGCCCCTGGACGTCTTCATCGCCGGTGACGACGACGCGGCCCGGCAGACCGTGGCCGACGTGGTCACCGGGGCCGGGCTTCGCCCGCTGGACGTGGGCCCGCTGCACTGGGCGCGCAGCCTGGAAAGTTTCCAACTGCTGCACATGGCGTCCCAGGAACGCCTCGGCCTCAACTGGTCCAGCGCTCTGACGATCATGACGTGACCCTCGTGTCCCCGCGGCCGGACGCGACTCAGAACGCGTACCGGACCCGCAGCCACGTCGCGTGGGTGTCGATCAGCTGCCGGAGTTGCGCCACGGCCCGGCGTTTGACATCGAGGGCGTAGCGGACGTTGAGGTCCCCGTTCTGCGAGCGCTTGGTCTCCTGCACGTCGGGCCGCCACAGCACCTCCTCCGCGCGCGGATGCCAGCCCAGGTTGACGTCGTGCAGGGCCTGGTTGTGGGTGAGCATGATGATCTCGGCCGCGGCCTGCTGCTTCACCCGGGCGGGCAGCACGTCGTCGAGGTGGGTGAGCAGCTCGGTCCAGTCCCGTTGCCAGCCGTCACGCAGGACGACGGGTGAGAGGTTGAAGTGGACCTCGTAGCCCGCGTCCAGGAAGTCGGCCGCGGCGGCGATGCGCTCGGCGATCGGGCTGGTGCGGAGGTCGAGCAGCCGGGAGTCGTCGGCCGGCATGAGGGAGAAGCGCACGCGGGTGCGTCCCTGCGGGTCGAGGGCGAGCAGGTCGGGGTTGACGAACTTGGTCGCGAAGGACGCCTTCGCCGTCGGCAGCCCACGGAACGCGGCGATCAGGTCGGCCGTGTTGTCGCAGATCAGCGCGTCGACGGAGCAGTCGCCGTTCTCCCCGATGTCGTAGACCCATGCCTCGGGGTCGCACTGGTTGGGCTCGGGCTTCGGGCCCTGGGCCCGCACGTGGCGCCGGATGTGCGCCACGATCGCCTCGATGTTGGTGAAGAGGGTGATCGGGTTGGCGTAGCCCTTGCGCCGGGGGACGTAGCAGTAGGCGCAGGCCATGGCGCAGCCGTTGGAGGGCCCGGGGGCGATCCAGTCGGCGGACCGGCCGTTGGGGCGGGTGGTGAGGGACTGCTTGACGCCGAGGACGAGCGTCTCGGTCTTCACCCGCACCCACCGGGAGACGTTCCCGTCGTTGCCGTGCAGGGAGGGGATGCGCCAGTGGCCGGGGACCTCGGTGACGCGCACCCCGGGAAGCCCGGCGATGATCTGCGCGCCGCGCGGGGTGTCGAGGGCGGCGGGCTCGGCGTAGACCTCCCGGATGTCCAGCATCCGGCGCGCTTGTGCACTGTCCCGGAACGGCTGGCGAGGTGACGGCGCCGGTGCCGTGTCGGCCCACCCGAACAGAGCCGGCTGCTCGGGCTCACCGGGTGCGGGGCCCGGCGGCGTCGGCTGATCCACGTGCCGTTCCTCTCCTCGCCTTCTCGCCTTCCGGGGTGGGGTCGGGGCGGGGCCGACAGGGGAAGGCGGGATGCTCAGTATTCAGCGTAAGGGCAGGTAAGGGGCATACACCTCATTCCCCCCGGCCGGGGCCCCGGGCCACAGCTGGGGGGCCGCCAGGCGGGCGGGAGCGTACGCCGGGAGCGGGCGCACGCCGGTCGGGGCCCGCACGCCCAGCGGGCCACCGGCCGGGTCCGGGCGCATGCCCCGCCGCCGGTGCCACACTGGACGGGTGGCGGATCCGCTGGAGCGAGAGCTGGACCGGCGGCTGGAGCAGGTCATCCTGGACCTGCTGGCCCAGCGCGCGGCCACCGCGTCGATCTGCCCGTCCGACGCGGCCCGCAGGGCCTACGAGGGTGACGAGGGGCACGACGACGGCTGGCGGGCGTTGATGGAGCCGGCCCGCCGCGCCGCCTGGCGTCTGGTGTCGGCCGGGGAGGTCGAGGTGACCCAGGCGGCCGCCCCGTCACGGAGAACACGGCCCGCGGCCCGATCCGCATCCGTCGCCCGAGGCATGGGTAGCAGCACGGGCGGGCGTCACGGCGACCGGCGACGGGAATCCCCCGTGTCCTTCGCGTCCGCCGTGTCCGCGGAGCCCGGTTCCGCCATGCGCCGGTGCGCCGCCGCCTTGAGCCCGTCGGGCAGCACCTTCCCGGCCAGCCCCTGTGCCTTCGCCTTCAGCGACCCGGTGAGGGCCTTCCGCTCACCCGTCACGATCGCCTCGTACGCCTGCTCGGCGACCTGCACGGGATCGTCCTTCTTCATGGTGCCGATCCGGGTGTCGTCCTCCATGTCGGCCCGGTCGAAGAACTCCGTGTCCGTGGGGCCCGGCAGGAAGGACGTGACGGTCACGCCGGTGCCCTTGACCTCGTCGGCCAGCGCCTGGGCGAAGGACTCCACGAACGCCTTGGAGGCGTTGTAGACGGGCTGGAAGGAACCGGGCGTCGCCGAGGCGACGGACGAGGTGAAGGCGAGCCGGCCCTCGCCGCGGGCCACCATCGCCCGGAGCAGCGGTTTGGCCAGCCGTACCGTCGCGGTGACGTTGAGGTCGATGACCTCCTGGTCGTCGGCGAGGTCGGTGTCCACGAAGGCGCCGCCCTGGCCCACCCCGGCATTGAGGGCGGCCACATCGACCGTCAGGCCGTCGAGGGCGTCCAGGAGCATGAAGCGCCCCTCGCCGGTCCGCAGATCGGCGCGCACCGTACGGACGTCGGCCCCTGTCTCCCGCAGCTCCCGGGCGGCGGAGTCCAGCGCCTCGTCCTCGGCGTTCACCACGAGGTCGTACCCGTGCAGCGCGAACTGCCGGGCGAGCTGGCGGCCGATTCCGCTGGACGCGCCGGTGATCAGGGCGAGTGGCCGTGTCTCAGTCATGGCGGACGAGTAACCGCCCCGCTCCGTGCCAAGCATCGCCGCGGCCTGCGACGACCCGGCCGCTGGTCCGTCCCGACGGGCGGGCTCGGCCCGGGCGAACGTTTCGCCCGTATCCGCACGGCTACCCAGGAGGCGGCGTAGCCTCGTGCGGCTCTGCGCACTGTCCGGACGCCGGGGGCGGTCGTCGTCGACAGAATCGGAACAGAGCTTCATGGCCAGCACCAAGGTGTCCGACTATATTCTTAAATTAGCTCGCCGCACATGTGACCTCAAGCGACCTCTGGCCCATTACCCTGCCGCCTCTGTCGATCGTTGCCGACTCCATAACCGATGGTCCGCGGCGAACGTGCTTGTCTTGAGGTTCACACCGTTCCTCTGCAAGAACCATTCCACTGAAGCCTCGGCCATGTTCTCCCCGGCAGTGTAAATCCCTTCTTTTCGTTGTCGTTTAGGTCCTCCACCTTTTCCTTGTGCTCGTCCACTGATGCGTCCGACACATCGCCGATGACGCGCTGGAATACGACCACCTCCTCCGACAGGAGGGCAAGCGGGACATACTCGCGCCGCGCGAGCCCTTCGCGGGCAGCCTTCAGCCAGCACCGGAGTTGGACCGGCGGACCACGCAGTCCGCGGACGATGCCGCCAACCGTTTCCTTGCGCTGGGCCTCCGCCGGGGTAGGCGCGTTAGTGGCTGGCGACGGCGAGGATGCCCGTCTCGTCGCAGGTGGTGACCGGCACTCGAACACGTCGGTCCGGCGACTGCTGCGCGGTTTCGATGAGCGTGTCACTCACGCTCACGGTCCCACCACGAGCACTCAGGAAGCCTCAACGGGTTCCAGGACGGGCCGCTCAGGAAGCCCACCATTCTTCTCACAGCGCAGTTCCTTGGCCATGGCCAGGGCGACAGAATGAGCCACCGTCGCATATGCGTCCTTCAACGCCTTTACGTCCCGTTCAGGCTCCCTCGGGATGGCCCAATGCTCCACCATGATAATGAGGTGCGCCAATCCCAACGAGTCGGGCAATCTGGTTCCACGGCAAGAAAAGAACACCATCGCCTTATCCACCGCCGCCAGCGTCCGCTCACCCATTCTCAGCTCAGTGAATTTTTCCGCCGGGGAACCTGTCGGGGGGGACGGGCTCACACCCCAGCTAATCTTGATTTCGAAACTGGGTTTCCCAATCGGAGTGTAGACACCACAGATGTCCTGCCGGCCGACGTTAAGATCAGGATACGCATTGACAACGTCATCTGCGGCCCGCGCGATGGTGTACTCCTCAGCCGAAGCTTCGAACCGAGACACCCCCGTGATCAACTCCAGCGCCCGTGACGCCTCGACAGAAATAGCATTTCCACCGCAAAGCTCTGTCCCCGCCACCACTTTGTAATCCTTCGGAATTTTCGGATTCCGGCTCTCCTCTCGGCCCTCACTGCAACCTGCGAATCCAAGGCACAACAATCCGGCTAGCACACCGCTGAAAAGCCGCCCACTAACCGGCCTGAGATTGAATACCGAAAACCTCTTCATGTGCTCTTTCTCGCTAGAATCAACCCGTCTCCGGTTGATTTCCTACTTGCTGCGCCCGATCATTGCCGGCCCCGTAACCAATCAGCCTCGAATTTACCAAATCCTCCCGGAGCGTGCTGCCGTGTGAAATGCCGTGGCGCGTCATGAAGTTCTCCAACGGAGCTTCGGTCATCTCCTCCCCGGCAGAATAGATTTTCTTCCTCTCCTGTTCGACAAGGTCCTCCACCTTTTCCTTGTGCTCGTCCACGGACTTGTCCGAGACTTCCCCGACCAACTGGCTAATGGCCTGCTCCGCCGCACCACTGGCCGTGTCGGTCGCCAACGGGATGAGCACGGCGGCCGTACCGACGGCCGCGGTTGCAGGCAAGAAGGCCACACCGGCGGCGAGAGCCGCAGTGGCTCCGAATTCGACCCAGCCCACGCGTTTCGCGACCGCCTTCTCATAGTCCTCATGGGTCTTGAGGTGAGTCGCCTCCACCTGGTCGGCCCGTGACTGGTCCAGCATCCCCTGCACCTCGGCGCCCACACGCACTGCCGCCCTGGCAGAACCCTCCTTGATCCCGTCCGGGCCCACGGTCCCCTCCAGGACGCTGCGGGTGTATGCCTGTTCCGCGGTCGAAAGCGTCGCGTAGGCATCGGGATGCTGGCCCAGAGTAGTCAGGAAGCCTCTGACAATGCTCCGCCCGTCCCCGTCCTCCGTGTCCGCGAAGTCGATGCGCCCCTCCGAGTTCCCGCCCGGCGCGAACACACTGTCCCGATGGTTCTTGTCCAGCGCCCAATTGATGTCGTCGATGTACCCCGCGCCCATGATGCCCAGGCTGTCGGCCATCGCCTCGTACTGCTTCAGCAGAGCCGGGTCGTCCCCATACTTCTGGATGACCTGCTGCATGACCGCGGCGTTGTCCGCGTCCCGCACCACGTGAGGGTCCGGGACTCCGGCCGGATAGCCGAGGGTCGCCGCCTCCAGGGCGTGACCGAGGGCGTCCGGCATATGGTCGCGTGATGCCTCGAGTTCCTTCTTGTCCGACGAGGTGACGTCGCCGAAGGACTCCCAGTTCTCGTTGCCGAAGAACTCGAGGTAGCTTTCGATCACCTTGCCGTCCTTGCCCTTGCCCAGGTCGGCTGTGGCGCCGCGGTTGACCGTGCCGTCCTCGTTGTAGGCCGTGGGAGTATCCGTGAAGAACTTCTTCGCGGCCTCCGGACTGTTGCCGAGCGCCTCCAGCATGGCGGTCGTCGGGTCGTAACCGGCCCCGTTCACGCCGGAGGGGTTGAACGGGTTCTTGTGCGGGCCGTTGACCTGCTTGTTTCCGGCGAACAGACCCGGTTCCTTCTGGTGCAATTGCGCCACGTGCTCGGCGATCGGGTTGAGGAACTTCGCGTCATAGTTCCCGTACCGCATGATCCCGCCCAGCAACTGGTACCCGAACGGGCCGCCCTGGTCGTACTTGCTCAACGGAATGCGCTCCGTGCCCAACTTGCGCAGCTCCGGGCCCCACTTGTCCGTGAAACCCGGGTCTTGGGAGGCGGTCGCCAGGTTCAGGCCGAGGTTTTTCTGAAGGTCCTGGACGTCCTTGAGGCGTTGCGGGTCGACCTTGCCGAAGTCGTGTGTGTCCGTGGCGAGCTGGCCGAAGAACGCCAGCGCCTTCTCCGGTCCCAGCCTGTTGTAGAAGATCTGGGCGAACTCGGCCGACTTGCTGTTGTCCTTCAGCAGTTCGTTGAGCTGCTGAAGCTGCGCGTGCGTGAGGTCCGGGCCCTTGGAGGCCAGTGCAACCGCGCGGGCGGCTTCCTCCTGGTCCAGCGTGGTGTACCTCGGAGCGCCGAAGTCCTTGCGGTCGGTGACGTTGGCCTCGAGGGAGTTCTTGAGAGCGAGGTCGGTGTCGTTGCAGTTGTCGACGATGAGGTCGATCCGCTTCTGCCACTGCTCGACCGCCTGGCGCTCCTTGCGCAGAAGCTGGTCGTAGTCGGGTTCGTTCCGAGCTCCCTTGATCTCGGACAGCGGTTCCCGCGGCGTCACCTTGCCCTTGCCGTCCACGCGAACGCCGGCCGCGGGCCCCTCGTCGTCGCGGATGGCGATCAGGTCGGCTCTGGCCTTCTTGATGGCCGCGTAGCCCTCGTTCAGGATCCGGTGCACGCCCTTGGCCTCGGCCACGGCGTCCGTGAACTCCTTCGCCGTCTTGCCGATGAACTCCTTGGTGACGCCTGCGTTGATCCCTTTCCAGGCTGCCCGGTCCGCCTTCTTCTTCATCCCGTCGCGGGCGTCGGCGGCGAGCTTCTCCAGCTTCCCCGCCATCTCGGACCAGTCGTCGACCGCCGCCTTCAGCTTGGCCAACGGTGCGTCGATGATGTCCTCGTACTTCAGCACGTCGCTCCCCCGAGCCCTACTTCATGTACTCGCTGAGCACCGAGATGCGCAGCAGTTCACCCTCGACCTTCGCCTCGTCCTTGGCGTGCTGCGCCTTGCTGAAGTCGAGGTGGTTGGAGATCCGCGCGCAGGCGTCCAGCAGGGTCTTCAGGTGCGTCTGCCAGCGGTCGTGGACCTTCAGCACGGCTGAACCGCTCACGAAGTTGCCGTTGGTCAGTGCCGTGGCGGCATCGAACGTGGCGGGACGGGCGATGTCGCCCTCCTTCGTCAGCCGGCCCAGCAAGTCGTAGGCGTCGTTGCCGATGACGCCCAGGTCGTCCCGGTTGACCACCAGGTCGTATTCACCGTCGGCCGCGCTGCTGTTGATCTGGGTCGTCGTGCGACGAGCAGCTGCCGCGCGCAGCTCTGCCCATTCCTGCTCGAATGTCATGCAGATCCCCCGAAGTCCTCCGTCCGGCACACCGACCGCTCACGATACGGCGGACGGTCACCTGCCCGACCACTAATCCTCTTCCCGCCATTCGACCGCGGCCGGCGGCAGCCGCGCCCGTAGGCCCCCTCGGTCATCGGCTGGACGAGGCAAGTTCACTCGGACGAGAAGCCGACCGCACGAGGCCTTTTTGCCTGGCACCGTCGAGACCACAGCGGCCGCCCATGGTCGTGAGCCATGGGACCACGGGAGATCGCCGGTTGGCAGGGGAATGCTCCGGAGTGGCCGAATAACGCTTCGGCATACGAACGGCAGAACGAGCGGAGGGGATCGGGTCATGGCCGGACGTTGCCGATCGCGCGGACCATCGTGCCGATCATCACGCGGAGGCAGGACGACGGCCGGCCGCGGGCCCCGTCACCTGACGGAGCCCGCGGCCGGCCGCGTGCCGGACAGAGGTCAGCCGCTGACCGAGATGTTCGAGCTGCCACTACTCTGGTAGCCCTCGGTGGCCATGATCATGTAGTACCTGAACTGGCCCAGATTCATGCCCGCGCGCGCCCAGGCGTCGAAGTGGTTGCCGGTGGTGATGGTGCCGGAGCCGATCACCTTCGACTGCCGGACGCTCCAGTACTGGTCGAAGGTGCGCGTGCCCTCGACGGAGGGTGCGTTGTACCGCGTCGTCTTGTAGATGTCGTACGTGCCGCCGTCGCTGTGGACGGTGCCCCGGTACTCGCCGGTGGGCCGGTAGCTGCCCCAGTTGTCGACGATGTAGTACTCGACCAGCGGGTTCGACGTCCAGCCGTAGAGGCAGCCGTAGCCGTTGCCCGACGGGTTGAAGTAGCCGCTGTACCGGACCGTCCTGCGCCCGCCGTTGCCCCAGCCCTTGCCGGCGACGAAGTTGCCGCAGTTGGTCCACTGGGTGCTGTAACTGCCGCCGCCGTTCAGCGTCATGGAGACGGAGCCGCCGCCGTCCGTCCAGAACGAGTAGTACATGCCGTCGTAGCCGGTCTGGTTGGTGGTGATGGTGGTGGCGGCGTGGGCCGTGCCGGGCAGCAGCAGTCCGGACGCCGTCGCGAGCGCGACGGTGCCGGCGCCGCCGAGGAAGCCTCGTCGGCTCAAGCCGCTGAAGGGGGCGGGGTTCTGCTGGTTCTGGTCCTGCCGCTTACCGTCCTGCTGCATGCGTCCTCCCGATGAAGGCTGGTGGGGGGCGGGCGGCTCCTGCTGCCCGTGGCCTTGCATGGAACTCGACGGGGGTCACCCGTCGTCGCGCCGCGGTGACGTGACCGGTCGCAGTGCCGGTCACGGCACGAGGAGCGCGACGTCTCCCGTCTGTCGGTGGCCACAGTTCTCGCAGAGCGCCATGACCCTGTCAACACTTTCGACATCCTTTCGGAAAGTCCGGCGCGACGAAGACAACCACTAGGCGCACATCTATCCAGGTCAGCCCACCTCTCGCGGCTACCGCTGCGAGCACGAGAAGGAGATCAACGGGAGGATGGCGCAATCATGTGCCGAGTGAACGAAAGTTTCGGACCTCACACGGCACACCTGACGCCTCACCGGAACCGACCTCTTCCCTCGGCCGGCTGCCACAGGGCGCCGCCGATCACTCCCGCGGGGCGCTCAGCCGTCGGCGGAGAGCCGGCGGGCGAAGCGGCGGACGGCGTCGGTGAACGCCTCCGGGGCGTCGAAGTTCGCCAAGTGCCGTGCCCGCGGGATCACTTCGACGCGAGCGTGCGGATGCGCGCGGACGAAGTCCGCCTCTCCGGCCCGGAAGGCGGTGTCCTTCTCGCCGTTCAGAATGAGGACCGGAGCCTTCACATGGCGCATCGCATCGGCGTCGAAGCGCCCGAGCACCTCGCCCCAGGCTGCCGGCAGGGTATGGAAGGCGTAGCCCGAGCGGATGGTCGCTTCCACCACTTCCGCTGGGTAGAGCCGCCGCAGCAACCAGTCGTTCCACCCGGCCAGGCGATCGGCAGGCATACGGGAAACCAGGCCGGCGACCAACCGGTAGGGCGCCGCCCAGAAGCCGCGAGTGGAGGCACTGGCGCCCGCGAGGACCAGCCCGCGCAGGTGTTCCGGACGGCACCGCGCGAACTCCAGTGCGGCGTAGCCGCCGAGTGAGTGCCCGACGACGAGAGCCGGACCGCGGCCGAGCGAGTCCACCGCGGAAGCGATGATGTCCGTCGCGGCGCTCAGGCTCCAGGGCTGGGCCGAGCGCTCCCCGTGGCCGGGCAGGTCGACGGCCACGACCGGGAACTCGTCCCGGAGCGCGGCGAGTTGGCTGCTCCACTGTCCCGCGCTGAAGCGCGTCCCGTGGACGAAGACCATGGGCACTGCATCTGCTGCCATTACCATTCCCCCCGGTTGGCGCCGTCCTCGAGCGGCGTCATCACGTGCGCCATTCTGCATGTGCACACGCCCGTGTCCTCACCGCAGTCGGACGGAGGTGTCGCGTCCGTGTCAGCCCCGTTGCCAGGGCCGCGGCCGTGGCCGGTGGTTCACGGGTTCTGCCCGGTTGGCCGGTCGGCGTAGTCCTCCACCAGGTTGCCGATGAGCGAGAGCAGGGCGTCGGCACGGTGCCGGTCTTCGCGCTGGGCGCGCAGGGCCTTGTCGATCTCCCGGAGCCGGGCCAGGGCGGCCGGGTTCCGTTCCCTCACCTCGTCGAGCAGCGGCGTGGTGATGACGTCCAGGCAATCGGTGAACAGGAGCCGGGTGGCCGGGACGGGGGGAGCCGGGTCGGGGGCGGCGAAGCCGGTGGTCAGATACCGGACGGGATCCGTGAGGCTCCAGCCGACGACGGTGCCGTGCTGGACCAGGAGCGCCACGTCGGCGGCGATGCCGACGCGGGCGTCCAGAGGCTCGTCGAGGACGTCGAGGTCGCGCAGGCAGGTCAGCACGGCGTCACCGGGAGCGCGGCAGAGCTCAGAGGTCACCTCCAGGCGAAAGTCCCGGACCTCGTCCGCGCGGAGACCGCACGGGTGAGGGAGGGGTGTGGCGGGAACGCGGGCAGAGTCCTCGGCATCGGCGGCTTCAACGCCGGGGAACTGGAACTCGGCGCCGACCAGTTCCCGGCCGGCCCGGTCGAACCGAAGCTCGTCGGGCGTGTCCCACAGCCACGGCTGGCTGCCGAAGGTGTCCAGAAGGAACCGCCCGCGTTCCTCGACATGTGCGTACGCCGCGACGCGCACACGAAAGTCCCGAAAATCGAAACGTGGGGTGATGTGCAGCGGATCACCCGTCACCGTCGCGGTCCAGTCGTCGTCGATGGTGACTCTCATGGTGAATGCCACCTCATCTGACCTGCTCTGCGGGAGCCATGTAGCCGTTCTTGGCAGGCATCCTGCCCTCCACCACGTCCGCGTGCCGTCATCGGTTTACCGGGATCGGTGGGCAAGCCGCCCAGCGCCTCGGCCCCTGCTCCAGTCCGCATTCAAATAGTCCGGCGTGAACACCTCGCCCCGGCCCTGCTGGGCGATCTGCTCCGCGGAGGCGTGCGGGTTGCCGCCCATCAGGGCGTTGACCCCCGCCTTCGACGAGCCCGCCACGTACTGGTCGTGCCCACAACGTGCCCGCCGCGAGGCCGAGCCGGTTCGCGAGCCCATTCCTTCCGTGCGCCGAAACCTGCGGGGCAGGGTGTTGCCTCGTCTCGTCCGGTTCCTGGCGGCGTGGCGGTGTTCCGGGACCGGACGGCGCCGGCTGCCCGTCCTGAGCCTTCATCCTTCCAGCAGATCGCTGACATAGTCGCGGAGCTGTGGAGGAAGGTCGCCGAGGACGATCTCACGCAGAGGAGACAGGTGGTCAAGGCCGACATGGCCGGTGGATGCGAGTTCGATGAGGGCGTGCAACTCGGCTTCCCGGGCGGAGTTCTCCTCTTCCGAGGCAGCAGTTGCCGCCAGCAGTGTCGCCAGAGCCGATGCCTGGGCAGACGTATATGAGCCCACGTGGTCGGACACTTCGCCGGCCGCGCGTTCTCGTGCCCGCGCATCGACTTCCAGGATCATTCGCGCCATGCTGATGAAATTGTGAGACTTCAAAATGAAACATCCGTTCGCCCCTAGCGCGGAAGTGGCGACTGGGCCGGCCAGGGGATGTGTGTGGCATGGGCCGCATCCGAGTTGCAGTGCGGGCTGTTCGGGTTGTGGACCGTGAAGGTGCCGTCCGGACCGAGCACCCCGTTCGGGCTCCCCGATGACTCCCTGGAACCTTCCCCCACTCACCAGTTCCCGTAGTCCTCCACGTAGGTGGCGATCAACTCCAGCAGGGCGTCGGTCCGGTGCCGGTCCTCGCGTTGCTCGCGCAGGGCCTTGTCGGTGGCCTGGAGACGGGCCAGGGCGGCCGGTTCGCCGTCGACCAGGCCGTCGACCACCGGCACCACGGTGACCAGATCCAGGCATTCGGTGAGCAGGCGGCGGGTGGCCGGGACGGGGGGAGCGGGGTCAGGTGCGGCGAAGCCGGTGGTCAGGTAACGCGCGGGGTCCGTGAGGCTCCAGCCGACGACAGTGCCGTGCTGGACCAGGAGCGCCGCGTCGGGGGCAATGCCGATGCGGGCCTCCAGAGGCTCGTCCAGGATGTCGAGGTGGCGCAGGCAGGTCAGCACGGCGTCACCGGGAGCGCGGCACAGCACCGTGCACATCTCGTGCCGGAAGTCCTTCACCTCGTCCGCCTGCAGACCGCCCGGGCGTACTCCGGGCCTGTCGGGAACGCGGGCCGAGTCCTCGGCCGAGGCGGCCTCTTCCGGGATGCGGAACTCGGCTCCGACCAGCTTCCGGTCGCCCGGGGAGAAGCGGAAGACGTCGGGGAGGTCCCACAGCACGTCATGGCTGCCGAACGTGTCCGCGAAGAACCTCTCCCGTTCCACCCGGTCCGTATAAGGGGACACGATCAGGGACATGCCGATGAGACGAGGGACGAGGTCGAGCGGATCGCCTGTCACCGCCGCGGACCAGCTGCCGTCGAACCCGAGTCTCGCCGTCATCGACGTCTCATTCCTCATCCGGGACCCGGCCGTCGTCATCCTGCCGGTGGTTCACGGCTCCCGCCCGGTTGGCCGGTCGGCGTAGTCCTCGACCAGGTTACTGATGAGCGCGAGCAGGGAGTCTACGCGGTGGCGGTCCTCGCGCTGGTCGCGCAGGGCCTTGTCGGCGGCCTGGAGGCGGGCCAAGGTGGCCGGGTTCCGGTCCAGCACTTCGTAGAGCAGTGGCGTGGTGATCAGGTCCAGGCACTCGGTGAGCAGCCGACGGGTGGCCGGGGAGGGAGGGTGGGGGTCGGGGGCTGCGAACCCGGTGGTCAGGTACCGGACCGGGTCGGTCAGGCTCCAGCCGACGACCGTGCTGTGCTGGACGAGGAGCGCCACCTCGGGGGCGATGCCGATGCGGGCCTCCAGCGGCCCGTCCAGGGCGTCGAGGTCGCGCAGACAGGTCAGCACCGCATCACCGGGAGCGCGGCAGAGTTCTGTGGTCGGCTCCAGGCGGAAGTCCCGGGCCTCGTCCGCCCGGAGCCCACCCGGGCGGACCGTCGGCGTGCGGGGAACGCGGGCACAGTCCTCGGCGGAAGCGGACTCGGAGGGCAACCGGAACCCGGCGCCGACCAGTTCCCGGCTGTCCGGGGCGAACCGGAGCTCGTCGGGGTCGTCCCACAGCCACTCCTGGCTGCCGAACGTGTCCACGAGGAACTGCTGCCATTCCGCCACGTCCGCGTACTCCGCGATGCGCACAGATTGGCCCGGGAAGTCGAATCGCGGGGCGATGCCCAGCGGACCGTCCGTCACCGTCGCATGCCAGTCGCCGTCGAGGGTGAGTCTCATGGTGAATGCCGCCTCATCGAATCTGCACTCCAGGAGCCATATAGCCGTCCTTGGCCGGAATCCTGCCCTCCACCACGTCCGTGTGGGTGATCGGCCCACCGGGGTCGGTGGGGAGGCCGCCGAGCGCTCGCGCCTGAGTCGCCCCTGATGCCGGACGGACCGTACGCCGTGATGACATTTCCTGCCCCGGCGCCGCGGCCCTCCGCCACCACGATGTCCTCCCCGTGCCGGAAGATCAGCCTTCCGCTGCCCGCCGTCGAGTGGTACACCGCGTCAGGGCTCTTGAGGATCTCCAGGACCCGTTCGTCGCTGAAGCCGTGCATGGAATCGGCGTGGTAGTTACGGGCCTTCCTCATCCGGTCGCCCTGGGCTCTCTCGACGACCTCGTCCGCGGTCTGGAGGGCCTTTCCCCTGGCCTGCTGGGCCTTCTCCTCCTTCGTGTACTTGGGCATGAGGCCCAGCGGGTCGCACCCGCTGTACGGGTTGTCCACGTACGCGACGGGGTTCGGGGCGGGAGCCAGGCCCAGCGGGTCGGGGGAGGTGTAGCGGCCGGTCTCGGGGTCGTAGTGGCGGAAGTAGTTGTAGTGGAGGCCGGTCTCGGGGTCGTAGTACTGGCAGTACGTCCCTTGCTCCCGGCTCTGGCATGTAGAAACCGTAGTGAACCGGACGTGTCAGCCGATGACCCGCACCGGTGCGGCTACCAGGGCCACGGCCCGCGACCGCGCGTCTCGACGCCGTCGTCCGCCAGCTCCACCAACTGCTTCAGCCGCTCCCAGGCTCTGCGCGCGACGCCCCTGTCCAGCACGAGTCCGTGCTCGGTGCGGGCAGTGGCCACGGTTCCCCAGATCCGTCGGTCAATGGTCGACGGGGCCGCCCGGGTGCCCTTCCGCCAGCCCGGCTGTACCCACAGCCACTCCACGAACCGGACCAGCGCGCCGGACGTCACGGACAGCGGCGGCAGTCCGGTCTCGGCGCAGAATCTCGACCAGACGACCCAGTCCTGCGCATATCCACTGCAGGTCCGCTTCGACCGTTCGGTGGCCCGGGACATCCTCTCCTCTTTCCGCTCACGCGCTGCGCCCAGTCGAACCGCCGGGCACAGCCCGGTCCGCTGCCTACTTCACGGGCTCGGACTCCGGCTCGCTCTCCGCCTCGGCCGTGTCCTGCGGGTCCAGCGGGGTCTTGACGGACTCCAGCAGGAGCTGGGAGACGTCGACGACCTGGATGGACTCCTTGGCCTTGCCGTCGTTCTTCTTGCCGTTCACGGAGTCCGTGAGCATGACGAGGCAGAACGGGCAGGCGGTGGAGACGATGTCCGGGTTGAGGGCGAGGGCCTCGTCGACGCGCTCGTTGTTGATGCGCTTGCCGATCCGCTCCTCCATCCACATCCGGGCGCCGCCGGCGCCGCAGCAGAAGCCGCGTTCCTTGTGGCGGTGCATCTCCTCGTTGCGCAGGCCCGGGACCTTGCCGATGATCTCGCGCGGGGGCGTGTAGATCTTGTTGTGGCGGCCCAGGTAGCACGGGTCGTGGTAGGTGATGAGGCCCTCGACCGGGGTGACCGGGATCAGCTTGCCCTCGTCCACCAGGTGCTGGAGCAGCTGGGTGTGGTGGATGACCTCGTAGTCGCCGCCGAGCTGCGGGTACTCGTTGGCGAGGGTGTTGAGGCAGTGCGGGCAGGTGGCGACGATCTTCTTCGCCGACTTGGGCTTCTTCGACTCGGGCGTGACGTTGCCCTCGTCGTCGATCTCCTCGCCGAAGGCCATGTTCAGCGCGGTGACGTTCTCCATGCCGAGCTCCTGGAACAGGGGCTCGTTGCCGAGGCGGCGGGCGGAGTCACCGGTGCACTTCTCGTCGCCGCCCATGATCGCGAACTTCACGCCCGCGATGTGCAGCAGCTCCGCGAAGGCCTTGGTGGTCTTCTTGGCGCGGTCCTCCAGGGCGCCGGCGCAGCCGACCCAGTAGAGGTACTCGACCTCGGAGAGGTCCTCGATGTC